>CAZRPA010000005.1:0-16926 GCA_964601855.1 uncultured Flavipsychrobacter sp. | reverse complement strand
GATTGACTATTAACCAAAGATCGTACATAGAGATAGAGCAGTATTGTCGAATACATAATGTATCGGATTCAACAGTTAGAAGACGCTTGAAAAAGGTCGAACACAATAGATGCAATGAGTTCTTCATAAGAATGCTGAACAAGATATACGTAAGTCCGAGCATCACAATGCTGACTAACGAAAACTATAACAAGACCGATACCATCAACGGTAACTGGGAAACGTTCCTTAGAGGGTTTGACTGGGATTTCTTTGGGTGTGTTAGTTTCAGGTGGAGCATTACACAACAAACAGCAAAGGATCGCATGGGTAAGTTCTTTGACAAAATGAGCAGCAAATACAAAGGTGCCGAGATCAGGCTTTTTTATGTCTGTGAAGAAAATAAGACGAGAAACGGCTACCACAGCCATTTCATTTTATGGTCGGACATACCCGACAAAGCTGAGGTGAAAAGTTATACAGAAAACCATTTCAGGGGCAACGGTAAAGATCCATTCGCTAATACCAAGATCGAAAAGTATGACACGAATAGAGGGGGTATCGGTTATTTGCTTAAGGAGGTTACCAGGAACCCAGATGGTTATGATTACCACTACAAAAACAAACCTTAGATAATTGTGGCGGAGGCCCTGACTTGATTATATTTGTCCCGATGGATCAAAAGTTATCATTATCAAGGTTAGAAACACTGTTACTTAAAGCCTGTGACATACTCAGGGGTAATATGGATGCCTCTGAGTTTAAGGAGCATATTTTCGGGGCTTTGTTCTTGAAGAGACTGAGTGATAAGTTTGACGCTGACAGGGCTAAATTAGCCCAGGAATACCGCCAGAAAGGGCTTGCTGATGACCTTATAGCGAAGCAACTGGATAACCCTGGCAAATACGACTTCTATGTACCAGAACGCAGTCGCTGGGCAAATATACGCCATCTAAAAAAGGACGTGGGCACTTCGCTGAACAAAGCACTGGAAGCACTGGAAGAAGCGAACCCCAACACCCTACAGGACGTACTGAAAAGCATCAACTACAATAAGAAGGTAGGACAAAAAACATTGGACGACAGCACCCTGGTGGGATTTATTCAACGTTTTGAAGAGATTCCGTTGAAGGATGAAGACTTTGAATTCCCAGACCTGATGGGTGCAGCTTATGAGTACCTGATAAAATTCTTTGCTGAAAGTGCTGGTAAAAAGGGCGGTGAGTTCTATACACCCAGCGAAGTGGTAAACTTACTGACACACCTGGTAGAGCCAAAAGAAGGCATGAGCATATATGACCCTACTGTGGGATCGGGTGGTATGTTGATACAATCGCAAAACTATGTGGCACAATCGGGCGGCAATACCAGGAACCTGTCATTGTTTGGGCAGGAGAGCAACGGCACCACCTGGTCGCTGTGTAGGATGAACATGCTGTTGCACGGTATCTATACCGCCAAGATACATAATGATGATACGCTGAAGACCCCCAGGCACCTCGAAGCTGATGGCAGGTTGCAATGTTTTGACCGCATAATAGCTAACCCGCCATTCTCCCAGAACTATAGTAAGAACGGGATGGAATATAAAGACCGTTTCCAGGTGTTTATGCCAGAGGGCGGTAAGAAAGGTGACTTTATGTTTGTGCAGCACATGATAAGTGTGTTAAAGAGTGACGGTAAGATGGCGGTGATAATGCCACATGGTGTACTGTTCAGAGGTGGTGAGGAAAAGACCGCCAGAAAGTGGATACTGGAAAAGGGATGGCTGGAAGCGGTGATTGGTTTGCCAGGTGGTTTGTTTTACGGTACGGGCATACCTGCCAGCGTTTTAGTCATCAACAAATTGAGGCCCGGCTTTAGCCGTCCTCAAGTGTTGTTTATTAACGCTGACCGAGAATATAAGGAAGGTAAGAACCAAAATAAGCTGCGACCAGAGGACATAGAGAAGATCAGCTACGTGTACCGCAACAAGCTGGAAGAACCACACTACAGCCGCCTGGTGACACTGGAAGAACTGGAAGCAGAAGAATATAACCTGAACATAAGAAGGTATGTAGATAATGCACCACCACCAGAGCCACACGATGTGAAGGCACACCTCAACGGTGGTATTCCTGAAGCTGAGGTGGAAGCTCTGCATAATTATTTCAAGAATTATGCTGGAACCAAAGAAATGCTATTCAGGGCACTGAGACCTGGCTACTTACAGTTTACACCAGGGTATACCGATAAGGAACACATTAAGGAACGCATTGAAACCAGCCAGGGCGTAACAGATAAACACAACGCCTACCAAACCACACTACAGCAGTGGTGGAACAAGCATCTGCCAGCCATTAAAGCCATCAATAACCAGAAGGCGGTATTTGACCTGTATCGAAAACTGCTGGCTGAAATATGCACCACATTGCTGCCGCTGGGCATACTTGACCAGTTTAAGGTAAGAGGTGCATTTGCATCATTCTGGAATGATGAAACCATACTTAGCGACTTGAAGAGCGTAGCGGCAAGTGGCTGGGGTGCCAACCTGATACCTGATGAAGAAATACTAAGATCACAGTTTGCCGATCTGCTGGAAAAACACGAACAGAACCTGAACCAATTCGCTGAAGCCGAAGCATTGAAGGCTGAGATGGAAGCAGAAGAATATGAACCAGATGAAAGCCAGCCTACCAAGACCCTGAAGAAAGTAAAGGATGAAATAAAGGCACTGAAGGCTGAGATAAGCGCAATGGATAAGCGCAGGGATGAACTGGTAGCTGCTGCCAGGGTGAAAATAACACCAGCCGAAGCCGAACAACTGATAATAGCCCGATGGGAACGCACCCTGTACAGCACCATAGACGGCTACCTGAAACAATACCTGCAAGGGTTTGTGGCGGATGTAGAGAACCTGCATAACAAGTATTCGGTAACACTAAAGAACCTCATAACCGATCGTGAAAAAGA
This sequence comes from uncultured Flavipsychrobacter sp., assembly GCA_964601855.1. GTDB lineage: Bacteria > Bacteroidota > Bacteroidia > Chitinophagales > Chitinophagaceae > Nemorincola. Next base: position 13,995 of record CAZRPA010000005.1, on the reverse strand, counting down.
AACCCAATTGTTGAACCAGTATCTAAACGAATTGGGGTATGAGTAATAGGACTGTAGTTACATTGGGTGAAGTAGCTGACGTAATTCCAAGTAATGTGGATAAGATTATCCATTCCAATGAGCAATCAATAAGACTATGCAATTACATGGATGCTTATTCAAATCGTTATTTGGACAAAAAGATTAAATACAATGTAGGTTCAGCAACCAATGCAGAAATATTGAAATTCACGCTTAAAATTGATGACGTTGTTATCACAAAAGATTCTGAAACACCAGAAGACATCGCTGTTCCCTCTGTGATCATAGAAAACTTAAGTAACGTGATTTGTGGTTATCATTTAGCCTTATTAAGACCAAAGGCAAATATCTTGTCAGGACAGTATTTAATGCATTTATTACAAGATAACATTGTAAAAAAGCAGTTTACAAATAAAGCAAACGGCAGCACACGATATGGACTAACCATTGACAGCATCAAAGGGGTAAAGTTGGAGCTACCCAATTACCCCATACAGCAAAAGATCGCCAAGATACTATCTACCATTGACGGGCAGATAGAAAAGACGGAAGCGATCATAGACAAATACCAGGCGGTAAAACAGGGTATGTTACAGGATTTGTTTACCAGGGGTATTGATGTAACTACTGGTGAGCTAAGACCTAAATACGAAGACGCACCACAACTATATAAGGATTCACAGCTGGGGATGATGCCGAAGGACTGGGAAGTGGTGTGCTTAGGGCAGATATGCGAAATGAAAAGTGGAGACGGTATTACATCCGAGAGCATCAGCGAAGTTGGTGAATACCCTGTATACGGTGGAAATGGTTTGCGTGGTTATACCAGCCAATGCACTCATGAAGGTTACTATGTTTTAATAGGTAGGCAGGGCGCATTATGCGGCAACATTACTAAGGCGAGAGGTAAATTTTTCGCTTCTGAACATGCCGTAGTTGTTACATTATTTGAACAGATGAATACTGACTGGTTAGCTGAAAAATTAGAGACGATGACACTAAATAAATATTCCGAAGCATCAGCACAGCCTGGTTTATCTGTTTCAAAAATATTGAAGTTGCAAATCACTAAGCCACCGCATGAAGAGCAGAAAGACATTTCGACTAAGGTTATGCAAGTAATCTGTAAGTTGCAAATTGAGGAAAAAAACTTGAATAAATTAAAATTCATTAAACAAGGCTTAATGAGTGATTTATTAAGCGGTAAAGTAGAAGTAAAAATATAACAGCATGACCCAAGATCAGATAAAGCAAGAACTTAGGCGAAAACTCAACTTAGATATACCAAATACGTGGAACGCATTCAAAGGATTTAAGAACCACTACTCTCCAAGAACAGATATTGCCGCAGGCCCATTTAGTATTATCGGAGGAGACACAAAAAGCGGTGACTATGATGCGCTTCTACGTGATCCATTAATTGATGATTTCATACGGGAATTATATGATCGCCATTCTTATAATGTGAGAACAATTATTGGCAATCATGCAAATGCGGTTAACGAAGTTCAAATTCCGACTTATAATCAAGTGATTAACACTAATGGGAATGCGAGGTGCTTTTTAGCATTTGAATTTGAAAATAAGAACTCCAGAAAGCATGTGTTGGGGAGTATAATCAATGCGTCAGCGTTAGGAAGAATAGGTATAGGTGTTGGTGTTTCGGTGGACGCTTTCAAAGTATTCATTACCCAGTTAAATTATCTGTCTTTTATTAAAAGAGCGAAAATGATAGATTACGAGATTCGTAATTTTTTAGTTGTTAGCAACGCACAAATGGAAACAGCCATAAATAATATTCCATAATAAAGGATTGATTAAAGTATGAGAAAAGGATTTTTCGATTTTATTTTAGCTGCCGATAAGGAAAAAATACATTCCCAAATAATAGGGTGGATATTGTCATCCTATTGTGATGTCTTATCTGATATTGAGAAACAGAAGTTCCTACAGTGTATTACTAATACCACAAAAAATTATAAAATACTTAAGGTCGATGTTGAGCGAAAAGATATAGATATTTTAATTGTTTGCGATGATGTTGTTATTATTATTGAGAACAAAATTAAGAGCACGGAGCATTCAGATCAGTTGAAAAAATATTACGAAACTATTCTAACTGAGTATTCCTATACAAATGCGCCAATCTGCATTTATCTAAACTTACTCAACGAAACAGCAAGTGATCCTAAATGGCTAAGTAGAAATTACAGTGATTTATTAAAGTGTTTATCAGGATTATCACTGTCAAATACGGGTAACGATTTTGTATTCATTGAGGAATATAAGCAGACTATACAAAGGTTGCTTTCAGTAATAAAATCGTCATTGATCGACCCATTAGTAAAAGCATGGGTTTTTGAACACCACGACACCGAAAAAATAAGAGATTACCAGAAACTCGGGGAAAATCATGACATTATAGATTATTTGATTGAGTGTCAATTAACCAGATTCGTCCAAAAGGTCTATTATAAGGAGGTAAAAGACCTTTTGGTACCAATGTTAGTCGGACTACAATGTGCCGTTTCATTTAGTACTTCGCAAAGGGAGGGTGAAGGTTTAATTCAGATCAGGTTTGACCACTTAAACTTTCAAGAAAAAGGAAATATATTTTATGGTGGAATGCAAATTCAAGGGAATGTATGTAAAATCAATATTTCCTGTGGTGATGACAAATTAAAGAAAGATGTGTTACCTGAGAATATGCAAGACTTTATGAAGGAATTGAAATCTACCATAAAGTACAGAGCAAGAAATCCTCCCAAGACCAATGCTTACACATCTGTTTCGAAATTTTTGCCGAAATCTATTCATGAATATTCTCAAATAGAATTGGCTAAGTTCATAAAATCCGAAGTTGATTTGGTTACACAACCGCTTAAAGATTTAATTGATAAATACTACCCCAATAACTAATCATGGAAACAGTATTCACCAGGTATAGAGAATTGTTTCAACAACGGTATGGAAAGGTATCTTCCTTGAACATGGGCGAAGATTCCATTCGCTATGATTTTTTCCTGGCATTACAAGAAATGAAGGTAATTCACCCATGGGAGATACAATTAGAACACCCTTTACACCTTGATTCGTTTGTCTCGAACCTACATGAAAATAGCAAACGAAAGGAGAAGCCACAGGTAGATTTAATGATTGACACTGATACGGTAAAGATGTGTGTGGAGTTTGCCTTCTTTAGAAGGAATAGTAATCCTACTGGCGGTATTAAAGTAACGGAGAATACCTTTAAAATGTTGAATGATTTTATGCGTTTGGCATTACACTCCCATCATACCAAATGCGCATCTTACTTTGTGTGTGTTGCCGATAAAAAAATGCTTGGTTACCAATTAGGCGATGGATCACTTGGGATTTTCCCAGCAGTACAATATGTGTTTGACCATACCCTATTATCTGTAATGGTTGAAAATTATAAATCTGGTAAAAAGGAAATAAGTGATAAGTTTTTAAATAAATTGCAAGAATTAAACATTACTATCAGTGCAAATTTGAAATATAACGAAGTAATCACAACCGAGTTAAATCCATTGGAAACAAGAATATTAATTTGGGAGGTTGTTTCAGCGAAAAAGTAAAACACTATGGAAAATACAATAAAAAAACTTTTTGGGTTCAAAGGTAGGAAATTCGAAATCCCATCATACCAACGAGCGTACTCCTGGGAGGACAAACAGCTTTTACAGTTTATTGATGATATAAAAAATACCGAAACCCTTTATTACCTGGGACATTATCTCTTTGAGATGAAGGATGAAAGTACATTTTATGTGATTGATGGTCAACAACGTCTTACTACCTGCATTATTTTTTTTAGTTCGTTGATTGAAGAGCTTAACAAAAGAAAGCTGAGCGGAGAAGGTGTAACTATAGATCTTCTGGATATTGAGGACTACTACCTACAAGATATAAGGAAAAAGACGCAAAAATTTGTGACCGTAAAAGACGACAACAATTTCTTTGTAGATGAAATTATTGAGAGGAAAGCAAATCATTCCAAAGAAACGGATACCAACTCAAAAATGAGGATTCGGAACGCAAAAGAAATTTTTGAAAAGGAGTTTGCGTCAGCCTCCATTGAGGATTTAGAAAGATGGTGTCTGCTAATAGAGAATGCAACTATAACAGAATTTATAGTAAAAGATAAGATCCAGGCAACGCAGGTCTTTGCATTTCAAAATGATCGTGGTAAAAAGCTATCCAATCTTGAAATCATTAAGGCTTTTTTTATGTTGCAAATTTATCTGTCAAACAGTAGTAAAGATAAAATCGAAGCAGATATAAGATACCTTGAGGATGAAATTTCAATTATCTATAGGCAAATCACCAGAATTAGTATTACTGAAGATGAACTTCTAAATTACTATTGGCGTGCTGTGTCAGGAAGCGGCTATTACTCTGAAGAGGTCGTTTCCGATGTTAAGAAAGTTGTGAAATCATTGGATAAAGATAAAACAGAATGGATAAAAGAGTTTCTATCTGGATTGTCTCAGGCATTTCAGACAGTTGAGAAGATCGAGAAAAATACTGACAGTTACACCATGGACTTGAAGTATTTGAGAAACATGGCGTTAGCATATCCGTTCTTAATAAAAGCATACAAATTAAATGTTGATGGCAAAACGATCAAAAGATTGATAAGGCTTTTAGAAAACATCACTTTTCGTTATCTTCTGAGAGGCGGTAGAGCTGAGATTGAAAGTCGTTTAAATGGCTATTTAACCAATTTCAGGACGACTGCGGATCTTGATAAATTTATATCAGGTATTATAGCGAATATCAACGAAAGTGGTTACTGGTGGTACTGGAGCGATGAGGTAATGTTAGAGCTATTAGATAGCAGCTACTTTTATAAAAATAGAGTGGATAATTATGTTCTCTGGAAATATGAGTTGTATATCAGTGATAAAAACCACCCAACGCCACACAACATAAATTACACCGATCTAATCAGCAACGAAAGTATCGAGCATATTGCGCCCCAGACGGAAACTGACGGCAATCCAATCGCAAATGGCTACGGATTGTATGACGATAAAGAAAGCAAAGAGGAAGGAATTGTTTCAGGAGAGTGGCTAAACTGTTTAGGTAATTTGATGTTAATTTCAAGGAAGCATAATAGCAGTATTGGGAATAGAGCTTTTACAACTAAACTTAAATCCTATGGTGAAGACAACTTACTTAATCAACAAAAGGAAATCAAAAACTTTGTTGAAGACGTAACCGTTCCTATCTGGGATAAAAAAGCTATTAAACGCAGGCATGATACAATATTGCAAGCAGCCGAAGAAATTTGGAATTTGAAAAATATTTAAGCACTTACGAACGAGAATATACCATGACAGAATTTATAGCGTTCTATGATATTTTGGGATTTAAGCAGTTGACAGAGGGCATTGAACCTGCGATTGTCCATAGGGAGATTAACAATGTTTTCAGAGAGTCTCAAAATGCAGTTTGTAAAAACCATCTAATAGATGACCCTAATCGACCTGGTACGTTAATACCTGATTTTAATTTTGCAGAGGTTAACTGCATCCATATATCTGACAGTATTATCTTCTGGACAACAGGAGGGTTGACGGAAGAGAATTTCAAAAACATTGTCGAAGCATGTTATACATTTAATTGGCGAACGCAACAAACGACTTTGCCTTTAAGGGGTTGTTTGGTTGCGGGTGAACTCGAATATCACCCTTATACTATCCAGAACGTGCGGGGTGTGCAATTCCATAATAGCTCATTATACGGTCGAGGTGTTACGAACGCATACGTTTTAGCTGAGAACCAAGATTGGGCGGGTAGTTATATTGATGCAAGTGCAATAAACGGAATCCCCAATAGTGAGCAAATAATATCGTCACTTATTTACGACAAAAAGATTGTCTATTACCAGGTGCCACTTAAGGGTGGAAAATATTCTTATGAGTTAGCTTTTAGGACAATGGGGACGTTAAATGACGTAGGTTTTTATAATCGGTCAAAAGGTGTAACTGAACATTTTAAAATGCCAATGAACGGAAACAAATTTGACGATTCGGTACAAAGGAAATTAAATAACACTATTGGCTTTTTAGACTATTTTAGAATCGAAACACAACCAGAAGAAGTGAAAGATGATAAAGCAATCTAAATTATTATCAATAGTAACAACCACAAATAATGTCTGAGTATAGCCACATAGAAAAGCCGTTCCTTACCCAACTAAGAGACTTGGGGTGGACAATACTGGATCAGGGCGGTGGCATACCGACAGACCCAAATAAAAGCAAGCGCACCACCTTTAGAGAGGTAACACTCAGTGAGCTATTCAAGCAGTCTGTACAGGACATTAATACCACTGAGGCGGGTGAACGATGGCTTACCCGTCATCAACTGGAAGAGCTGCATGATGATGTAATAAAGTTAACCAGGAAGAATCTGCTGGAAGCCAATAAGGATATTCTTAACCTGTTATTGAACAATGCCAAAGCTGATAAAAACGAGCTAACAGGCGAAGAAGCTCCAGTAGTAAAGCTAATAGATTTTGACCACCCAGAGCGAAACACTTTTACTGTCATCAACCAATTCAGGGTAGATACACCTGGCATGGGTAAAGGGTTTATTATACCCGACTTGGTATTGTTTGTAAATGGTTTACCCCTGGTGGTGGTAGAGTGTAAAGATCAGAATGAGTTTACCTCAAACCCGATGCATGAAGCTATAACCCAGTTATTGAGGTATAGTAACCAGCGGGAAGGCACCAAACTGGACGGGCTAAAGGAAGGTGAAGAAGCCCTGTTTTGTTTTAACCAGTTCAATATAGCTACCTATGGCGAACAAGCCAGGTACGGCACCATAACCTCAACAGAGGAATATTATTACGAATGGAAAGACATATACCCAGATAAGTACAAGACCTTTACTCCACCACTGGGCAAAGTGAGATCGCAGGAAACCCTGGTACAGGGTATGTTGCCGCCAGATACCCTACTGGATATAATAAGGCACTTTGTGCTGTTTATGGCGGAGCCTGATGGAAGGGAAATAAAGATCGTGTGTCGCTACCAGCAATTCAGGGCGGCAGGTAAGATCATACAGCGGTTAAGAACTGGCACTACACCAATGGAAAGATCGGGTGTGGTATGGCATACACAAGGCAGTGGAAAGTCGTTGACCATGGTAATGCTGGTAAGGAAATTGAGAACCAGTGACGACCTTAAAGACTACAAGGTTATCATGCTGAATGACCGTAATGACTTGGAAGAACAACTGGGCGACACTGCGGTACTTACCAATGAAAAGATAGATTACGTAAACAACACCAGGGAGCTAAGAGAGAAGCTATCCACACCCTCCAGCAATGTAGTAATGGTGATGGTGCATAAGTTCCAGGAACGGGTAAAGACAGATGATACCCTGGTAGGGCAGATCGTAGCGGAGTACATACCCGTTTACACCAACATAGGTAAGGTAAATGAATCGGACAGGGTATTAATACTGATTGATGAGGCGCACCGTACACAAGGCAGCGACCTGGGAAACAATGTATTCGAGGCATTCCCAAATTCTACTAAAATTGCGTTTACAGGCACCCCACTAATTACCGACAGACACAAGAAGAAGACAGAAGATAGGTTTGGTTCGTACATCGACAAATACAAGCTGAAAGATGCAGTGGATGACGGTGCGACCTTGCAGATACTTTATGAAGGTAAAACCAGTGATGATGCCGTAAAGGATAAGAGCAAGCTGGAAGATAAATTTGAAGACCTGGTTAAGGATCACACAGATGAAGAGAAAGCCATAATAAAGAAGAAGTACGGCACCTATACCGACATACTGGAAGCTGAAAGCCGAATACAGGCGATAGCTGAAGACATGGTGGATCATTACATCGAGCATATACTGCCAAACGGCTTTAAAGCCCAGGTAGTGGCAAGTACAGTGCTGGCAGCAGTAAGGTATAAGAGGGCGCTTATACAGGCTATAAACGACCGCATAGCCCAGGAAACCACCGTAGCGGTGCCAGACGGTGAATTGCTGAAGCAAATGAAGTTCCTGAAGGTAGAAACGGTGGTATCATCGCAGGGTACGAATGAAGATGCGATAATAACAGAAGCCAGGAAAGCATCAATGGCTAATAAAGCCGTAGAGAATTTCAAGGTAAAGTTCGACTATACGGTAGATGGCAATGGTAGCTACATTAAGCCATTATCTGGTATAGCTTTCCTGGTGGTATGCGATATGTTGCTGACGGGGTTTGATGCACCTATAGAGCAGATCATGTACCTGGATAAAAAGATGAAGGAACATAACCTTCTACAAGCTATAGCCAGGGTAAACAGAACCCGCAAGGGCAAGAACAGGGGCTATGTGGTAGATTACATAGGTAACACCAACAACCTTCAAGCGGCACTGAAAATATACAGCGAAGATGATGTTGCCGATGTACTGGCATCATTCAAGAACATAACCACTGAAATACCTATCCTGGATCAGCGGTATAAACGCCTGGTACAGCTATTCAAAGACGAAGGGGTAGAAAAGATAGAAGACTATGTAAACCAGAAGATAAAAGCACCTAAAGACGGCTACGCCATTATTGAAAGGTGTGTAGAGATCGCAGCCGACACAAAATTCAGAGCAGATTTCGAGGTGTATTTCAAGAACTTCATGGAGAGCATGGACATTGTATTGCCCCTGGCAGCGGCTGAACCATACAAGATACCATCAAAGCAATTCGCCTTTATCCTGTTCAGAATTAAGCAGCGGTACAAGGATAACAGCATCAACATTGAAACCATCGGTGAAAAGATAAAACGGCTGGTAAACGAACACCTGGTAAACCTGGGCATTAACCCTAAAATACCACCAGTAGAGTTGTTCTCAGATAACTTTGATACCGAGGTAAACAAAAACATATCAAAGAAAGCGATAGCCTCAGAGATGGAACACGCCATAAGAAAGCATATCAAAGTTAGCTTCAACGAAGATCCATCTTTGTACAGGAAATTACATGAGAAACTGGAAGCTATCATTAAGCAACATAAGGACGACTGGAATAAGCTGGTTGAGGGGTTAAAAGGATTGAAAGAAGAAGCCCGTGAGGGCCGGTATAAAACGGAGGAAGGAGTTTCAGAGGTAGAAGCCCCGTTTTTTGACCTGATGATGGACATAGCATTTGGTAAGAATGAGATGGGAAAATCCACCAGGGATAAGTGTAAGAAAGTTAATGCAGAGATCATAGAAAAGCTGGAATCAAACATAGGTATCATCAACTTTTGGGATAAGGAACACGAAATAGAAAAGATTAAAGGGGAAATGAGCGACACAATATTGTTTAGTGGCATACCTGAGTTAATTTCAACCTCAGACCTGATATGTACCGAGATAATCGCACTGGCGAAAAAGAGGCATAACCAAATAATAGGTAGGTAAGCATGATTAATAAACTACCAGCCTATACCGTGAAGCGAAGCAAGAGGAAGACACTCAGTATTTACATTGAGCGGGATGGCAGTGTGTCGGTACTGGCACCAGAAAAGAATACCGATGCAGAAATAGAAACCATTGTAGAGCAAAAAAGCTATAAGATATATAAACACCTGGCGGAGCGGGAAGAGCTGAACGCCACCAGGACTTATAGGGAGATCGCCAACGGTGAGAGCTTTTTGTACCTGGGAAGGAATTATAGGTTGCAACTCGTAAAAGACCAGGATGTACCTTTAAAACTCAAAGACGGGCATTTTTACCTGTTGAAGTCGTTGAAGGACGAAGCCCAGGAAGTATTTAAGACCTTCTATAGGGAAAAGGCATTACCAAGGATCACCAGCCGAGTTGATTACTATAAAGGTCACTTGGGGGTAAAGCCTGGGGAGATAAGGATAATGGAGTTGCAAAACCGCTGGGCATCATGTTCCAGGAAAGGTGATCTTAACTTTCATTGGAAGTGTCTGATGGCACCGCTGACGGTACTTGATTACATTATAGTACACGAGATGGCTCACCTGATACATGAAAACCATTCAGAAGCATTCTGGAATGTTGTTGATAAGATTCTACCAGACTATAGGGAGCGTAAATCATGGTTGAAATTTAACGGTGCAGGAATGGACTTGTAGAGATTTATATTACATTTACCTAAAACCAATTGTATGTTTCAAATCAATTTCGCACTGTGGGGTTTTAACAATTATAGACAAAATGTATTGCCATTGTTTATTCTTCCCGCAGGTAGAACCACTTTGAGTTTTCGTGTTAATGAGGCATCTTTTGGGGCGGCATTATTAGTGCCTCGGGGCATAGCTAAAGACTTGTTTATTCAATATGAGATTGGTGGTATTAAAACCACAATACTGATACAGTCCGAAACAGGTTCAAATCAGAGAACATTTACCATTAACACGGTGGATGGTTCCTACATGGTGGATAATTCTGAACGTACTCATGCACCTGGACACATACACCTTTAATGGTAAGCCACCATCCTATCATTCCATTACCTACAAATTCTTATTCAAACATCTTGAATACCGTATCGGCAGCCGCAACGTAAATGAACGGTATAAAGGCAAGCGTAAATTCCGCAAAAGCACGGTCACCGAAAAAGAAACAATAACCAACTATGCCCAATACTGGGATCATCAGGATTTTGGAAGTCCATATAGGGATACTGCCTAAGATTATACCCAGGATGAAAGCGCAAAAAGCGAACCCGAAGGTGTGAACGATAGCGCAATAGATAAACAGCCACACGTAGATTTTCATGGCTAAGCCGACATTACCTTTCATAGACACAATTTACAGACCCAGAGTTACGAAAGTCTACAGTAAAATGCAAAAATCAATGCATTTTCTGCCGATTATCCGCTATAATAGCCAAGATTACCACCGAGATTTCTCACCACCCCTAACCTACGAAAAACAGCCCTCAAACCATTATCCATGGCGCATTTACAACAAAATTTAAACTAAAAGATATTGACTTCCTTTCGTTGATTTCATTAATTTTTAGTAGAAATTTCAGTTTACCGCCCTGGCGTGTAATCCAGATACATTCCCAGCATCTCTTTCGAGGGGTTTTTCTCGTCCATTTCATCGGCTATATACCTAACTAAAATTCTTAATTGTTGGTCAGTGATTTGGAAAATAGTTTTGTGCTGCGGTGTAGGTATTGATGCCAAGGCGTATACGACTTTACCTGGATAATTTACATCGGTAATCATTTTGTGCAGTTCGTTTTTCTTAATTCTGGTTACCATAGGTGGAGTAATCATCATTGTCAATGGTTTTAATTTCATACTTAATCTTATTCTTCAAACTCCCAGATGTGGTGTCTAGATAAATAGCGTCTTCTGGAGAATTACAGCCAAGCGATACCTGTGCTTGGGGGGAGGTATCCCCGCCCTATACCCCGAATGCCAAGGGCATACAACCACTTTAGATTACCATTCCTATTTTTGAAGTCAATTTTTCAATTGGATGGAAAAGAAAAAAATATTGCGGGGAAAAAAAGGCGGGAATTTGACCTTATAGTAAAATGTCATAAAAAAATATTTGGAAAAAATTCATCACTTCTTTGCTTACCTCGCAAAAAGCTAAATATGTTTTGGGATAGGGAAATCCAATAATTCACTTAATGAAATTTCCATTGCATCTGCAAATGAAATCAACACGCCTAATGTAACGGTAAACTTTGCATTCTCTATTCTTTGTACGGTTATTTTGGCGACATCAGCAAGATCGGCAAGCTGTTGCTGGCTCATGTCTTTCGATTCCCTTAGCCGCCTTAAATGCACTCCAAACGCCTTTATGCCTGCGGTGTGTTTCACCAACCAAAAGTCGGGCTGAATAAAAAATATGCTGGATACACGAGTGTATCCAAAAAGAAAATTTAATTTTGTTTAATTAAAAGTAGCTGCAAACCATAAAGGCAGGTGGCATTGCTTATTTGGTGAAAATTATTTAATAGAACATAAAACAAAACTGGCATGAAGAAGCTAAAGATATTTAGATTTATATTCATATTCATGTGTATATTATTTGGTAAAAACTCCTATGGGATCGAAAAGATAGAAGCAATAAGACCTTGGAATTACGCATCGTTTAAATTACACGGAAAAGTGAAGAGTATCAGCAAGGCAACGTATGAAAGGTTTGATCCCAGTGGAAACCATACTGATAAACCTAAAATAGAATTGTATGAATTTGATGATCGAGGAAATTTGATTAATAATAACGGGATAAAAATGACTTTAGAGTATATCGGTAATAACGTTACTAAAGTAAAATATGATTCTAAAGGGTATCGTGAAAATGAAATAGAGCTATTTGAATATGATAGTAATAACGAGGTTATCAAGTATTCACAAGTAAGCCCAGTGACCAATAGCGAAAGAAAATATGACTATGATAGTAAGCGCAATCTAATAAAAGAATATTATCTTGATAATTTGAGAAAGCAAATTACTATATCTGAATATAGATATTCAGCTGAAAACAAACTTGAAAAAATTATTGTTAGTGATTTAGTCAAAACCGAAATAACGTACGCAGGTAACACCGAAGTGGAAGAGGATAAGAGGTCAGGGCAAATGCACGTTTACAAGATAGATAACAGGAGTAATGTAGTTTCCGATGAGGTTGTTACTACGAATCACAAAGTCTTGTTTACCATAAAGAATGAATATGATAAGTACAATAACCTTATAAAAGTAGTTACTGCTGATAAAACATATACATACAAGTACACGTATGATAGTTTCGGAAACGTGCTGAAAAAGACATTTATTGTAGATGGGAAATTAACGGCAATTGAAGAATCTATAATAACATATCAAAATTAAAAACAAGAACACTTGAAAATGAAAATTATATTTATACTGTGTTGTTTTCTGATGGTGTGTGCTACTGCTTTTTCTCAAGACATTAACGTGGATGGTAATGTTTGGCAATCAAATAATTTAAGTACAAGAAAATATTCAAATGGAGATGTCATCTCAGAAGCAAAAACAAGCCAGGATTGGTTTTTATTGAATGCCGAGAAAAAAGGGTGCTTCATTGAATTTAATGGAAAAATATACTACAATAGCTATGCGATTTCTGATATTAGAGCTTTGGCACCCAATGGATATAGAATTGCAACAAATGATGATTGGAATGGCATAATAAATTTTGTAAGGCGTGTAGGCAAATACGACCCCAGCAGCATTAAAAGCAAATCTGGTTGGCATGCGTATGTCAGAAACACAAACAGGGGTACAAGGAAACCCCAGACAATTGAATGTAATGGCAGCAATGAAACTGGTTTCAATGCTACCCCATGTGGCTATTTTTCAGGAAATGAAGGTAAAGTAGTAGGTGTTGATTTTCATTCATATTGGGCGACAAACTCTACATTTACAGACCATAATTTTATACTTATCCATTTGGTTTGTGCGCCTGAACAGGATGAGTATTATGAAAGAAACTCAAATCATATCAAAAGTGAGATACTTAATATTGGCGTAGCTTCTTATGGCGATATTTATGTGCAAAAGTATGTAAGTATTAACGGCAACCCAAACAACATCGATGGTTTTTGTATAAGGTGCGTTAAAGAAAAATAAGCTAACAAAAAACAGATTGATGTTGTCGTCAGTGGTTGTTTGTATTGAACTATAATTAGCGATTTCGCCACTTGGCTAAAGGTACATCCCCAATACTTTGCCAAGAGCTACGCCCGTTGCTGCAATTTAAGCCATGTTCACCTGCTGCTATGTAATCTCAATGCAGATAGCTTTATCCTGATTGTTAAATAATGTGGGCGCACCATCCAAAATTGACCAAATACTTAACAGATTGGTATGGCTAAATCAGTATAGTGTTAAGTGTTTATTGCTACAGTTTTGCTACATAAAAAGAAGAAACCCGCTACCAGAGCGGGTTTCATTCTTCATTAAGTCGGGGAGACAGGATTCGAACCTGCGACCC
>CAZRPA010000004.1:0-64655 GCA_964601855.1 uncultured Flavipsychrobacter sp. | reverse complement strand
GGTGTGGCACGAGTTGGCAGGGGCGCAAGGGGTGGGCTGGAAACTCACGCCAGAAAGTACATTCATTTAGCTGCTAGAAAGTGAAGGCGTTCGGGAGAACGAATTTTATTAGTAGTTCCAGTTGACCCTGCGGAACAACTGGAACAACGGGTGAGGCACGAGTTAGCCAACACACTGGTGCTAGGCTACAAACTAAGCGAGAGTGAGCACTTGGCTGAGTGAAAACCTAATTTAGTTTCGCTTTAAGGTAAATCTAGGTGAAGTTTTATTGCACCATCAACTAGGTTGATAATATGGCTGGGGAGTGTTCCGATTAGTTTAATCAGTCGAACCTTATCTAAGGTGCGTACTTGGTCGGCTTTAGCTTTTGAATCTTTAGGCAAATTACCCATACCTGTCGGAATGAATACCTCAAAAGCATAGACGTGAGAAGTGTTTGAAGTGATGGGTAAAATAGTAACGACACTATTGTGCTTATTGTTTGTGTTATTAGACACTATTACTACCGGTCGGGTCTTGCGGATTTCACTACCAACAGTAGGATCAAGGTTTGCCAGCCAGATTTCACCTCTGTTAATATTCATCGTCCCAACCCTCCAAATCTGTGCTAGCAAATTCTTTTTGTATGGATTTGTTTTCTTGGGCTGCAAGGCGATACTGTTCGGAAAGTGTTCCAGAACTATCAATCCCACCTATTTTAGACCGAAGCATTTCTATGATGTATGTTTCAGCATTGCCTGTCATACGCAATACTTTATCTGCGAGGTCGTCAGGAATATGTAGCTGGATAGTTTTCATACAGTAAAATTAGGTGAATATCCCGAATAATTTAGTTTTCGGTGGGCGATGCATACCGCTATGATATTGCGCCCAGTTTGGGCTGGTGCATAAAACTGCTGAGTGGCTATTATGTAATTTATGCCGGTCGAAAACCAGGGTAGTGGTAGTGATTAAGATATCCACATTTTGAGATGTAGATTTATTGCAAGTGAAACCCACGCTTGAACTTTGGCTCATATACTCATTTTCTAGCCTATAAACAACGGCAGCGGAAACAATTTAGCTGCTAGAAAGTGAAGGCGTTCGGGAGAACGAATTTTATTTGCAGTTCCAGTTGACCCGAAGGAACAACTGGAACAACGAGGTTTCCCTTTGAACTCTTAAGCCAAATGGGGACGACTCGACCAGATAGTGTGGGGAGACAGGAATTCATTTTGCGTTATTTAGTATCTTTATTGCCATGGAATTATGGTCAGTAAATAAAGCATTAACTGTAGGGTGGATACTTATAATTTCAGTAATTGTCGCTAGTATGGCTTTGATGATTCCTTTGTTTGCTTTGAATTATACATTGGGTTGGCCTCTCTATATCAGCATTCCATTAGGCATTATTCTTCCAGTGACGGTGATGATTTTTGGGTTTCATTATACCGGTAAATTATGGGTGCCTTGGATATATATGCGCGTTGCAGATGTTGTAGAATTTCAGCAAGCCGCCCAGTTATCTGGTTTCCTTGCCTATCCTGTGGATGAAATTAAAGACGAGCATAAGCGAACTTTAATTGAGGATCGTTTTAAAGATTATCGATTTGAAGACGACGTTTCAGTACCTTATGAAACAGTAATCTATTTCCGCAAGCCATACGAGAATCTGTTTTTTTTAATTATGTTCGGAGGTTTTATTTTATCGTTTATACCGTTCGTAATGTTTCTCTCTTTCGGTCCCCAGCTTATAATCCCCGTCTTTTTTGGTGCTGCGATGTTTGTTACATTTTACAGGTCTTCGGACAGGTCTCCGCAACTTGCTGTTTCTGAAAACGGTATTGATACTCGGGGAATACTTAGAAAATGGGAGGAAATATCTTACTACAACATCACACAAGGCAAGACTTCATATCTGAATTTCAAACATAATGGAATAAGTGAGTCGGTGGCATTGGATAATTTAATGGTGGGGAGAAGACGTTTAAATCACCTGCTTCATGTTTATCGCCATCGTAGTAAATTATCCCACCGATGACGAGGTTAGACGCCTTGACTAGATGGTTATAGCAGATTTCTAACCAGTTTTGGCGATGGGAGCTGGAAGGGGTGATTTTGCCAGTTACAAACTGGCTTCTTTGGGGGTGGCAAGAGTTAGCTAGCGCACAAGGACTAGGCTACAAACTCGCGCCAGTGTAACGGAATGTTATGTTGCACTATGGCTTCATTTTGCTTTCGCAAGTCAGCGGGACGCTGACGGAAAGTGAGGTCGAGGCGAGACGCCTCGCCCAGAGGAGAGGGCGTTGATGTACACACAAATTTGATAATTTCGCATAAACATACTAAATTTGATAATGGCGTTTTACGACAGAATACCCACTAAATACTTCTCACTTATTCCTGCTGTATACTTCGCATGTATTGGCAGTTTTGATATTTTATCCGATTTAATAGACCACAAGTTAACGAATAGCAATTTACTCTTTAATTCAGTGTTGTTTCTTCCACTAGTTGTGAAAAATTGGCGTGTATTCATCGTTTCGGGCGTATTAGCAAGTATGTTTGCTGTTTACTTCATGATTGCAATATTTACATGGTTCGTTAAATACCTTAATGGTATGATTTTTCAGCATCCGTTTGAAACATTTACTATCGGCCCCATATTTGCTTCAATAACCCTTTTGCTTGGATCTTCCTTAATATATTCTGGTTGGAAGCTGTCTAAAAGCCATCATTCAACAAAGGAAATTGGGGCATAAGAATTTCAGCTTACTTACTTTTTGAATAAAAGCGTTAGGGTAGATTGGAATAGATCATCAATTTTCTTGTTTATTTGTTACTACATTCCGCCGTTGTTGGTATTGTTTTCTGACCAAGAACCTAGTGCCGAGCAAAACAAAAAAGCATACACGCCGGTCTGGAAACCGGATGCAGCTGTGACGTAGACGGGAGTCTACGCCACAGCTGTAATTTTATATAAATATGCTCTACGCTAGCGGTTATTCGCAGGTCGAAAAGACTCGCCAAATTTATCTTTGAATACTTGCGTTAAATGGGTGGGTGGAAGTGGACGGCAACAAGTGCAAGAAAACGATTAACCAACGAATACCTTGAACTTGATTTCTATCGTTTCGCATACTATATTGCGATGAGTTGATTTTTATTGTTTCTAATTAATAATCCGGGTAGATGGAAGCGGACAAACGCGCATGTCTGAATTGTGATACGATGTTAACTGGTGCCTATTGTCATGGTTGTGGGCAAAAGGCCGATACGCATCGTTTATCAATAAAGCACCTGATACAGCATGACCTAGTGCATGGTATATGGCACTTTGACAAAGGCTTGCTGTATACGGTACGTGAATCTTTTGTGCGTCCCGGATCTATGGCCATTGACTATATACGGGGCAAACGAGTGAAGTACTACAATGTGTTTTACCTGATACTGATAGTGTTAGGACTCAACTTGTTGTTAGCTAAATACTTTAAGGAGTATTACCATATTGTAGATGACAGCACTCATAAAGGTTTGGTGGTGGATGAACGCACGGCAGATGTATCGTATTATGTGAAGCACTACCTTAAGTTCTTGCTTTTTTTGATAATTCCTTTGTTTGCTCTGAGTGGGCTAGCATCGTTCAGAAAACTAAAACTCAACTTTGCCGAGCATATAGTGATAGCTAGTAACTTACTGCTGGCGGGTGCGATGTGGTATTTTTTTGTGATAGTCGGATTATATACCAGTATTGAATATGGCTCAGTATTATTCAATTCGATAGTATGGGCGGTAGGAATAATGGTAATGATACAACCCATAAGATTATACTACCCAGCTGCAAAGAATGAATATACAATGAGCGGTTTTGTGTTGCGAATGCTACAATGGTATGCTATAGTTGCTGTTTTGCTATTTGGCATATTGCTGATTGTAGCAGGATTGACTGGGAAAACGCATATTAAATTGGGGTGAGCTACGTAATGGGCAACATTGTAGCAATAGCAAAGGAGCTGACTTAAAAGTAGATTTTAAGACAGTCCCTTCCTGCTATAATTCAGATGTAGCTACCAGCAACAGTTGTGTATTTACCAATCGATGTATTATTGTCCGAACTATAAGAATCATGTACCAGTGGCTGGTCAAAAAAAAAATCTGATGTGATGAGCTGAGGCTCTCTATAACCTCAACCTGAAATGAGCATTATACTATGCTTTTTATGTAGTTGCGTATTTTGCGCACGTAGTCGAAATAGCCCATTTCTAATCTTACCCAGAAAATGGTGAACACCAGTGTGCACAATGCGAGCATGGTGTAAGATATCTGTGGCTCGCCACCTACAAAAAACAAGATGATGCCAGCTACAAATAGAAACACACAAAAGAATACAATAAGTAGCGGACCACCGTAATCTATCTTACGCATCTTAGAGGTGATGGTGATGCGGGTGTCATTACCATCGTCTTGCATAGCTACATAGGTGATGGGCAATGTTTTCAGGTCTTTGATATTCTCGGTATGTGGGACAATGGTGATTTTATGACCATTGTCATACACTTCGAAATCAAGGTCGTGGATGGTTAGGTGATTGCCAATGAGCCGGCTTCTGAATGCTTCCCGTGGGACAGGGAACTGATACTTCTGCGTTCTGGTGAAAAACATAAAACATGTTTTTTGAGGTGAACAATAGTACTCTATATATATAGACGCATAAATTGTGCCAATCGGTTGGTTTTGTAAATATTATTTTGCATGTATATACCTGCATTTTTGGCAGACTATTGTTTTTAACAAGTTGTTGCATGCTATCGGCATAATGATTGTTGTAGGTTACAGTAGTGAATTGCTGTGATAACAGCGATAATAGGAACAATGTGAAGGGTGCAAAAAGTATACAAAACAGTAAAAAAAAGACACACTATATGAACAACAAAATCAAAAAACTATTATGCGCAGCAGTGTTACTGACTGGCGCATTTGTAAGCCTGAGCTACTTTGGCAACACAATAGATGCACAAACGATAACTGCCATTGCTACGATAGCGGGATTGGTAGGGGTAACGAGGTTTGAGGAATACATAGGTGAAAAGTTTGACAATAATGTGTAAACACTATTGTGAAGCAAAAACAAACGGGCTCTTGATGCGATCATGAGCCCGTTTTGTTTTTGGGATTGTTGCGAAGAATAAAAAATACCTACTTAAAGATTGTACCTATGGTGATATACAAGCATCCCAAAACTTACTATCACTCATGACTAGCCCTGTACTAAAGATGAAAGGACGAGGGCTTAACAATATTAAAAATAGCCTACAACTGCTTTATTAACAGTATTCGTCATTAATTTGCAGACTATGGTGATAACACAGATGAAAAAAACAGCTGGTGCGTTTGCATTGTTGGTGTTTTGCATGGCATGTAGCAGCACTAAACGAGGTGGAAAATCACAGAAATTGATGCCTGGCACTTGGCAATCGCAACCTATAGTGATAGATGGCGACTGCACAGACTGGCCTTCTCCGTATCCTAATTATGATGCGAAGGCAATGGTGGCGTATGCTACATCGAACGACCAGCAGAACCTGTATATAACTATGCAGACCGGCGACCCGCTAACACAAATAAAGATATTGAAGCAGGGTATGGTAGTATCTATAGACACTGGCGGCAAACGCGACCCTAAATTTAATATCAGCTTTCCGCTTCAGAACAATGAAGATGTGTCGGAGTTGTTTACCCATGCTGAAGACGGCAAAAACAGTGGTCCGCCACAGTTGAGCCGGTCGGTGTTTCAGAAACTGAAAAAGAGTGCCGAGAGTAGCAATCAGTTTTCGCTAGAGGGTTTTGGGAAGTGCAATGGAGTGTATATGGTATCGCAAACAACGTCCTGTGGGATAGTAGTGAAACTAAGCATAGACGAATACAAACAGCTGGTATGGGAAGCAAAAATACCATTTAGCGCCCTCTACAACACTGAAAACATAACTTCTGCCTATGCCGGCAAGGGCATAAGTGTGTGCTATGCCGTAAAAGGCTTTAAAAACCCTAACGGGAAAACAAGCGATAATGCACCAGTGCCCATGAACAATGGCAACGGAGCAATGGGTGGCGGTATGGGAGCTGGAGGCAGAAGTAATAGTATGCCCATGGCGGGTGCAGGAGGTGGTGGTGGTGGAAACAGAGAAAACCCAGCACAGCGGCTTTATGAAAGCACCAAAACATGGAAACATTTTGCGATAGCATGGAAATAAAAGACATACCAGCAAAAATTGTGCTTTATGAATGGACCTATAGCCAAAAGCCATTTTTGCTAACTTGTATTTTCGCTCCATAACTGTAACTTTGTCTATTCTATTAATTATACTTTATCAAAGCAACTGAATAAGAATATGAATTTATTATTAGAGGCATCTGTCACTAACACACCTATGAATTATTTTCCGCTGGCACTGCAGGTGGTAATAGCTGTAGGATTTGTGGTGGTAATGATGGTGGGAACCCATATGCTGGGGCCTAAAAGAAGAACGACGGATAAGCTTATCAACTTTGAAAGTGGTATACCGTCTGTGGGTAATGCACGCCAGCCAATGGGTATCAAGTACTTTCTGGTAGCTATACTTTTTGTGCTGTTTGATGTAGAGGTAATATTTTTCTATCCATATGCAGTCAACTTCAGGTATCTGGGCCAGGAGGGATTTCTGGCAGTGGTTATGTTTGTAGCATTCTTCTTGTGTGGCTTTATATACATAGTAAAGAAAGGTGCGCTAGACTGGGAAGACTAATGAAATGCTGAGTAAAGTATACCATATACAACACAGATAATACAGAACAAGAAGTGAGTGAGAAGCGGTAAAATGAGTTCTTTAATTATTAAATTATTAATTTGATTTTTTATGCCAAGGCCGGTACAATACAATACTAATGTAAAGATGGTGGAGATGCCAGAGGGCTACTCCGGTGAAGGTTTTTATGCTACTACGTTTGATAAGGTAGTGGGTTTGGGTCGTGCCAATTCTTTATGGCCATTGCCATTTGCTACATCGTGCTGTGGTATAGAGTTTATGGCAACCATGGGTGCGAACTATGATCTTTCGCGTTTTGGGTCTGAGCGTATGGGATTTACCCCACGCCAGTGCGATATGCTACTAGTAGCTGGAACTATATCTAAAAAAATGGGGCCTATACTGCGTCAAGTATACCTGCAAATGGCTGAACCCCGCTGGGTGATAGCCATAGGTGCCTGTGCCAGTAGTGGTGGTATATTTGACTCTTACTCTGTGCTGCAGGGCATAGACCAGGTGATACCCGTAGATGTGTATGTGCCAGGCTGCCCTCCCCGACCAGAAGGCATAATAGATGGCATACTGAAACTGCAAGAGATAGTGAAAAACGAAAGCCTGAGACGCAGAACAAGCGATGTGTACAAGGAGCTGATGACCAGCTATGGTATACAGTAAGCACTGGTTTTGTGAAAGGAAAGAAAGACAAATACATTATTAATATTTGCCGAATAACGTTGTTTGCAGGCAAGAATATTTATTCAGGGTTTTAGAGATTATGGCATTATCGAACGAAATACTAAAACAAAGACTTACAGAGAAATTTGGAGAACAACTGACTGAGTGGGAAGAACCATATGGTATGCTCACATTTAGATGTCCGGCAGAATTGAATCTGAAAGTAATGCAGTTTCTCTATGATGATGAGCAACTGCGTTTCCGTTTTCTTACAGACCTAACAGGAGTGCATTTCCCAGACCGCAAAGACGAGGAACTAAGCGTGGTGTATCACCTACACAACTTGATGGATAATGCACGGATAAGAATGAAACTGTATGTGCCTGTGGCAAAACCAGATGTATATACGGCTACTAGCTTGTTCTCTGCCGCGAACTGGATGGAACGCGAGACGTATGACTTCTTTGGTGTCAACTTTCTGGGACATCCTAATCTGGTTAGGATACTGAATGTGGATGAGATGGACTACTTCCCTATGCGCAAAGAATACCAGATGGAAGACCCAACGAGAATAGATAAAGACGATGAAATGTTTGGCAGATAAGCACAAAACAATGCAGGTATGACACTTACGGACCTTGATACAAACAAAACATACACTTACGCTGACTACTTCAAATGGAAATTTGAAGAGCGAGTGGAGTTGATAAAGGGTCGTATTTTCAGGATGAGCCCTGCACCAAATAGACGGCATCAGCAGTTGTCTGTGACTATTTGTAATGAACTGTACAATTATTTGAAAGGGAAAAAGTGTGAAGTTTACAGTGCTCCTTTCGATGTGCGGCTACCTCGTAAATCGAAAGACGATAAAGATATAATTACAGTGCTGCAACCTGACATATGTGTGATATGCGACGCTGATAAACTGGATGATAGAGGATGTGTGGGTGCGCCTGATTTAGTAGTAGAAATACTATCGCCGGGTAATAACAGCAAAGAACTGAAGTATAAATATGAAGTGTACGAAGAGTCGGGGGTTAGGGAGTATTGGGTGGTGTCGCCACAAGACCAAACGTTTACGGTTTACAAACTTGTAAACGGTAACTTTCAGGCTTCGAGAACAATGGTGGAAGGAGATGTGGTGAAGTCTGTGGCAATAGATGGTTTTTCGTTGGATCTTTCAGATTTATTTAAAAATCTAAACTAGACTATAGCAAGCGAGTAGGGGTATAAGTGTGAAAATGAATAGGTGAAGAGAGTAAATATTTAGTAATAATTTCAAAACAAGGGGAGATCCTAAAGGGATTCAGGGTATATGGAATTACAGACACAAACACAGCAACATATAAAACTTTCTGAAGAATCGCTTCAGAAACAGAGTACTACGCTCAATCTGGGCCCTACACACCCTGCTACGCATGGTGTGTTTCAGAACATAATGGAGATAGATGGTGAGCGTGTACTGGAAACAGTACCTACCATAGGTTATATACACCGTGCATTTGAGAAAATAGCCGAACGCCGCCCATATTATCAGGTTACTACCCTTACCGACAGGCTCAATTATTGCTCAGCCCCTATCAACAACATGGGCTGGCATATGACTATAGAAAAGCTACTGAAACTGACCCTGCCCAAGCGTGTAGAATACCTCAGGGTTATGCTCATGGAGCTTTCGCGCATTGCCGACCATCTGGTATGCAACTCTGTAATAGCCGTAGATACTGGTGCGCTTACACCATTTACTTACGTCTTTCAGCAGCGCGAAATGATTTATGAACTGTTTGAAGAAGTATGTGGCTCGCGCCTTACTACCAATATAGGTAGAGTAGGTGGTTTTGAGCGCAACTTTTCAGAGGCATTTTTCACCAAGCTGCATGCCTTTATGGCACAGTTTCCGAAGGTGCTGAAGGAATTTGAATCGCTGCTGAACAGGAACCGCATATTTATGGACAGATGCATAGGTGCAGGACCTATCAATGCCGAACGTGCACTGAACTATGGTTTTACTGGTCCTAACTTGCGTGCTGCAGGAGTAGACTATGACGTGCGTGTAGCACAGCCATACTCGTCTTACGAAGATTTCGATTTTAAGATACCTGTAGGTACTACCGGTGATGTGTATGACAGATTTATGGTGCGCAACGGAGAGATGTGGGAGAGTTACAGCATCATACAACAGGCAATAGAAAAAATAGCTAAAATAGAAAAAGAAGACCCATCTCAGAAAGAGATATTCTATGCCAAGGATGCAGATAAGTACCACATACCACCAAAAATAGATGTGTATACAAAAATGGAAGCATTGATATGGCACTTCAAAATGATAATGGGTGAAATAGATGTGCCACCAGGAGAGGTTTACCACTCGGTAGAGGGTGGAAATGGCGAAGTGGGTTATTACCTGATAAGCGATGGTGGTCGCACACCTTATCGTTTACACTTCCGCCGTCCATGCTTTATATATTATCAGGCTTATCCGGAAATTGTAAAAGACGGACTGCTGAGCGATGCGGTGGTGACATTGAGTAGCCTGAATGTGATAGCTGGAGAATTGGATGCGTAAGTTTTTTTAAAGGTTTTCAAGTTAATTGATAAAAAACACTACGGGCATAGTAATGTAGTTTTAAAATAATGCTAATAATAACCGATGAACATACAATTTAGTGCAGAAAAAATGACCAAGGTGAAGGAAATCATCGCACGTTACCCAGAAGGGAAACAAAAAAGTGCGTTGATACCATTGCTTCACCTTGCCCAAGATGAATTTGGTGGATGGCTAGATGCACCTGTAATGGACTATGTAGCTTCTTTACTTGATATTTTGCCTATAGAAGTGTATGAGGTGGCTACTTTTTATACGATGTTCAATACTAAACCTGTGGGTAAATACCTGCTGGAGGTATGCCATACTGGACCTTGTATGCTGAACGGTAGTGATGATATAATAGACTACATAAAAGAAAAACTAGGTATAAGCGCAGGCGAAACCACTACTGATGGGTTGTTTACGCTAAAACCGGCTGAGTGCCTAGGCGCATGCGGATATGCACCGATGATGCAACTGGGTAAAACCTACAGAGAACACCTGACTAAGGAAAATATAGACCAACTGATAGTAGAATTGAGGGGGGCATCTGTCAACTAAATATGATGACATTTGATCTTACACTTGAGTTTTTGCTATCTGCACCAGCACACAGAGTGATGAAGTTGCTTACAGACCCATTACTGATAAGAAAATGGAGTGGCGAAGATGCGGTACTGGAAGCGGAGGAGGGAGGAAAATTTTCTATGTTTGAGGGTTGGGTTACTGGCACTGTTTTGAAAGCTACTGATACCGAACTAGAATATACTTGGCATATAGCAGAATGGAGTGCCGAAATACCAGCTACTACTGTGCACTACTCGCTAAAAAATAGTGATGGCGGTACCAAAGTAACGGTAAAACATACAGGCTTCCTGACAGAAGATGAAATGAAAAACCACCGCAACGGCTGGACAGATTATTTCTTCGACCCACTGGAAGATTATATAATGATATTTGAACAGAAGAAATGAGGCTACTATTATTCATCATATTGTCTTTGTGCGGCACCGCAGTATGGGCGCAGCAACCCGACTATGGTAGTGTGAGCCATGCTGTGTCGGACTTTGACAAAGCACTGGAAACCAGAGATAGTGTAGCACTGAAATGGCTGCTGAGTGAAAAACTACAGTACGGACACTCAAACGGATGGATAGAAACTAAAAAAGAACTGATAGAGGACCTGTATAATGGCAAACTGATATACAAGAAGATAGAAGCTACCAAGCCCGAAATAACAAGTAGCGGCAATACAGTAGCTACCCGCAGTATAGCCAATATAGATGCTGTAATGGATGGCAAATTCATGTCCTTCAGGCTAAAAGTGCTACAGGTGTGGGTGTGGGAAGAGGGGCATTGGGTATTGTTTGCAAGACAGAGTGTATCGGTAGGGAAAGAAAAATAAATTTTTAACTCAGTTTTGAAAAACTGATTTTTTTGAAATTTTTAAGATGGCAATAAAACTCTTATTAGAAAACGACCACATTGAGGGTATCAGGTATTATGATACCTATCGCAAAAATGGTGGCTACCGTGCTGCTGAGAAGGCATTAAAGATGTCGCCAGCGGATATAGTGGAAGAAGTAAAGAAAAGCGGCCTTAGAGGTCGTGGTGGAGCGGGTTTTCCTACTGGTATGAAGTGGAGCTTTCTGGCCAAACCCGAGGGTGTGCCGCGCCACTTGGTGTGTAATGCCGATGAGTCGGAGCCAGGAACCTTTAAAGACAGGTATCTGATGGAGTTTCACCCACATTTATTTATTGAGGGTTTGCTTATCAGCAGTTTTGCGCTGGGTAGCAATGCTACTTATGTGTATATACGTGGTGAATATGCTTGGATACCAGACATACTGGAGCAGGCAATAGCCGAAGCAAAAAACAATGGCTGGCTGGGCAAAAACATAATGGGTACTGGCTTTGACTGTGAAATATACGTACACAGAGGAGCGGGAGCCTACATCTGTGGAGAGGAAACAGCGTTGATAGAGTCGCTGGAGGGCAAACGTGGCAACCCACGTATGAAGCCCCCCTTCCCTGCCATACAGGGTGTGTGGATGCGCCCAACAGTGGTGAACAATGTAGAAACACTGGCAGCAGTAGTGCCTATCATAAACATGGGTGGCGATGAGTATGCTAAAATAGGTGCAGGCAGATCTACTGGCACTAAGCTGCTATCGGTGTGTGGGAATGTGAATAAGCCTGGTGTGTATGAGATAGACATGACTTGCTCTGTAGAAGAGTTTATATACAGTGATGAATACTGCGGTGGCATACCCAAGGGTAGGAAACTGAAGGCGTGTATACCAGGTGGATCTTCAGTGCCAATAGTGCCTGCCAATCTGCTGTTCAAAACAGCTAAAGGTGAAACTCGCTATATGAACTATGAAAGCCTATCGGACGGAGGATTTGCTACTGGTACGATGATGGGTTCAGGTGGGTTTATTGTGCTGGATGACACTCAATGCATAGTACGCCATACGATGACATTGGCACGCTTTTACAACCACGAAAGTTGCGGACAGTGCAGCCCATGCCGTGAAGGTACTGGCTGGATGTACAAGATACTGAAAAACATAGAGTACGGGAAAGGCAAAATGAGCGATATAGACCTGCTGTGGGACATACAACGCCGCATAGAGGGCAATACTATATGCCCACTGGGCGATGCTGCTGCATGGCCTGTAGCTGCTGCTATCCGTCACTTCCGCGACGAGTTTGAGTGGCACATAACCCACCCTGACGAAGCACAAACACGCAACTACGGATTGGCACATTATGCAGACCCTATACATGTACCGGTAGGATAAAATAGCAGGTACAAGCATAAAATTGAAGTATTTCACAATAATGCCGACAGTGCTTAACTTGCGGCTACGGAACTAGATAGAATATGTCAGAACAGACTCCAAAATTCAAAGTAACCATCGACAACATCAGTATAGATGTACCGGCTGGCACTACTATACTCAATGCCGCACGAATGATAGGTGGTGATGTGACCCCACCGGCTATGTGCTACTATAGCAAGCTGGAAGGTAGTGGTGGCAAGTGCCGTACCTGCCTGGTAGAGGTAAGCAAGGGTTCTGAAAAAGACCCTCGGCCTATGCCCAAGCTAGTGGCTAGCTGCCGCACCACTGTGATGGATGGTATGGAAGTAAAAAATATTACTTCTGAAAAAGTAGTAGATGCGCGCAAAGGTGTAGTAGAGTTTTTGTTGCTGAATCACCCGCTGGATTGCCCAGTATGCGACCAGGCTGGTGAGTGCGACCTGCAAAACCTGAGCTACGAACATGGTAACGAAGCTACCCGCTACGAGTTTAAGCGCCGCACGTTCGAAAAAGAGGATATTGGTCCGTTTATATCGTTGCATATGAATCGTTGTATCATGTGTTTCCGTTGTGTGTTTACTGCCGAGCAGCTAACACAGCGCAGAGAGCATGGTATACTGGAGCGTGGCGATCATGCACAGATAAGCACGATGCTTAGCAAATCGCTGGACAATGAATTTATAGGCAATGTGATAGATGTATGCCCTGTAGGTGCATTGACTGACAAAACATTCCGTTTCAAAAACCGTGTATGGTTTACAAAGCCTGTAGATGCACACTGCAAATGCGATAAGTGTAGCGGTAAGGTGCGCTTGTGGATGCGTGGTGAAGAGGTGTTCAGGGTGACGGCTCGTAAAGACCAATGGGGAGAGGTGGAAAGCTGGATATGCAATGACTGCCGTTTTCACAAAAAGTCGGTAAAAGACTGGGTGGTAGAGGGTCCTTCTGCTATATCTCGTAGCAGTGTAATATCGCAAGGGCACTATGCTGGTAACGTGGGAACTGCGCCTACTCCTGTACTGATAGATAAAGTGATAGGTAAACAACCAAAATTCACATTAGATATACACTCTGTAAGCGATGTAAACCGACCAGAAGTAGAATTGTCGAAAATTGATGGACCTGCGCATTCAGATGATTTTAAGCAAAACAAACAATAATTGGTATTAACAACTGAACATATCAAACAGGTTATCACTGGTTTTTTCTCTAAAAAACCAGTGAAGAAAGTATGGTTGTTCGGCTCCTATGCTCGTGGCGATGCTGATGAAAATAGTGATGTAGATGTATTGGTGGCTATTGACTATGTACCGGGTATCGCTTCTGACTATATAACCTGGCACAGCGACTTAAAAAAAATGTTGAATAAAAATGTAGATATTGTAAGCGCTGGATGGGAAAGTGAGTATATAAAACCAGACATAGATAAAGACAAGTTTGTTATTTATGAAAGGTAAAATTAGATAACATACAAGCATATTAATTTTGAAAGTCACTGCTTAATTAAGTGTAGAATTAAAAAAAGGATTAGAAACAATAAAACCTATTTAAACCATCATTTTTTAACTAACTAAACTACTTTTGCGTCATTATGCTGTTACTACAGATCGACACAGCCCTTATAATAGAAAAGGTACTGCTTATATCAGTTATCCTTATGGGGTCGCTGGGTATAGCCATGTATGCTACATGGGGAGAAAGGAAAGTTGCTGCTATTATGCAAGACCGTATAGGTCCTAACCGTGCTGGCCCTATGGGTTTGTTACAGCCGTTGGCCGATGGTCTGAAACTCTTCTTCAAAGAAGAGATCATACCGGACAAGTCTACAAGGTTCATATTCATACTAGGTCCTTGTTTGGCTATGCTTACAGCTCTTCTCACCAGTGCTGTAGTGCCTTGGGCCCCAGACTATGTTACTTCATCAGGTCACATAGTGGCATTTCAGGTGGCTGATATCAATGTAGGTATCCTTTTTGTGTTTGGTGTGGTTAGCTTGGGTGTATACGGAGTAATGCTGGGCGGCTGGGCATCTAACAATAAGTTCTCTCTGCTTAGTAGTATTCGTGCTGCTTCGCAGGCTATCTCTTATGAGCTGGCTATGGGTTTGAGTATGATTGCATTGATCATGATGACTGGTTCGCTTAGTCTTCGTGACATAGTGGCTCAGCAACATGGCTTTTGGGATGCAGGATACTTCACATGGAATGTATTCAAACAACCACTAGGGTTTATCATATTCCTTACTTGTTCGTTTGCCGAGCTGAATCGTGCACCATTTGACCTTCCGGAGTGTGAGAGTGAACTGAATATGGGTTATCATCAGGAATACTCTTCTATGAAACTCGGTTTTTATCTGTTTGCCGAGTATATCAATCTGTTTATTAGCTCTGCTATTATTATCACCTTATTCTTTGGTGGGTACAATTTCCCATTTATGGATAAAATAGCAGAAGCAGCTAATCCGCTTGTTTTCAGTATTATATGTATGCTGGTGTTTATCACTAAGGTAGTAGGCATGATATTGTTCTTTATGTTCGTAAGATGGACGTTACCGCGTTTCAGGTATGACCAGCTTATGAAACTAGGATGGAGAACGTTGATACCGCTAGCTTTAGGTAATATGCTGGTAACTGGTGTATTGATATTGTGGGTATTTAACAAATAAATGGTATAAAGTAGCAATATCTATAACACTAATGTAAGGTGTATTGCTGTATACAGCCATATTACTAGACATTAGCGAGTGAAAAGAGTATATTTGTCAGGTTTGTGACCAGAATATGAAGTTGTAAGTAGTTAGCAAAGACAGCTGCTGCTTGGGGGAACCAAAAATATTATTGACGTTTTTTGAAGAGAACACAATGCAAAACTTAACAAATAGAGCCATACAGATAGACCGCAGCCCGATGACATTTACGGAGCGTGCGTATTTGCCTGCTATTGCTAAGGGATTGGGTACTACGCTCAGTCATATATTTAAGAAAAAGGCAACAGTTAGTTATCCAGAGGTAAAGAGACCATTCAGCCCTGTCTTCAGAGGTTTGCATGTGCTGAACAGAGACGAAGAAGGAGCAGAAAAATGCACTGCATGCGGACTCTGTGCACTAGCCTGCCCTGCCGAGGCAATAACTATGGAAGCTGCCGAAAGGAAAGCAGGTGAGGAGCATCTGTATCGTGAAGAGAAGTATGCAGCCAAATATGAAATTAATATGTTGCGCTGTATATTTTGTGGGTATTGCGAGGAAGCATGCCCTAAAGATGCAGTCTATTTGTCTGAGACTGTAATGCCGTCTAACTACAACAGAGCATCATTTATTTACAAAAAAGAAGATCTGTTGATTCCTCACCCGCACAAAAAGGACAATAAATAAACATGAACCTATACGATACTTTATTTTGGTTTCTATCGGCTGTGTCTGTGGGCTGTGCGCTGGGTGTCATACTCAGTCGTAACCCTGTGAACAGTGTATTGTTTCTGGTACTGACCTTTGTATCTATTTCTGGTCATTACATACTTATGAATGCACAATTCCTGTTTATTGTGAACCTGATAGTATATACAGGCGCTATAATGGTATTGTTTCTGTTTGTGATCATGCTTATGAACCTCAATGCTGACGTAGAGCCCCAAAAGGGGCAATTGGTGCAGCTGGCTGGGGTAGTATCGGGCGGGGTGCTGTTTTTGGTATTGCTAGCAGCAGTGAAAACAGCTTCGCCAGTGCCTATAGACAAAGCATCCATTGACATAGGTCTTATTACCAATCTGGGAAAGGTACTGTTTAAGGACTTTGTACTGCCATTCGAAATAAGCAGTGTGCTATTTCTGAGTGCTATGATAGGTGCTGTGGTGATAGGTAAAAAAGAAGAAAGTGCCCCGTTGCCTAGTGGAGAGTAGTTGTTACTCTGCCTTGTTGGCGAAAGGAAACTAAAATTGACGTTTATATTGTTTTGTTGTATATCTATACTTTTATAAGATGCCAGTAAATTCAACACATTATTTGTTTCTCAGTCTATTACTGTTTTCAATAGGCATAATGGGTACGCTCATGAGGCGCAATGCCATAATAATATTTATGTGCATAGAATTGATGCTCAATTCAGTGAACCTGTTATTGGTATCATTCTCAAAACTATTTGCCGACCCAAATGCTCAGATTTTTGTATTCTTTATAATGGTAGTAGCCGCTGCAGAGGTAGCCGTGGGACTGGCAATAATAGTAATGATGTACCGTAAAGTACATTCAGTAGACATCAATATTTTAAACAGATTAAAACACTAAAGTACCCGCACTTGCGGGATTGGCGTTATGGCTAACCTCGTTTACTTAATACCGTTATTCCCATTGATAGGTTTTCTGATCAATGGTATCTTTTGGAAAAAAATGCCTAAGTCCCTAGGGGGCATGGTAGGTACTGTGGCAATACTTGCTTCATTTATAGTATCGCTCGGCATATTCTTCGAAGTCAAAAGTGCAGACTTCCATGGTCCACTAGTTGTTACCTTGTTTGACTTTATCAGCTCGGGCAATATGCATATACCATTTGCCTTTCAGGTAGATGCTTTGTCGTCTTTGTTCCTGCTTATAATAACAGGTGTGGGTTTTCTGATTCATGTTTACTCTACCTCCTACATGCATCACGACGAAGGAATGGTAAAGTACTTCGCCTACCTGAATCTATTTGTGTTTTCTATGCTTTTGCTGGTGCTGGGCGCCAACTATCTCATAATGTTTATAGGTTGGGAGGGCGTAGGTCTATGCTCTTACCTACTTATAGGTTTCTGGTTCAAAAATCGCGACTATACCAATGCTGCTAAGAAAGCATTTGTAATGAACCGAATAGGTGATTTGGGCTTTTTGGTAGGTATGTTGCTGGTGTTGTTCAACTTTGGTACCCTTTCTTACCTTGATTTCTTTGGCAAACTAAATGGTGCAGATGTAGCAGTACCATCTTCCATCTATAACTGGATAGCGCTATGTTTCTTTATAGGAGCTACTGGTAAAAGTGCTCAGATACCTTTGTACACCTGGCTACCAGATGCCATGGCGGGTCCTACGCCAGTATCTGCGCTGATACATGCTGCTACGATGGTGACTGCAGGTATATACATGATAGCCCGTAGCGGTGCGTTATATAGCATTACCCCAGCTATACTGCATGTAGTAGCAATAGTAGGTTTGGCTACTGCCATACTTGCTGCTACTATAGCTATCTTTCAGTACGACATTAAAAAAGTATTGGCTTATTCTACAGTTAGCCAGCTAGGTTTTATGTTTTTGGCTTTGGGTGTAGGTGCTTACACGACAGCAGTGTTTCACGTTATGACGCATGCGTTCTTCAAAGCATTATTGTTCTTAGGCTCTGGTAGCGTGATACATGCTATGGGTGGGGAGCAGGACATACGTAAAATGGGAGGTTTGGGCAAACACATGCCTATTACCCGTGCTACCTTCCTTATAGGTTGTTTGGCTATATCGGGTATTCCTGGTTTGTCGGGCTTCTTCTCTAAAGATGAAATACTTGCCAATGTATTTGTGCATAGCCCCGTACTGTATGTACTTGGTATTATAGCAGCTATGATGACTGCTTTCTACATGTTCCGCCTATACTTCCTTACATTCAATGGTAGTTTCCGTGGCACAGAAGATCAGCACCATCACCTGCATGAGAGCCCAGCGGCTATGACGATACCGCTTATAGTATTGGCACTGTTGTCGATAGTAGGTGGTTATGTGGGTTTGCCAGCAGTGATTAGCGAGCACAATGCACTGGCGTCATTCCTTAGTCCGGTAGTTAGCAACTTTGGTACTCATCATTTATCGCATGGTACTGAGTGGGCACTGATGGGTGTATCTGTAGCGGTAGCGGTACTGATGATAATAGTGGCATGGTCTGTGAACAAAAAACCAAACTTTGCTGAGAACAAAGGCCTGGCAAAAGTGCTGGAGAACAAATGGTATGTAGATGAACTGTATGAAGCAATAGTACTGAAACCAATAGCTGCACTATCTGACATACTGGACAAATATGTAGAAAAACGTGGTATAGATGGTATAGTAAATGGTGTGGGCAAAACCGTAAGATGGGGTGGTGATAGACTGAGACTACTACAAACTGGTCATGTAGGTTTTTACATCTTCATTATGGTGATAGGTATTGTATTATTGTTTTTGATAAGCATTTTTGGCGTAAAATTATAAACCTGCACCCTGAAAAAGGGTGTACTGCTTAGCTGCGTGTTGTAGCAGAGTGGGAATGGTCTCACAAGGGTTTTGGGGTTAAATTATTTTTGTTTTTATGATTCTGATATTACTCATTGTTATTCCGCTATTGTCGGGCATTCTGTCCTTCGCTATCAAGGGCGACGGAGCCAAAACGCTTGGCATTATCAGTTCTATGGTATCTCTGGCACTAGCTGCATATGTCAGTGGCACTAATTTTTCGCAACCTATCTCCTATTCGCATGAGTGGATACCCATGTTGGGTACACAATTCAGCCTAATGGCAGATGGCATGAGTGGAATGCTGGTATTGCTTACAGCCATTGTAACAATGGTAGTGATGATAAGTAATGCCAATAAAGAAACCGAAAGTGCAGGTGCATTTTATGGTTTTATGCTACTTTCTCAGGCGGGGTTGATGGGTGTGTTCTTGGCAGCAGATGCACTGGTGTTCTATGTTTTTTGGGAATTGGCTTTGATACCAGTATATTTCCTATGCTCGCGCTGGGGTGGTGAAAAGCGTATTGCTGTAACGTTCAAGTTCTTTGTATATACGTTTGTAGGTAGCCTTATGCTGCTGGCCGCATTGATATATTTGTCATTACAAACGCCTGGGCTCAACAGCTATGCATGGGCTGATATAGTGCGTGCAGGTTCGTCATTGCCTGAAACTGTGCAGATAAGACTGTTCTGGCTAGTATTTATAGCTTTCGCTATAAAGATGCCTATTTTCCCGTTCCACACGTGGCAGCCCGATACTTACGAACAGTCTCCTACACCAGTAACTATCATATTGAGTGCATTAATGGTGAAGATGGGGCTTTTTGCAGTGCTTCACTGGTTGTTGCCCGTACTACCAAAGGGTGTTGCTTACTGGGCAGATACTGTGGTAATCCTATCAGTAATAGGTATAGTATATGCATCGTGCATAGCTATAGTGCAAACTGACATCAAACGCCTGATAGCTTATTCTTCAATAGCGCACATGGGACTGATGAGTGCTGTAGCCTTTATGCACAGTGGCGTGGGTATGCATGGTATCATGGTGCAAATGTTCAACCACGGCATCAACATTACAGGTATGTGGCTGATAGTAAGCATGGTAGAAGAACGTTGGGGCACCCGCGATATGACTAAAATGGGTGGTATGGCTACAGTAGCCCCACGCATGGCTATAGCACTGGTTATCATATCTCTTGCCAACATTGCACTGCCTCTTACTAATGGTTTTGTGGGTGAGTTTATGCTATTCAATGGCCTATTTACTGGCGACGGTGGTGCAATGCACATAGGCGTAATGGTAGTGGCAGGTCTGGGCATTATACTAGGAGCTGTGTATACATTGAACTTGATTCAGAAATCGGCTTATGGGAACGTAACTGAAATGGTAGTAAAAAAAGACCTTAGTATAAACGAATATGCGGGGTTGGCTATTATCATCAGTCTAATACTGTTTTTGGGTGTGTACCCTAAACCATTGCTGGACCTGACGGCTGGTGTGGCAGAAATGATAGTTCGTTAAGAAAACCAGTACCGAGAGGAATGGGTTTGGTAATTATTTGATTATTGACATTTGATTTAGAAACATGAAAGCAATTATTGCTACTACAATTTTTGGTGTTATCATGATGTTTGCCGGATTGATGGTAAGCAACAAGAAGAGCATTGTCGCTATAGCTACAGTGCTTTTTGCTGCACTACTGGGCGTTAATATCTGGGATCTCGCCGCTACATCTGCCGATGCTACCAACAATCTATACTTCAATAATATGCTGCGTATAGAGCACTATTCAATGTGGTTTAACACACTGATGACGGGCTGCACCCTACTCTATGCCCTGCTGATGGGTAAGGAAATAATAAAAGTGGGTATACATGTAGCTGAGTATTTTGCGCTGATCTTCTTTATTCTTTGCGGACTATATCTGTTATCTACCTACAACAACATGCTGATGATGTTTATAGGCATAGAGATACTGTCTATACCACAATATATACTGGCTGGCAGCGACAAAAGAAACCTAAAAAGTAGTGAAGCATCGCTTAAGTACTTCCTGATGGGCTCGTTTACTACTGGTATACTGCTGATGGGTATAACATTGTTGTATGGTGCGTCTCGTAGTTTTAATATTATGGAGATAGCCAGTATGCTTAACTCTGATGCGCTCAATCCGCTGGCACTGGCAGGTATCCTGTTTATCATGATAGCATTTGCATTCAAAGTATCGGCAGCACCTATGCACATGTGGACACCTGATGTGTATGATGGCTCGCCTACCCCATTTACTGCCTACATGTCTACTGTGCTAAAAGCAGCAGCGTTTTTTGCGTTCCTTCGTTTGTTTCAGGTTTCGTTTAATACACTAAGTGCACACTGGACACTGATACTAGCTATTATCACTGCTGCTACCCTACTGGTAGGTAATGTAACGGCTGTTTTTCAGCAGAGTGTAAAACGTATGCTTGCCTACTCGTCTATAGCACAGGCAGGGTTTATGTTGTTTGCAGTGCTGGCTGTCAACAAGTTTGCATGGCAGGGCATCATTATTTATGCGGCTGCTTACAGTGTGGCTACCATAGGTATATTCTCCGTACTAGTGAAGCTGAAAGACTTTACCTATGATGGCTTCAACGGACTTGCCAAAAAAGAACCATTGCTTGCTTTTACTGCCTCTATCTTTTTGTTTTCGCTGGCTGGCATACCGCTTACAGGTGGCTTTATGGCTAAGTATTATGTACTACTGGCGGTGGTGCAGCAAGGGCAGCTTATGTGGCTGGTAATATTTGCGCTGCTTATGGCTGCTATTAGTGTGTTCTACTACTTCAGGGTAATAATAGCGATGTACTTCAAACCCGGTAACCCGGAAATGAGTAGCCCACTGACTACAGGCGACAAAGTGATGCTGGCTATAACCGCTGTTCTGGTGATACTGATAGGAGTAGCTCCTCAGTTGTTCCTGAATGGTATCTGATAGATTGCCTCTTTGTAAAACATATTGTACTTATAAAAAAACCGGCACAACACAGTGTCGGTTTTTTGTTTTGAATGCTATATCGTGCTATCGTTTATACCTGTTGACTGTGTAATGCAGGATATCATTTTTTTGTAGCTACAGCTATGATCTCAGTAGCGGCGTTGGTAGAAGCATGGCTACTGCCCAAGCTGTGCCACAGGGCAGCATAATCAGTCTGCAGCGTTTTCTTGTATTGCTCATTGGTAAGCAAACGTGTGAGTGCTTCCTTGAGATTTTCTTCGGTAAGCTGGTGCTGGATGAGCTCAGTAACTACAAGCTTGTCCATTATGAGATTGACCAGCGATATGTACTTCACTTTGACTAGCTTAGTTGCTAGCCAAAACGATACTGCATTGCCTTTGTAACAAACTACCTGTGGTACACCAAAGAGTGCTGTCTCGAGGGTGGCAGTGCCACTAGTAATGAGTCCGGCAGAGGCTTGCTTCAGCAAGTTGTAAGTGTTGCCTTTTACCAGTAGTACATCATCATTGCCTATAAGCTGATGGTATAACTCATCGGGCAGTGATGGTGCTTGTGCTACCGCAAATCTGTATTGCGGAAAATGCTTTACCATACCCAGCATGATGGGTAGTTTTACTTTTATCTCTTGTGCACGGCTGCCCGGCAAGAGGGCAATAAGCGGCTTTTCTGACTGTATAGGTACGACAGGAATATTGGTACGTTCATTGCTTACTACCTCTATGAGCGGATGCCCAACATAGCGCACATCAAAGTGCCACTTTTTGTAGAAGTCTACCTCGAAAGGGAGTATCACCAACATTCTGTCTACATCACGTTTTATCTGGTGTACACGTTTTTCTTTCCAAGCCCATACCTGAGGTGATATGTAGTAGACTACTTTTATACCCTGCAGCTTTGCCCATGCTGCTATGCGGAGGTTGAAACCTGGATAATCTATGAGCACCAGCACATCGGGCGCAAAGGCTGTAATGTCTTGTTTGCAAAAGGCTATGTTGGAGAAAATGGTGCGGAGGTGTACTAATACCTCTACAAAGCCCATAAAAGCTAAATCGCGGTAGTGTTTTATGAGAGTGGCACCAGCAGCCTGCATTTTGTCGCCACCCCAGCAGCGCACCTCAGCGGCTGTGTCTTGCTGGTGTATGGCTTTTATGAGATTGCCTCCGTGCAGGTCGCCACTTGCCTCGCCGGCTATGATATAGTATTTCATGGGGTTACCAAACAAACATGACCATAACAATAAGTACTGCGTACAACATAGTGGCAATAACTATACCACGCATTGCAAAATCGAGTCGCTTGTTGTTGCAGTACAAAAAAGGTATAAGATTTGCCAGTAGACTCATGGTAAGTACCTTAGAAGCCATTTTGTGGTCGTGGGTCATGGCATTAAACACCGCACTGACATCGCGCCCATTGAACCACATAAAGTAAACTAAAGTAAACCCTAGAATAGGCATTAAAACTCCAACAATAAAACCAACAATAGGTACATTGAGGCGCATAAATATTAAATTATGAGTGCAATATACAACCACGAAAGGCATAATTAGCGTTAAAAGCCTGAATGAATTATCTTTGCTGGTACATTTCAACAGACATACATGAATTTCAAACTAAAAAACATTCCGCAACGTACAGTAAAACCCCGCAATCATGGCCTGACAATGGTGATGGATAAGGGTATGGGACTAGATGGTGCCAAAGATTTTCTGTCTGTAGCCGCTCCATATGTAGACATAGTAAAACTAGGTTTTGGAACAAGTGCTGTAACTGCTAACCTACGTGAAAAGATAGAGATATACCAGAACTTGGGTATACCTGTATATTTTGGTGGCACATTGTTTGAAGCTTTTCTGATACGCAATCAGATAGACGACTACATAAGTGTGATAAAAGACTATGGTCTGAAACACGTAGAAGTATCGGACGGGTCTATAACTATACCCCATCTGGAAAAGTGTGGCTATATAGAAAAACTGGCTAAACATGTAACGGTATTGTCTGAGGTGGGTTCGAAAGATGCTGCACATATAATGCCTCCCTACAAGTGGATAGAACTGATGAAGGCTGAACTGGAAGCGGGATCGACCTATGTGATAGCAGAAGCGAGAGAAGCTGGTAATGTAGGTATATATCGTGGATCGGGCGAGGTGCGTGAAGGACTGGTACAGGAGATACTGACACAGATACCCTACGAAAAGATAATATGGGAAGCACCACAAAAAGCGCAACAAGTATACTTTATGGAACTGCTGGGTGCTAATGTGAATCTGGGCAATCTGGCACCAGCTGAGGTTATTCCGCTAGAGTCTATGCGTATAGGGTTGAGGGGCGACACCTTTCACCTGTATCTGGAAAATGATGGCGTAAATGCATTGCCAGCTATAGAAGAATAACTTTCAAAAAATATTTACGTTACTACACCACTTTCGTACTGAAGGTGGTGTTTTTTGTTTGTAAGCACCAAGGGAATGTAATGGATGGATACTCCATAATCACGATATGATGACTCATCACGATTATGATGAGACCAATAGTGCCACACCTAACTAGGCTAGTAAAAAGGTCATAGCCACAGCTTGTTAAACAAAGGACACTAAAAGTAATCTTATTAGTACCGGTAATATTAAGCGCACTAAAGACAAGCAAATACTAAGGCTGAAAATACCGCTCCACATCCTCTAATTGCAAGTAAGGATACTGAGCTTTCAGGCTTTGTGTTTTGGCAAGGTAGCTTTCCTTAAATCTTCGGTGAGCATCCGTATCTGGAAACCTTGTACGGTGACCTTTGGCAGTCATCAGGTCATTCACCCTTGCCATCAGGTCATAGGCATCTGCGGCTATACATGCCTTCACAAAGTGCTCCCACACATAGCTGGTGGCCATATAGTTGGGGTGTACAAAGTCTATGTCGTAGTAGCGGTAGTCGCGCAAAATATCTATAACCAGTTCATAAGCCGGAAAGTAGTGTGCATTGGTATGTGTAGCACACAACTCATGTACAGCCTCTATGAGGCGTGCCTTGCTACGGTTGTTATCGGTTACACCATCCCTTATGTGGCGCACAGGGCTTATGGTGAGTAGTATTTGAGCATTGGGGTTTACGGTGGCGATATTGGTGAAGCAGCTGCTGAGGGCAGTAATGATATCGGTTATAGACAGCATACGCTTCTCAAACCACTGTGCCGGTGCTCTGTGGTTATTAGCCACAGGTTGTCCGTTTTCTTTAAGGTAATACTGGAATGCTGAACCCAATGTTATCATTATCCAGTCGGCTTGGCGCACCATGGCAGAAGCTACCTGTTGCGACTCATTGATGCCTGCCAGCGCTTGCAACTGATCTGTGTGCGAAAAGCGGGTGTGATGGTCCCAGCTATTCCAAAGTTCGTTGAGACAAAAGAGATCGTTCTCCGTGTATTGTGTGCCGGCTGCGTAGCTGTTAATGCTGCTAGCTACACTGAGTGGATTGAACAATATGCCATGTGGGTTTTGCAACACTGAAAATTTGTGGTGTTGCAGCCGGTCAGATATATGTTCTGTAAAGCATGAACCCACAAGTAGCAGCTTATCGGTATGCCTGATGGGGGCTGGCAGTGGTGGTATATCTAGTGTTAGCGACAATTGCATGGTCAAAAATAACTTTTTCTGCCACCACATAGCATTCAAGCTGCTAATTATAAATACATTGTTATAACTTTATATAAATCAGCCCTCATGAAATCGTACCTATTCTTTATCATCTCCATATTGCTATGTGCTCCAGCCATAGCACAGTTAGAAAATGATCTTGACCCAGCATCTGATTCATTTTTTGTCAGATTCAGTGCTGATACTGTACGCTACTATACCCCCGATACCGCCACTGCACCACTGTGGCAGATAGGGCGTACGCACAAATCATTTTTTACCTCAGACACAGCAGGAGTAGTATCTGTGATGACTGATACTACACATCCTTATCCAGTCAATGCTAATAACTGGTTTGTAATTTCTTTTCCTGCACAATATTTTACGAGTACAGTTTTTAGTTTCTGGCACCGATACCAGACAGATAGTGGCAGGGATGGATGTATTGTAGAACTATCGCAAGACAATGGTATAACCTGGTTCAATATCACAGACACCTGTACTCCTGTGCCAGGGTCGGGACTACCTACTGATTACGAGTTATTTCTGGATGGTTATTATAGTGCAGGTGATACACTAATCACTGGAGAGTCGGCATTTTCGGGGGCAAGTAGTGCGTCAAGACTTTCTAAATTTT
Source organism: uncultured Flavipsychrobacter sp. (assembly GCA_964601855.1). GTDB lineage: Bacteria > Bacteroidota > Bacteroidia > Chitinophagales > Chitinophagaceae > Nemorincola. The sequence goes on along the minus strand of CAZRPA010000004.1, from coordinate 38,326 downwards.
TATTAAAGAGCCCACCAGCACCCAAAACGTCTGCAAATTATAGTTGCAGTTGGATAGGAATGGATAGTTTTTTTGTGAGGTTTCGGTTTGTTAGTGATAGTGTGCCAGATTCTTTAGCAGGTTGGTTTATAGACTCTATTCGTGTTACAAAATATCCTGTAGCTCCTGGAGCTGTGTCTGAGTCCTACCCTTTTTCTCAGCTTACTATCAGCCCGAATCCTTCTTTTAGTGGCATATTTACCTTCCCAGCATTGCGACAGCAAGAACAACTTACCATCATTGTTACAGATGTGCTGGGCAGAGTGGTACTTTCTGCTCCTTATACTCAGCACTTAGACCTCAGCTCCAAGCCGCATGGCTTGTATTTTTATTATGTTACAGATGGTAGACATTACGATTCTGGCAAACTGATATATAGATAATTTCGGTGGCACTGCATAACTGATATTAAGAACGCATCTAAGCGACTATTTAGTTAATTTATTGAAACCCTGCATACCTGCTAACATTAGTATATCGATAACAATTATTCTTGTTCTTGCTAGTATTAACCGATTAGTACTCATAGATTTGTGGAAAGTCTGTCCTAAAAAACTATCAACAATGCTGAGCGATGACAAGTACACAATAATAGCAAATAAACTAAGAGACGGACAGAAATTCGGGATGTTTGATAAGGGTATGAAGTGCTTTTTTGATGATGGCTCTCAGGTAAATTACAATGATTTATGGAAGGCCATTGCGCTGATACACAAACCAGAAGAAATAACAGGCAAAAGCCTGACCCAGCTATTCCCTACCACATTCACAGGTGTACATCAGCATAAACACCGTGCTCAAAAGTGGGGTAAAAATAGCATATTTGCGTTTTTAGGTCTGTGATAGGTGTGTGGGTCATTAATGTGACTTTTCCTTACAAATACTATTTCCTTATTGTGGTATAATTGTAGCTATTGCAGCAAGTGCTAAATTCAATGTTTAATATAGACACTCGTGAAAAGCTATAACAATATAACATTTGCCCTAGGTGGCGACATGGAAGTAAACCGTATGGGATTTGGCGCCATGCGCATAACAGGCAAGGGTATATGGGGGCCACCAGAAGACAGAGATGCAGCGATAACAGTACTCCAAAACTTACCCAGTTTGGGAGTAAACTTTATAGATACTGCAGATAGTTATGGTCCGAATGTATCGGAAGAGTTGATAGCGGAGGCACTATATCCGTATCCACAAGGTATGGTGATAGCGACAAAGGGTGGTTTTGAGCGCACAGGTCCCAACCTATGGCACATAAACAGCCACCCAGACCACTTGCGCACTGCACTAGAAGGCAGCCTGAAAAGGCTGAATGTGAGCCGAATAGACCTCTACCAACTGCATAGGATAGACCCAACAGTACCATTTACGGATACACTAACCTTCTTGAAGCAAGCTCAGCGCGAAGGGCTCATCAGACACATAGGCCTGTCAGAGGTAAGTATAGCAGACATACAGCAGGCGCAGGAACATGTAAACATAGTATCTGTGCAAAACAAGTACAGTATAGTGTATAGGCAATGGGAGGCAGAGCTACAATACTGTGCCGCTAACGACATAGCATTTATACCCTGGAACCCCATAAACGCGGGCAACATTCTGTATGTAGACAAGCTGAAGGAAATAGCGCTAAGCCATCAGGCTACTGTGCAGCAAGTGGCACTAAGCTGGCTATACCATTATGCCCCTAATATGTTGCTAATACCCGGCACATCAAAAGTGGCTCATCTTGCAGAGAACGTACAAGCACCCCAGATACAGCTCACCGCTACAGAAATGACGGAGCTAGACGACCTTAAAAACGCTTAGCATTACTTTATACCAGCGAATAGCACCATTTAGCAAGCACATAAGCTACCAAACAACGAACCCTGCTACAGTAGCAGGGTTCGTGATGTTATATTGATCGATTTCTGTATCAGGCAGTAGTGTAACTGCGAACGGTTATCATCTCGCGCACGGCATCGGCTATACCTTTGGCATCGTAGCCACACTCGCGGTGCAGTTCTTCGGGTTTGCCATGCTCCACCAATCTGTCTGGTATACCCAGCATACGTACCTCTATATTGTAGCCGTTCTCGTTCATAAACTCGAGTATAGCACTACCAAAACCACCTACTATAGTGCCGTCTTCCACCGTTACTATCTTGGTGTACTTGCTGGCAACCTCGTGGAGCATAGCCTCGTCTAGTGGCTTGACAAAGCGCATATCATAATGACCAGGGAAGATATCTTCAGTAGCCAGTTCGCGGCAGGCATTAACAGCAAAGTTGCCGGGATGGCCTATAGTGAGAATAGCGACCTCGTGACCATCGCATATCTTACGACCAGTACCTGGTTCTATTTTCTCCATAGGAGTGCGCCATTGTGGCATCACACCCTGACCGCGAGGATAGCGTATAACGTATGGCAGTGTATTGTCTGGTAGTTGTGCAGTGTACATCAGGTTGCGAAGCTCTGCCTCGTTCATGGGTGCACTCACTATCATGTTGGGTATACAGCGCATATAGGCTATGTCGTAGGCACCATGGTGAGTAGGGCCATCATCGCCAACGAGCCCAGCACGATCAAGACAGAAAACAACAGGGAGTTTTTGTATGGCTACATCGTGTATGACCATATCGTATGCCCGCTGCATGAAGGAGCTGTATATGTTGCAAAACACAGTAAGCCCTTGAGTGGCCATACCGGCACTCACAGTAACTGCGTGCTGCTCCGCTATGCCGACGTCTATAGCACGGTCGGGCATGGCATCCATCATGATTTTGAGAGAACAACCTGATGGCATAGCTGGGGTTATACCCATTATTTTAGGGTTCTGTATTGCCAGCTCCAGCAGCGTATGCCCAAACACATCCTGATATTTTGGTGCCTCTGGTGCGGATGGTATTTTCTTGTTTATTTTCCCCGTTATCTTGTCAAAGGTACCTGGTGCATGCCATAAGGTCTGATCTTGCTCGGCAAGGTCATACCCTTTACCTTTTACGGTTTTTATGTGTAGCAGCTTTGGCCCCGGTATATCTTGCAGACTCTTCAGGGTTTCGGCAAGCTTCAGCACATTATGCCCATCTATAGGACCAAAGTAACGGAGCCCAAGTGCTTCAAACAAATTACTGGTTTTGGAAACCACCCCTTTCAGCCCAGCTTCGATTTTAGATGCTAGTTTCTGAAAATCTTTTGATGGCAGCATACCCAGCAGATTCCATACATCATCACGTACTTTGTTGTAGGTGTGAGAAGTGGTAATATCTGTAAGGTATTCTTTCAGAGCGCCCACATTGGGGTCGATACTCATGTTGTTGTCATTGAGTATTATCAGCACATTGGCATTGCTGACACCAGCATGGTTGAGCGCCTCAAATGGCAAGCCAGCTGTCATAGCACCATCGCCGATTACAGCAATATGTTTGCGATGGTCTTCGCCTTTGTACTTAGAGGCTATTGCCATACCCAAAGCAGCTGATATGGAAGTAGAGGAGTGCCCTACCCCAAATGTATCATACTCGCTTTCGCTACGCTTAGGGAAGCCACTGAGCCCACCATATTTACGATTAGTATGAAATATTTTTCTTCGGCCAGTTAGGATTTTATGACCGTAGGCTTGGTGACCTACGTCCCATACGAGTTGATCGTCGGGGGTGTTGTAGATATAATGCAATGCTACTGTTAGCTCCACTACACCAAGGCTAGCACCGAAGTGACCGCCATGCACACTCACACAATCGATTATAAACTGTCGCAACTCATTGCACACCTGCGGCAAGAGGCTTTTGTCTAATTTCTTAAGGTCATCGGGCGTATTAATTCCGCTCAGCAATGGCCCCGCAGCAATCTCTTCCATTCACAATTTTTATAAAAACAACATACAAAAGTAACGAAATAAATGATGCATATGCAAGGACTGTCACAGAAATGTATAAGGTTTTTGTAAAAATGAGTTTTGTACTAGGGTAATGTCTGCTATGAGGTGGTGAACTTGTGAAAAATACCACAACAAAAGCATGCCATTGAAGTGCTTGAAGGTCAGGCGGATATCTTCTTGTATTTTACACTATTACTTATATGCTGAAATGGACGCTCGATAGCATTATAAAATAACGTAGCAAAAACAAAACACAACACCCAAAGTATATTTCATACTAACAGGTATGTTGGACAGATATCTGGTAATAAGACCTATTATTCTTGTGATAATCAGTGCATGGGTAAGAGATAACGAGTAGGAAATGACACCAACTCTAAAAAAATATTTTGGGTGTTTTTTACATACTGTATAAATAGTATAATAGAGGCAGCAATAACCAAGAAAAACAATAGGTATATAGAAAAGTAAACGAGCACTCGTGAGTATTATATATTGGATAAAACTAATTTTTTAGTGTGAAATAGAAAGAGCGCAACACCTAAAGTAAAAAAGAGAGTATTTTGCTGTAATAGATAATATGGCAAATGGCCGGGTGAATAAGATAAAAGGAGGAAAGTAAAAAAAGTTGCTAATAAAATCCACTTTTTAGAATGAGTGAACAGAGGATAAAGCAAAATAAGTAGGATAAAACTATCCTATTTCCCTGTAATGTTTTGTGAGTTAAACATTAATTGCTCTTTTAACTTACATTCTGTTTTACTGTCCATCGGTTGTAAGTTACTGATGAGCCAACCACGATTGTCTTCTTTTCGTTTGTAGTTGGACACTGTAAATACCCAACCGGGAATGGTAAAGAAATGAAACGTCATATGGGATACGTGCTTAAACCTTAGCTTTTCTTGCTGCAGGAGCTCTATAAACTGATGCCCACGGGCTGTAGCCATTAGGTATGGCTCGAAGTAGTCGGCGGGATGCATGGACTTTGTGAGTAGCTGTGTAAGCGTCACAAAGTTGGTACCATGACTGGATGTGGGGATGTAGTCACCGGTAGTAGTATAGTACTCTTCTGTAGGTAAACCGGGTGGTAGAGTGGTGTCAAAAACTGAGCTATTACCTATACCAGCTATCATCCATTTATAACCGCCGTCGACGGAAATGATGTGCATTACCAAGGGTAAATTAATGCGTTTATCGTTGTGTAAAAACACACATTGTGCTACAACATACCAGCTACTATCGGTGAAGCTGAGGTGTAGAGGATCGGTAGTATCTGTAACTGCGCTTGTAAACAGATTGACCTCTTGCCCCCATTGCTGCCTTTTATCGAACAAAGACTTGATGAGCTGGCGACGAGTGATAAATGTATCAGTGCCATAAAGGTTTCTGGACTGGCGACGGATATAAGAGTTGGGCTCATCGTTGAATCTTTCTATGAATTCATCGATGAGCTTGACCTCGTAAAAGAAATAACTTTTGTCGGACTTTGTTTGTTGTAAAGTAGTAGCAACCTGCGCAAAACCAGATGAACTGAAAAAAGCCAACAACACCAGTAATAGAAGTTTAGCAGATTGCATATACTATATTTTTTTATTCTTCTGTAACACCAATGTTGCCCAAAAATACCTCAACGTAGCTTTTGGTGATGACTCCATTAATGTTTTTCTCATCACGCATTTTTACGGTTACTTCTATGTGCTTCTGAGTAACATCATGATATGTATAGTTGGCTTCACCACTCTTAATACCTGTGAACTCTTGTTCTACTGCTACTAGGGCAGTGTAAGTACCGTCGGGCTGCTTAGTGAAGTTACTTACGTATTCGGCATTGTGCCAAGAAATAGTGACATTATCGTAACGAAGACGAGCCAAATTGTAGAGGTATTGTTTTACTGGTTTGGTAACTGGCTCAGGATTTTTTTTGCTAGTTACAGTTACTGTTTTGCGCATGTCATCGTTAAACAGTTTCATGGCTTCGTTCACATCTGCCTGAAAGTTGGGGTCTTTATTCTCACCTAGTTTCTTGATCCAGGCAGTCAGTTCTTGAGACTTGGCTTCTACACGCTTATTCAGCTCGTTTTTGTCGAGGATAATATTGTCGGGGAAAGAGAAGTATTGTGGCTCAGTAGTCTTCTTAGATTTTTTAGACTTTTTTACAGGCTCGTTCACCTGCGCTATAGTAAAGAATGGCAGGCATGCTGCAAGTAATAGTAGGCGTAGCTGTTTCATTTTATTATGTTTTGTTGTTGGTAGAAAAACAAGTAAATATTGGCAACAAAATTAATAGCTTGTATAAAACTGGCTGGTGATAGCGAACAGATAGGAAGATGATAGCGGTCATGTAGGGAGTGATTAGCTGCACTGAAATAATACTTAATTTCGGGTACTGAAAGGATAATAACCTACAAACATAACTTATGATAAAGGGTGTAAAACAAATAATATTTGACCTGGGTGGAGTGCTGCTGAATATAGACTACTCGCTTACTGAAAATGCATTTATAGCAGCAGGGGTTAAAAACTTTCCGGAGTTGTATTCGCAACTACAACAATCGGACCTGTTTGACAGGTGGGAAACAGGAAGAATGACTGCAGAGGAATTTGTGGCAGCTATGAAGGCAGCGTCAGACACACCGCTAACAACTGCACAAGTGCTGGATGCATGGAATGCAATGCTGCTAGACTTCCCGATAAGGCGACTACAGATACTACAACAGATACGCAACTATTACGACTTATTTCTACTGAGCAACACCAACGAAATACACGAGGAAACATTCAACAACACCCTGATGCAAGCGCACGGCATACCCAACATAGGTGTATTCTTCGACAAGGTATATATGTCGCACAGGGTGGGACTGCGGAAGCCTATGCCCGAAATATTTATGCGTGTGCTAGAAGATAATGGACTACAAGCAGGGCAAACCCTGTTTATAGACGATAGCCCACAACACATAAAAACAGCTAATGAGCTGGGGATACAAACCATATACTTGCAAAAAGGAATGACGATAGAGGATGATGTGTTTAAGCAGATGAAGTAAGGTGGAAGCATAACGAGATATTACAAACCTATACAGCCAAAATAAAATATGAGATACTACGAACCAGACCCTGGGTGGATAGGGAGAGTAGTGGCGCCGCTTATCTTTACCGGGCTGGCACTGTTGATACCAGGCCTAATAAAGGGTATGTTTTTTCCGGATTATGAGGTATCTGCCACTACAGCTTTGATAGTGGTCGGAGGTATGTACGTGTATTTTTTCGTTAGGTATCATCGTGATTTTGCTAACCCAGACTACATTGAACTATTACCTGGAAGTATAAACTTTGTACCAGCTAAAAAAGAAAAATATCCCCCTGCAATAATACCAGTGAGCAATGTGCAACTAATAGATATAGTATCATTTGCAGCCGGAAAGCAGCCATCCTATTACTACCTACATACTATAGACAAAAAACCTACATCTATAGAATATGGGGAGATACCCGAATTCGATATGGCCGCTTATTGCAAGAGAGAGCGCATACCACTGAGAAAAGCAATAATGCACGAGAACTATGTGGATGAAGTGAAACTAAAAACTAATCACCTGACCATAGTGTATTATGAAACCATAATAGCAGACTGGCAAGTGACTAAAAAAGTAAAAACCAAAGACATAGAGCGGATAGAACATGTGGTAAAACACCCATTGTCATACACTGATAGCTACTACAAAGTGTACACACCACAGCAAGAGCCAAAAGTATTTAGCTACTACTGTGTGGAGCATGAAGCATTGAAAGAATATGCAGCCAAAAATATGATACACATGGTGCGTGTGGAGGAGTATGGAAATCCTATATCTTACTAAAAGTAGCAGAATACTTCACATTTCCGTTTTCTGAAAGCTTGCATACATATACCCCTTTGGGGAATGCCGAAAGGTTGACATTGGCAATGCCACTGTTGCCAGGCAAAGACTGCTGCAGTACTAGCGCGCCAGCACTATTGTAAATGGCAAGGTGAGGGGCGGTAGTGGTTTTGTAAGCTACGTGCAGTGTGCCTTGTGTAGGATTTGGGAATACATCGAACTCCTGAGGCAAAAAGTTGACGGTGTAGTCTTGCGCAGGGTGAGCAATTTTCTGGCACAGTATCCAAGAATTTGGGTCTATGGCTATACTATCTACTGGGTGCTGCCAAGGTATGGTGTATTGATGCTCTGTTGTACTGAGAGGCAGGTAAACTATAGTGTCTGTGTGGGCAGAAAAAACCTTGACGGGTAGCGTAAGCTGGTAGACCGGTACTGACTGTGGGGCAGAAGAAGTGTTGGTGACAAGGAGGAATAGCTTATCGCCCACCTTATTCCAGCGGGTATCTATTATGGGGTGGCCTTCTTTGTATATCCACTGGTCGAAAAAAGTATTTAAAGACAAACCTGTTTCGCGCTCTGCCACTAGTTTGAGATCTTCGGTGGTGGCGTTGCCCCATTGATACTCCTGTAGGTAGCTGCGCAGCATAGCAAAAAAGCGATTGTCGTCATTGACCACATAACGGAGCATGTGTATGACTGCAGCAGCTTTGTTGTAGGAGAGGCGACCATCGAAAAGGCGACTATCAGATGTAGTGTCGTAGGCATATACACTTCCTCCGCTTACACTCGTTACATTATTCTGTATGCTGTGGAGGTATTGCTTCGCTTTTTCTGCCCCATCAAACCGGGCATAACATAGATATTGGGCATAAGTAGCAAAACCTTCGTTGAGCCAAATATCCTTCCAGGTGCCACAGGTCACCAGATTGCCAAACCAATGATGGGCTACCTCGTGTGCCAGCACAGTGAACCGTGAAAAGCGGGTGCTAGTCATGGTTTGGTGCTCCATGTTTATCCACGATGGGGTGTAACAGTGGCCATACTTCTCCTGCCAAAATGGATATCTACCCCAAAGAGAGGATAGGTAGTTTATAGCCAGCTCGGTGGAGTCGAGCCATGGTTTAAGCCGAGTGATATTGAGGGGTGTATCGGCACTGATGTAGTTGACTATAGGCATAGAATCGGTAGAACCTTCAAAGTGCATGTAGTAGCTATATTCATCGTAGCGGCTGACGGCTGCCGAAATAAGATAATAGTCGATAGGGTAATGGCTGTGCCATTCGTGCCGCTCATAGCCACCAGGTATGGATACCGTGTTTTTGAGCAAACCATTGCTACCAGCCTTCACCCCGGCTGGCACAGTGATGTACATGCGCATGGAGTCTATCTTGTCGAGCAGGGACTGCTTGCAGGGCCACCACATATGGGCAAAATAGGGCTCAACGAAGGTGAATGTAGTGTGAGTAACAGTATCGTTGTGCAGGCCAGGAGTGTTTATCAGAAGGGCATTGCGGGGGTAGCCATGATAAAATACCTGAGCACTGAACACACTATTGTGAGGAAGAGCGGCTGGTAATAGTACCTCGCGAACCTGACCATCTGTAACAACAGATAATGACACACCATTGACTAAAACAGAATCTATAACAAGAGTATCATCGAGCTCGAAAACGTAATTATACATGACCACAGACGTAACGGTGGCAGTGGTTGTGACACTACCACTAATAAATGCTGAGGTATCGGACAGGTGTAGCCGAAACCAAAGGTGGGAGATGTTATAGTCGTCTTCTTGAGGTGATGCTATGGTGGTTTTGTGATGGGGCGATGGGTGAGCATGCTTGTTAGCTTTACTGCAACCCAACTCAGCAATACTGCTCTGGGCATAAACCAAAGAAGGCATAGTGAGTGCCAAACAACACCATAAAAACAACCCTACAAACGCACGAAACATAGCTATATAAAGTTACAGAAAAACGGTAAACACCTACAAAATGAGTTTTGACAACTCAGCCTCATTCCAGCCAAGGTAGTAGGTGCCATTGCCCAAATCCCAAACCGGACGTTTAATAACAGACTGATTTTGTAGCATTATATCAACTGCCTTGTCGGCATTGTCGATGCTCGCTTTTTGTTCGTCGGTAAGGGCTTTGTAAGTGGTGCTTTTGGTATTGATAAGTTTTGAGGCTGGGAAGTGTTGCAGCCACAAGCGCAAGGAAGACTCTGTGATGCCAGCAGTTTTGTAGTTGTGAAAAGTGTAAGCCACCTTGTGCGCATCGAGCCACTTTATGGCTTTTTGCATAGTATCGCAGTTGTGTATGCCGTAAATAGTAATCATGCTGCTAAAGTAAAACTATAGGAGTAATAAAAATCAGAGATATGATCCCAGCTAACCAAGATCATAAAATATGCTAGTGGTAAAAACTACCTTTGCGCACTAAAAAATAAATGGGATATGAAATTAGACGATATACTGAAGCAAAGGAGTGGTAATAAATGTGAACTATGCCAAAGCGAAAACCATGTGAAACCCTATGAAGTAGGGCCACAAGACCGCTATGACGAGCACAATACGATACTGATATGTGGTAAATGTGATGCTCAGATACAGAAAAAGGAAGACATAGACAGCAAACACTGGAGCTGCCTGACTACTAGTATGTGGAGTGAGGTGCCGGGTGTGCAAGTAACCACATGGCGCATGCTAAACCGCCTGCGCAACGAAAGCTGGGCTATGGAAAGCATAGACATGATGTATATGGACGATGACCAACTGGCATGGGCAAAAGCCACTGGCGACCATGACAACGACAATAGTGTGGACCTGCACAAAGATGCTAATGGAGCGGTGCTGAACACAGGCGACACGATAGTGCTAACTAAATCGCTGGATGTAAAGGGCACTACGCTGAATGCAAAAATGGGCACAGTAGTAAAAAACATAAGACTAGTACCCGACAATACCGAACAAATAGAAGGTAAAATAGAAGGACAGACAATAGTGATACTGACTAAGTATGTGCGGAAGCAAGGAGCGTAATGAGTAATGAAAATAGTCGCTTTAACGCTTCAAGTAAATACAAATTGCAGTGTAAGATGACTGAATTGAATGCCAGAATGATGAAATAAAAATCACATCAACAATACCTCTTGCTCCAAGCCCTTTTTGTGGAGGTGGAGGAGTGCTATGAGGGCTTGCAGGGTGGGGTCTATGATGGCTGTGTGGGTGAGTTGCTGCTGATTGTAAAGGTGGGGGTTGCCGTGGGTGGCTATAAGGTTGTCTATGTGTGGGGGTATGTAAAAGGAAGCTCTGCTACCTAGATGACGATGGTACTCAGTGAGGTAAATGTTGATGCCTGCAAAGTCGTAATCGCCAAAGTGCAGGTAAGGGTTGGGGATGGACAACAACCATTTTAAAAGGTCTTTGGTTTGCTCTTGAGGATACCTGCAGACAAACAGTGGCTGTATATGCGCAAACAAGTGTGCCTGCCGGGCTATGTGCCTGAAATTTTCCATGTTTTCTACACCTACTATTGTGACGTGGGGTGGTGGAATAAAACCCTCATAATCGTACACAAATGTAAATATGCCCTGTTGTGGGTGAACCATATAAGCAGCCCCTAGCAGGTTGCAGGGTATGGACTGGTAGCTGTTGACCAGAAATCCCTTATAGGTACGCCTGTGTTGTGCTTTAGAGTTGCTGCTGACGCGCACCATATCGGCACGGGTGGTGGCTTTGTTTTGCAGCACATGTATGTACTCTTGCAGATTGTTTATGCCATGTTGATTGAAAAGCCATATGTGCAACATGGAGGGATTGGGTATAAACAATGTACGCCTAGTGCGACCGGTTATTCTTTCTTGCACTATCTGTTCGTCAATAAGCTCGCTGACCATGGGATGTTTCAGCGAGCTGGCAGGAAGTTGTTCACCTCCTGCCAGTAGCAATAGTTTTTCGGCTACAGATAGCGGTATCATTATGCTTCAGCTCCTTTTTTTACTAGACGCTTAACGGTGGTTACGTGTTTGCTGTCTTTCGACAATAGATACGTATACCGGTAATCGGTGGCGTTGTAAGACGTAGGCGAACTGTTGATGAGCAGTATGTTTCGGTCATTGGCAAACTTCAAAATTCCCTTCACATTGTTGGGGTGTAGCTTGCCTATTTCGTCCATCATGCAGTGCATACGGAAGTCTTTGAAACGCTTAGAGGCACTGTCTTTAAAGACATTGAGCAACATAATATTGATCATGGCTTTGACTAGTATATCGGTACCCTCTGAACCCACATTAGTGAGCTTCTCTACCCAGCCACTATCGTTTTCGTTTTCTACTATTCTGAACTGTAGTTCGAACGAATCGGGCAGGCCTATTTCTTTTTCTTTACGGCTGTTTATTTCCTTTGCAAATTCTTTGAGCAAACTTACTGCCTTTTTGTTTTGACCTTCTACGTTGCCGCTAGAGAAGAGGTCTACCACACCCAGGCTCATGCTGTTTTCGTCGTTGAACTGCTTGATGGCCTTGAGCAGTGTAACGATGTTGTTTTGACTCTCGGACAATTGTAGTTTGATGCTTTTTATAACACCTGCAAAATTGCGCTCTTCAAAGTCTTTGTTGATTTCTGTTATTACTTTTTGTATCTCACCGCCCTTCGATGTCAGTTCGTTGGTTTCTTTACCTATCTGGCGGATGAGGGTAGCGAAACGTTCATTGACACGTCGCTCATACTGCACTATTTTGTCTTCTTCTACAAACTCGTGCAGCATTTCTGCAAACTGTATAAACTCTTCCCTCTCGGTAATATTTTTCTTGAAGCCAAAAATATTCTGCTCTGCAAATACGCCAGTAAACTTGTTGATAGCAGACTGAAGATCGTTGTACCTGTTCTGAATGGTGTATAACCTGCCATTGAGTTGATCTATCAACACTTTCAGACCCAGTGTGTTGTTGTTACCCTCTTGGCTTTCAGATTCGTACACTTGTATCTCGGCGAAGCCATCTGTGCGTTTAAAGCTATCGAATGCTGCAACACCCTCTCCTACCTCATCTATTAAACGACTAAGATCAGCGATTTCGGTAGATAGTAATTCTGCCTCCTGATTTAGTTTTTGTTTTTGGAGGTTGTGTTTTTCTTCTTCGTTGTCAAGCTGATTTTCTTTTATGCGTTTTTCTGTTTTGTAGTTATCTACATTATCCAGCAGCTCGCGACGGTCTTTGTTGTACTCTGCTACTTTGTCGCGGTTTTCGTTGATAAAGGCAAGCTCATTGTTGATGGACAACAGTTCTCTGTCTATATCTGCAAGGCGCAGTACATCGGCACCAGAGTGCTCCAGGTCCTCTGTTTGTTGCTGTTTTATGGTGGCTATGCGTGCTTCTGTTTCCTGACGGCGCAGCAGTAGCTCCTGCTCATATTGGGCAGTCAATTCTTTGATGCGTTGCTGTTCTGCTTTTACTTTTCTATTTTTCTCTTTGTCTTTAGCCTCTAATTGTTTATGCATACCAGCATCTAACGATGACAGACTATTCTCTTCGGCTAAGAGTGCTTCAGATGCGGCTTCTATCTCTTCTGTTACCTGCTGCAATAGTCTTTCTTTTTCCTCGGCAGCTTTGCGAGTGAGGTCTGCAAACTTTACTTCATTAGTTTGCAACTGTCCCTTGCTGCGCTGCAAATCGTAGTCGAGCTGGCGGCGGTCGTTGTTGAGTTCCTTTATTTTAGTTTGGTACTTCGATTTTAGTTTGGCAGTAGCTTCATTACGTTCGTCTATGAGCTTGTTCAGTTTGGCACGATTTGCATCAGCTTTCACCAGCCATTCGCCCCGCTCCCGTTCGTAATCGGCAACGGTTTTTACCGTTTTTGTTACCTCTTGCAGGTCTATTTTCAATCCGAAAACTGAATCTTGATTGCCCTCTGTTAACTGAGGTGACAAACCCGCTTTGAACAACACATGCTCGTCATCTATTACCTTGCCTATTGTGTTTTGCCAGTCGGGCATATTGGTAGTAAGCCATGCATACAAGGAGTCTTTGCTACCTTCGAGACGAGCTTCGATAGCAGTCACAGCATTGGTGTACTGTGTGCCTTCTTCTCTCATTTTTTCTATCTTCCGCTCGTATCCAGCCTCACTTATTTCCTGGTCTAGTTCCCACTGTTTTTGTAGTGTTTCAGCTTGCTTTTTGTAGTCGGCAATATCTATGGTGGTATTGCGTATTTTCTGCTGATACTCGGCAATGTCTTTTTTTATTGTTTCCAGTTCCTGCTCATAATATCGGTGCATCTGCACTTTTTGTTTCTTCAGTCGCAGGTCGTGAATGGTATCTTTTTTCCGAGCCACTACATTGCGGGCTACATCTAGTGCGTCTTGGTGTTGCTTCCTTATTTCAGCAAAAGCCTGATCGTACTGTGCCGATATTTCTTCTTTGTATTGCAGTAGCTCTTCGCTCAGCTTGTTTTTCTGCTGCATGTAAGTATTCTCATAGCCTGCCAGTGCATTGCGCTGCTGCTGTGCCAATGCATCGTAGCGGCTGTTTATCTCCGCAAATTTTGCATTCATGAGCATACGCTCACCCATCAGCCGCTCGCGCTCAGCGTCGTTATATTCTTTGCGAGCTACCCGCTGAATAATGCCTGCTATGTTGATACTTTCGTAGTATTCCGATTTGGATTTTGCCTTTTTCAGTTCATTCTCCAGTATGTTTATTTGCCTTTGTATTTCTTCACGTCTCAGTTTGAATTTGCCATTCAGCTCCTCGGTTTTTTGATGGGCTATACTTAGTTGTTTCTGCTGTGTTTCTTTACTCTTTTCCAAGCGTGGCATTTGCAAAAGAGCATCGTTGTAGGCATAAAATATCTGTACTGCTGTTTCTTTCTTTTCGCGATTGAGCGACTGTATAGCAGCATGTATTCGTATGATATTCTCTGCTTGCTTGCGCACAGGTATTTCACCCGATTTGTTAGTTTCTGTCCATTTGTTGATGTCGGACAGTTGGGTGTCAAAATCGCGGAGATGCAGGGCATATTTATCCAGCTCAATTTTCACGTCCTGCTCGTTGAGCGACATGATAATGGTTTGCTTTATAAACTCTGCATCCAGCTTAGAATTGAGGAATACATTCTGAATGGTACGAGGAAGATTCTGGTATTGGCGGCTTTCGATAATAGAGTATTTTCTGAATTCCTTATCCAGCCCAGTGTTGTTGCCGTATAGAATATCACGGTATTCCTCGTAGCGGTCTACCTTGCGAGTATAACTTATTTTCTTACCAAAGTTTTCACGCATGCTCTCCCAAGATCGCACCCGACCATCATTGACAAAATGACTTAACTCATAACCTGTATTGATGAAGCGGAAACATACCCTACCCTGCGACCGAAAAGCCTGTATGCAGTATGCACCGGTTTCGCGCACTACCTCGAAAATGACGTATGAATCGCTGCCTGGGAAGTAATATTCATCAAATGTTTTTTTGCCTTTTTCTATTCCCAGCTTCAGCTTATCGGCATTGTAAAAAAATAAGATCGCACGCAGCAGTGTACTCTTACCCACACCCTGCGTACCTATAAAGTGCACATTGCCATCGATAGCTATTTCGGCATACTTTACATTGGCGCTATTTATAAAAATGACTCTATTTAAGTATCTCATTTTGTACTTATTCAGGTATGTTTATGGAGAGTATTAATTGCTCCAGATAATGAAATGATGACAAAGTTTTATAACTGTTGGTGATCTCGTTTTCGAGCTCTATAAAGTTATCGCGGCGCAGTTGGTCTAGTACTTTATCCAGTATTTCGGCATGTTTTTCTTTGCCCACAGCGTATTTTTTAAGTCCTTCCAGTTTGTTTTTCAGATCTACATCAACCGATAGTTTTATAAGAACATCTGAAGGTGTAAAACGATAACCTGCACCAAAAGAATGATCGAAAGACTTGAAGAAGTCGAGAATGTCTATCCATTTGAAAGCCGCTTCTATCTTGCGTTCCAGGTCAGTTTTATTTTCTACTCTGGTAAACATGTAGTATTCGTCGCCTTTCTCTAAAACCAGATTTATGGCCTTGAAGTAGTCATACAATTCATCGTAGTGTTCGTCTACAATGTTGTATAGTTTTCTTATGTTGTCTTTGCTGCTATTAGAGCATATAAACTGCCCTTTGCTCAGTATTTCGAATATGTCGGATGTATGTTTGGGTACTTGCATTGCTTAGTTATTTGGGGTAAACCATTGCGAATTCTACATCCTGTTTTTGGCTGTAGGCATCTGTTATTTTGAATAGGGTATCGTATTGCGATATCATTTGGCAGTATATGGTCACACACTCATCGAAGCTTACCGGTCTGCCAAAATCGTAAGTTGTGATAAAGTCGAAAAGGTTGTTACTGCCCGCTAAAAATCCGTTTTTTACTTCCTCCAAATTAATCTGCACTTCTTCTTCTATGCGTGTTTCCAAGTATTCGCCATCTATGCTGCCTACCAGTAGTTGGTTGCTCTTGGTGTTTGTTTTTACCCGCTTAGCTACCTTTTTTATCACATCCAGTGCGTCATTGTCTGTCTGTAACTGCCCGAGGGGTATATTGAGCGGATAGGTGGGATTGGGCTCAAACAGTACTGCTGTGTTTTCGGCAAGTATTGTTTTTATGTCTGTTTTGCTGCGTAGCTCAAACTGGTCTTTGAGGTATTTTATTTGACGTAGCTTTTCTATTACACCACTTTGGTGTTTTATACGGTTGAGGTACTCTATTATCTGCTTCTGAATGTCTATGAGGTTGTGCCTGCATTCGTTCAGTTGCAGCTTTAGGAGTATGATGATTCTGCCTAGTTCTTCGTCAGTAGCTACCTTAAAGAACGTTTGCTCTTTGTCGCCCGATACTAGATCATCGGTATGATTGATAAGGGCATATATAGCATGGCGTTTCTCATCGAGGTGCTCCAACTTTATTTTTTTTATCTTGTAGTTGGGCTCGTTCTTGAAGGTGATGTCTATGTTTCTGTTGAGGTCTACTACATTTCGCATGGCTATGGTGCCTATTTTGCGTAGTGCTTGTTTCACCTGCCGTAGGTATCCATATTTGCGGGTTTCGTTGTTTTCTTGCAGGTAGTAGATGATACTCTGCTTTATGTTTTGGATGTGCTCATTGATGAACGAAACATTTATTTCTTCGTTCACCTCCATTACCTGCTCAAAAAACTGTAGATATAGGTCGTCTAGCTCCAGATTGTTGCCATTCTGGCGCACTACGCCATAGTCTATGAGTGCAGTTATTTTATCTGCATCAAAGTCTACCAGCTCCAGCGCGTAATCGTAGTTGAAAGAAAGAATTTTTCTTTTTTCAAACAGCTCACTCAGTAACTTTTGCTCACGACTTAACGTGGCCAGCAACTGTTGTATGGAAGAGAAGGTTTTCATAAATCGAACCCCAAATATAAGTCAACCTTTGCCCTTAATTTCAATGAGTTACCCACAGGCGCATAGCGAGGTGGAGTGTTTTTTTGCACATAAAATGCAGTTTTATGGGTACTAAAATACATGTGAAGAATTACAGCCAAGCTATAAAATGACCGCAGATATTTTGATATTTGTCAAAAATAGGTACTTAGTTGGTTTATACTTTTGTGGTATAAAAACATGCAAAAAACATGAGCACTAAAACACCATCTATACGCAAAAACATAAGTGTACTGCTTCTGTCTTTCGGGCTATGTGCAATAGGGTGTAAGACCCATATGAGCGAAACTGAGAAAGGAGAAGCCCATGACTATAATGGTGGTTTTGAGCAGATGAAGGATAATAAACCTGTGAACTGGCTGCTGTATACACCAGCCACCACAGGGAATGGCGACTTTGATATAACCATTGACACAACAGATCATGCAGAGGGGCGTAGGTCGTTGCGGATAGCTGTGAGGCAATGTGGGGATAAGGGTGGGCGTTTATCGCCAGGCATAGCGCAAGAAATAGCCGCTACCCCAGGTGCTTGCTATGAGGTAAGCTACCAACTAAAAAATACTGGTGCCCGATACAGGATACAAATAACTGGGGTGGATGCATGGAACAGCGATGCTGGTATAACAATAACAAACGCTGACACGCTACATAAATGGACTAACTACAAACATAGCTACTCACTGCCCAAGCACATGAAACGAATGAGAATAGAGGTAAATGTACTATCGGCTGGGGTGCTAAGTATAGATGATATAGTGGTAAACGAGCTAACAACTGCGAAAAACTAACTATAACTGTAATTTAGCCCATGAACAGCACATACTAATAATGTGTACTTTCAATATGGGGGAGGGAAAGACTGTGGATAGTGCAGTAGCTATGGCGATAATAAAATTACTATGGGACTAGTAACCAAAATAAAACAACTCACCCTACTAAGCACTGAAGCTACTGAATGGCTGGAAGCGCATATAGAGCATTTTGAGTACAGAAAAAACGAGATAGTGCTGAGACGTGGTAGGCTGTGCAACTACCTGTATGGTATAGAAAGTGGCATGATGTGTGGCTACTATGCCAAAGACCAAAATGAAGTATGTAACTGGATAGCTACTGAAAATGACCTAGCGACATCGTACTACAGTTATATATCCAGACAGGCATCCTTTGAAACTATAGAATGCCTAGAATCTGTGACGGCAGAGGCGTTGAGTTATGAACATATAAGTACTATGTACATGCTGTACCCTGAAACTGAGCGGGCAGGTAGGCTGCTGCTGGAAGACTACTATATGCGGCTGGAAGAGCGGCTGCTGGGGTTACAGTTCAGAACAGCTAAGGAGCGATATGAGCACCTGCTACTGAAACGACCCGAGATATTGCAACGTGCCCCTCTGGGCAAAGTAGCTAGTTACCTGGGTATGAAACAGGAAACACTAAGCCGTATAAGGGCTGGAAAATAAGTGCTTGTGTGAAGGATGCGGAGAATAAAGGGGATAATCTCCGCATAATGTGCAGTGAATAAAGATAGTGCCCATCATTTTAATGGAAAGAGCACACGCTATGTGCTTGGGGGTGCGAATGATTCGGCTGGAATATGGTATTTGACTTGTGAGCATGGTTTTTTTAAGCCTAGAAAAGCACTCGTAAAATATATATAATGAAGCCGATGTATTAAACACATAGGCCAAATGGGGAATTTTCGAAAATTAAAACCCGCGATAAGCAAAGATTTCAATTTTCTGCGAGTTATAAGGGATAACTTTCGAACTAATTTTTGAAGGATATGAAGGCTGTTGTCGCATATTTTTTAAAATTACTTACCTTTGGCGTAAGTAACGCGAAACGACAGTATGATTTTATCATTCGGCTCAAAGGAAACCGACAAAATATGGAAAGGTGAACGGGTAGGCAAATTGCCGAATGAAGTACAAGAAATTGGAAGAAGGAAACTAAGAATGTTGAATAACTCCCAAAATATGAATGACCTTAAAATACCACCGTCAAATAGATTGGAGAAACTGTCTGGAAATTTGAGGGATTTCTATTCAATTCGGATAAATGATCAGTGGAGAATTATTTTTAAATGGCAAGATGGAAATGCCTCAGAAGTAAGTATTGTAGATTACCATTAAATTCTAACGACATGAACAACATTAAAAATATTCATCCTGGAGAAATACTAAAAGAAGAGTTTTTAGCTGAATTTGGAATATCTGCATACAGACTTGCAAAGGATATAGGGATACCGCAAACTAGAATATCTGAAATAATAAAAGGAGCAAGAAGAATAACAGCCGATACCGCATTACGCCTGTCTAGCTATTTTGGCAATAGCCCTAAGTTTTGGTTGGGTTTACAGGATGACTACGACATAGAGGAAGAACAGTTAGCCAAACAGACGGAATTCGGCAAGATAAAGCACCATTCCGCCCATGCGGCTTGATACCTAATAGGACTTTTCGAATAATTAAAACCTGCGCAATGCGTGGGTATTTACGCCAGTGAGGCAAAAAAAATACAACACAAATAATAACAATTTAGTTCTTGCGTTTAGCTGTCTATGAAGAGGCTAATAGCTATTGTTGCTTTGGTGTATTGTGCACCCTTGCATGCACAACAAACCCATGAAATAGGGGTGTTTGCTGAACCAACTTTTTCACCAACAGATGTAGCTCATACTGGGCGGATAGGTGTACAGTATAAACACCAACCAGATACAAAAAAAGCCTATCGCTTTTCAGCATCTGTTGCTAAAATTAGAATAGGTTCCTGGGAACAAACAAGCTACAATGGTAAAGACACAAGTATCAGAGTACTTAATTCGTGGTATATTAGTACAAATATCCCCATCTTAAGCACAGGCATTCAATGGAATAAAAAACTATCCAAACGTATGAGCTGGTATTATGGTGCCGATATAAATGTAGGTTTCAAAGCAAGCAAAAAAGATTCTATTACCTTCTTCGATCAGGTCGCAGGTCGGTCAAGCAACACTAGTAGTTTGTTCTATTCTTCATCACAAAGAAGCGAAATACAAGCCAACATATTATACTCAGGTCTGCAACCCTTTACAGGCATCTCGGCTAAGTGGAACAGGATAAATACGGGAATGGAAGTTTCAGGTCTTTTTGTTGGCAGCATAGTTGCTACCATTCACGAACAAAAGAAGTCGTTCCAATGGGGTGGCTTTAACCTCCGTGTGTTCGTCAGCTATTCTATTGACAAAATGAGTAAAAAACAAGCAGCTGCTGTGGAGTGATTTAATACGCTTGGCTATTGTTATCTGGTCTGTAAGATAGTACTGGCATAAATATAGATACTAGATGGAAAGACTAGCGCAAAGTTTATTATACAGATAAGGCAGATGGGGGTGGATAGCTTTGAAGAATAGATTGGATATAGATGAAGGCTAGTGACTGTGACATGGGGAATAGTATTGGTGAAATATACACCGTACCCACTCATCTCAGGTGCAAACTTGGGGAATTAGTTTTCTTTACAGCCCTTAACTTAGACATGCACAAAAATTAGCGGTTCGCAAGTGTACGCCTCCATGATAGGGTACGAGGCGAGACGACTCAACAAGAGGAAGGTATTTTTGTATAAAAGATTTTTTTGGAATGAAATTTGTAAATGACTAATATTGTTTATACAATACCATACTCAATTATGAAACTACATTTTCGAATCTCATCATTCATTCTATTTCTTCTTTTAGATTATACCACCCATGCCCAAATAATCAGCACTGTGGCTGGGGGCGGCATCAATAATCCTGGTAATGGTGGACAAGCTATTGAATGTGTATTGGAGACACCCGCTGGAGTAGCTGTTGATGGTGCGGGCAATTTCTACTTTTGTGAGAGAGGTGCCCAACGTGTGAGAAAAGTATCGCCAGATGGCATAATTACAATATTCGCTGGCACTGGAGTGGCTGGAAATAGTGGTAATGGGGGACCTGCCACTGCTGCTAAACTTACAAATCCATATTGTTTAGTAGTTGACAAATTTGACAATGTTTATATAGGTGAACATACTGTAATTAGAAAGATAAGTGCTGCCGGCATTATTTCCAATTATGCAGGCATTGGTACAATTGGCTATAGTGGAGACGGGGGACCTGCCACAGCAGCACAACTGGTTGGAATAAGAGGACTTGCTATTGATGGGATAGGAAACATGTACGTATCAGATATTTCAAACAATGTTGTAAGAAAAATCGACAATATGGGCATAATTACGAGGGTAGCAGGCACTGGATTTGGGCCATACAATGGCGACACATTACAGGCAACAGATGCCAATATTTCTGAACCTGTAGGGTTGGCAACTGATAATGATAATAACCTTTACATTGCCTCTTATAGTCAGAACAGGATTAGGAAGGTAACACCAGATGGAATCATCACTACTGTAGCAGGGACTGGTGCCGCTGGTTACTCAGGAGACGGAAGTTATGCAGTAAGTGCGAAATTAGATAGACCCAGTAGTATGTGCATTGATAAGTGGAACAATTTGTATGTAACGGATAGCTATAACGATTGTGTGCGAAAAATAACTACTACAGGTGTTATTTCTACTATTGCTGGCAATGGTCTCTCTGGTTTTGAAGGCGATGGAGGACCAGCAACAGCTGCAAAATTACTTAACCCAGCAGGTATTATAACCGATGAGGCAGGGGGGATGTTGTTATGTGACTGGGGCAATAATAGGATACGGCGAGTAAGTAATGTGGTTTCAGTAAATGAAAAAGTAAGTGAAAGTAACAGTATGGAACTATATCCAAACCCTAACAGTGGTGATTTCGTTTTGCACCTATCATCGGTTTACAAACAGGCTGCTAATCTTGTGGCAATAGATATAGTAGGCAAGGTAGTACTAGAAATGTCTGTGAATACAAATGAACCAACTACTGTGACCTTAGATGCACCTTCGGGCATTTATTATATAACAGTATATATTGATGGAGGTACATTGACCAGAAAAATAAACTTGATGAAATAGTATTTTTGTAGTAAAATGCACTGGCACAATAATAGACCACAGTCGGAAAGACTTACCCCCAAATCTAAATAACAGTATAGCCTAATGAAATCGCTTATGCAAAAGGCATGGCTACAAACTTGTATCAATGGGAAACTGATTTACTGGCGTTGCAAACGCTGTGCCGTGGCATCCTAGTTGCAAACTAGGACGAGTGGATCAGCAAGCCGCTGACGGAAATAAAGGATGGGCAAGATGCATCGACCAGTTAGCGCATATTTACATCATTGGAAAAGACTGGTGCCAAATGGGTACAACAATTAAGCCAAATGGGTAATAAACTAACTCTACATTTTATTTTACAGGATTGCCATTAAATATAATCCAAACTGGATATTTTGCTTAATATAGGACAACGGGCATTAAAACATTTCAATTATCTTTGTAAGATATGACTAATCACTCACATAAATGGATATGAAATCATTGTCTAAAAATGGCATTTTTATAGGTATAGTTGGGTCCTCAATATTTACGTACTTTATCCAGCCCATTTTTTCTAAATTATGGATATTATTAAATAGCTTTACAAATAAATACATAAAAGAATTTATTGACTCTATTTATATTAATGCTGCAATTGGAAAAAGAAATTGGTTAGATTTCCTAATATTTTCATACATTAATGTTGTTTTTATATCAATATGTTTCACTGTTCTCCTTATATTGATAACCCGTGATCACATAACAAAAACGAAAAATGATCCAACGAAAAAGCCAAATATTATTGTTGGCAAATTAATTTGGTTCTCAGGTTCAAAAATTCATAGAATAACTCTGTCAATATCAATAATGTTCTTGACGTACAGCACCTCTAAATTATTGTTTCGGGCATATGTTGATTTACAAGTTAATGCATCGTTTGAACAAAGGCTATCTATTATAGCTCCATCAATAGATGATTTAGCATATAAAAAAATAAAGGCTAAATGGAGTTCTATGAATTCACAAAATGACTATCGAGAAATAAATAATGAAATTGATAGTATAGCTGAACTTAATAAAATAAAAATAACAAAACCTCTATATTAATTATATTAACTTTAAAGTGAATTCATTGTATCCACAGATAGTAAAGCTTACATTGTATTGCCTTTAGGTACGTATAGTAAACTGCTAAAATGTAGTTGTGCTCTATTTACCTGTACTTGGGAAGATTGGAGCAAAAATCCAATAATAAAAACAAGCGATTGAGTACTATAAAATTACTTTGTGAAAGAAACTAACTGCATCCATTCCGTCTCAATGACACGCCAGTACAAAAGTGCGACGCAACCAAAAATGATAGTGGAGGTGTGGATGGTGACAAGGAGAATAATAGTTGTAGGGTATGAATAATAGCATATTCTTACAACATTAGTTTGTTTTGGTCTTTGTAATTGTTCCAGAATGATAAAAGTACAACTGATTTTTTGGTAGCGTTGTAACGGTAAAATAATGTAATGTGCTTATTGATAGTAGCCTTTCCTATTCTTTTACTCTTTGCAGAATAGGTGTACAGAGTAGGGTTTTGCTCTATGTTCAGTATCACAATTTCAGTTCTTAGAATGAACTTTTTTATCTCTCGGTCGGTCCATGATTGTTTCAGATACAAGACATTATCATTAAATGTTTCGGTGGCTTAATCTGACCAATAAACTACTATAGCCATTTTTTGTAGTTTTTCATGACATCGGCATGGGGTGTCAACTTTCCTTCTTTGGCATCTTTTAGTCCTTGTTCTATTGATGCTTTTGCGTTGGGTGATAGTTCGTCCCACCAGTCGGTTTCTTCGTTGATACTGAGTACTGCCTGAATAATTTTTAATGACTTTTCGTCGGCAATATCTATTTGCTTTTTGATAGAGGTACGTAATAGTTCGGTAGTAGTCATGTAGCAATATTTGTCTCCAAATTTACATGTTTTGTAGTTATTGTGTAAGCCCCCTCACTGCCCTGAACGTACAAGAGCTGCGACGCAAGGGACGATGATAGTAGTTTAACAGCTGGTGACCAAAGAAAAATCTACTTACCCAAATCACTTAATCGAACGAGCTCCCAGAGTACTACACCGAGGCTGACGGAGATATTGAGGGAGTGCTTGGCGCCCCACTGGGGTATCTCGATGCTGGACTGGGCAAGGCTGAGGGCTTCGTCGCTGACGCCTGTGACTTCGTTGCCAAAGATGAGGGCGGTGGGTGGCATGGTAATTGGTAACTGATGTAGCAGGGTGCTGCCGTGTGCCTGCTCTACTGCGGCTATGTGGTAGCCCTGAGACATGGCGTGCTGTATGGCGGCGGTGACGGTGGGGAAGTGCTGCCAACTGACGGTTTCGGTGGCGCCAAGGGCGGTTTTGTGTATGTCGCGATGAGGTGGCTGGGGGGTGTAGCCACAGAGGTAGACTGCCTGAATGGCAAAGGCATCGGCGGTGCGGAAGGCAGAGCCTACGTTTTGCATACTGCGCACATCGTCGAGTATGACAATGAACGGATGACGGGGTGCGGTGGCTGTGTGCTGGGGTGCCATGCGCCCCAGGTCGTCCATTGTTTTGCGTTGTATCAAGGTAGTGTATGCTGCTTATTGTGGCTGCAAACATACTGAAATATGGTGTGGCGTAGGGGTTTTTAATCGTTGTAGAGTGCCTCGATGTAGGTGCTGTATTTCTGCTCTATGATTTTTCTGCGAATCTTCATAGATGGGGTTAGCTCGCCACCATCTATAGTCCACTCGTCGGGCAGGAGGGCTATTTTTTTCACCTGCTCGGGATGGCTGAAGAGATCGTTGTACTTGTCTATCTGCTTTTGTATTTGCGCCATTACCTCGGGTAGTTTTATGAGGTCGTTGTTGTTGTCGGGTATGCTGAGTGCAGGATAAGTATCGCGGAGGTGCTTGCGCAGGTGCATAAAGGCGGGTACTATGAGGGCTGCTACAAACTTACGGTTGGCACCTACTACCATCATCTGCTCTATGTAGATGCTTTCCTTCATTTTGTTTTCTACCGCCTGCGGAGCAACATACTTGCCGCCCGATGTTTTGAATATTTCTTTTTTGCGGTCGGTTATTTTCAGGAATCTGCCTTCTTCCCACTTGCCTATGTCGCCAGTGAGAAACCAGCCATCTTTCATAGCTGCCTCGGTAAGCTCGGGATGCTTGTAGTAGCCTATGGTAACATTGGGGCCCTTTACCATTATTTCGCCGTCTTCGGCTATGCGCACTTCTACATTGTCTATCAGGGTGCCTATGCTGCCTATACGGCGGTTTTGGCTCTCGTAGCGGTTGACGGACACTACGGGGGAAGTTTCGGTGAGACCGTAGCCCTCCATAATAATGATGTTGGCAGATGTGAATATGCGTGCTAGCCGCTCCTGACAGGCTGCTGAACCAGTAACAATGGCTTTGACATTGCCCCCTAGTGCCTCGCGCCACTTAGAGAAGATGATTTTGTTGGCCAGCCATAGCTGTAGCTTGTACCATGGGCTGCCAGTGTGTACATTGTCGTACTGCTTGCCCAGAGCCAGTGCCCAGAAAAACAGTAGCCGCTTGATGCCCTTGAGCTCCATGGCGGTGTTCATGATGCGCTCATAGACTTTCTCAAGCAGGCGGGGTACGGTAGTAAATACTATGGGTTTTACCTCTTTGAGGTTGAGCCCTATAGTGTCCATACTCTCGGCATAATAGACAGCCACCCCAGAGTGCAGATACACATAGGTGACCATGCGCTCGAAAATATGATTGAGCGGTAAGAAACTGAGTGCACGCCCATTGCTATCGGCAAAGGTGAATGCGGGTAGTGAGTCGTGTACATTGCTGGCTATGTTGCGGTGGGTGAGCATAACGCCCTTGGGGTTGCCGGTGGTGCCAGAAGTGTATATGATGGTAGCCAGGGTGGCTGGGGTGATACGATCTATAACCTCTTGTGAGGGTTGTAACTGATGATTGGTGAGTTGTGACCAGTGGGTGACCCCATCTATATTATCGAAAGAGTAAACAACTTTTAGTGCAGGCATTTGCTGAAAAGCGTCTTTGAATCGCTCATAGATATCGGCACTGGCTACAAACACTATGCGCACCTCTGCCTCATTAAGCACATAGACTAGCTCGGTGGGGCTGATAGTAGGGTAAACAGGCGTGAGGACCGCACCACATAGCTGCACGGCAAGATCGGTGATGATCCACTCGGGGCGATTGAGGGAAATGATAGCGATTTTCTCTTGCGCATCGGGCGATAGGTCATCATTAGCTATTCCCTGCTGCTGCAAGCCTGCTGCCATGCTGCGGGCAGTAGCCCACACCTGCGCGGCTGAGTATGTGCGCCATGCACCGTTTTCCTTAGCGGCTAGCATTACGGCATCGGGAGCCTGTGTGCTACGCTGCTGCACTATATCGAAGAGGCGATTTATCATACGATAAATTTAATAATTTTTCGGGATTATGACCAATGTTGTACCGAATGAAAACATAAATCATACAGTGAACATAGTGTAAAGTATAAAGACTAAATGGAGCAAAGAACTATGGGTAAGTATTGCAAAGGAGACAAAGCTCCTCAAAGTGATGCGTGTTTTTAGCAGATACTAATGTACTTTGCAAAGCAGAAAAGAGTAGTATATGGGAATGCAAACACACACAGGCGCCGAACAACCACAAAAGAATAGAATGACTATGTACATACTGATGGCTATGGTGGCTGGTATAGGCATAGGGTATTTTGTGAACCTGTATCTGGTAGGTAAGCCCAAAGAGACTGTGGATAGTGTGCTGCAACCGTTCTCATTACTGGCAGATATATTTCTGCGACTGGTGAAGATGATCATAGCACCGCTGGTGTTCAGTACGCTGGTGGTGGGTGTGGCCAAGCAGGGCAGTGTGCAATCGGTGGGGAGGATAGGAGGAAAAACGTTGCTGTGGTTTATTTGTTTTTCGTTTATAAGTCTGATGCTGGGTATGGTGCTGGTGAATTTTTTCAGACCAGGCTCGGCAATGCACTTGCCGTTGCCAGATGCCAATAGTAGTGTAGTGGCGCATGCCGCATTGACGCTAAAGGACTTTATCAGTCATATATTCCCTACCAGCATTATAGATGCTATGGCCAAAAACGAGATACTGCAGGTAGTAGTGTTTTCTTTGTTTTTTGGGGTAGCTACTGCTGCTGTGGGCGAAAAAGGCGCAATAGTAGTGACCTTTCTGGACTCGGTAGCGCACATCATACTAAAGGTGACTGCCTATATTATGAACTTTGCACCGCTAGCAGTGCTAGGTGCAATGGCTGCCGTTATAGGCAGGCAGGGGCTGGGTATACTCAGCACCTACTCGCTGTTTATGGGCGAGTTTTATCTGGGGTTAATGATACTAGTGGCTATACTCTTGGCGGTGGTGTCGTTGTTTGTAGGCAAAAGAGTATTTACGCTGCTGCGCCACATAAAAGAACCCGGATTGATAGCTTTCTCTACTAGCAGCAGTGAGGCAGCATTTCCTAAACTGATGCTGGAGCTAGAGCGCTTTGGGTGCGATGAAAAGATAGTGAGTTTTGTGCTGCCACTGGGTTATTCGTTCAACCTGGATGGCTCTATGATGTATATGTCGTTTGCATCGCTGTTTATAGCACAGTGCTATGGCATAGAGCTGAGCACTGCTACACAGGTGAGTATGCTGCTGGTGCTGATGATAACCAGCAAGGGCATAGCGGGTGTGCCACGGGCATCGCTGGTGGTGATAGCAGGCACACTAGCCACATTCGATATACCAGAGGCGGGGCTGGCTCTGCTACTGGGCGTAGACCCACTGCTAGATATGGGCAGGGCTGCTACCAATGTAGTGGGTAATAGTGTGGCAACAGTGGCTATGTGCAAATGGGAGGGAGCATTGAAATCATAAAGGGGTGAATCGAGAGGGAAATATATGGTTGCCAACTGCGAATTGATAAGTAACTTCCTTGCAATTATAGCGGTGAGTGACGGATTTGCAAGGATAAATAGATGAAAAATCGTTGCAAGCTTCTATCATGTAGTTTTAGATTGCTATTTATCTACAACACAAGAGACGTAAACCAACTATGCGGAAAACACATCCATCACATTTTCAGTGAGATGTATGTACAAAAAAAATTACTATCTTGCTGTGTAGCATATAATAACAACAAAAAGTGACTAAAAAACACCCCAAAACAACGCTGATTGCTCTTAGTATACTGCTGCCATATAGCTGTATTGCTATTGAACTAGATTCTGGAAACATACAATTGTATGCTGAGTTGTTTTCGGTACTAAATATATGTTTGTTAGTTACCTCAATTATCAGCATCAAACAATACTTTTTTCCGCAGGATGATAACAGAATGCCTTTTCATGTTTTCAATCTGATATTTGGGGTGCTTTTTTATTGCATTAGCCTACCCTACCTAATAATTAATAAACAATATTATGAGGGTTATCAGGAGCTGATACCACTAGATATTATTGGCAAATTCTTCTTTAGTGTCACCTTGAGTTCGGGTAGTCAATGGCTGATACTGTTGTCATTCTTCATCAATATACTCTATATCAAGAAGTACTATAATGATTATTATGAGTCTGGTATGGGACTAACGGTAGATAGAGAAAAAGAAGCCGCAGAGATCAATGCTACAGATGAAACTAATGAACCTGTTGAGGATAAAAATGTCACAACTAGCAGTGAGCATTTGTCAGACACGAGCTTAGAACAAACTTCACCAATAGACGTAGTAGATAATACCGAAAGCAAGTAATTCAGCTACAATTATTGATATTATCTAGGTCATTTTTGAATACACTACAGCAAATGGCTAGTTGTATTGCATTTACAAGTATTTTATTATAACAGCTAGGAAAATAATCCCCCCAAATTGCCGTTTATGCATAGGTAACCAATACTGTTGTTTTGCCGCACCCGCATATTAAGTCTGGAATCACAGCTTTTTAATTCTATAACAAACCAACTATAAATGATTACGGCTGCCCAAAATAGGCAGCCGTAATCGTTTTTTGACTATATAGTTGAGGCAACTAATGGTTTACTTAACCAATAGCACCTTGCCTATGTATGCATTTCCTTCGGTAGCTATACGGTAGATGTACATGCCAGAAGGTATTTCTGAACCATTAATAGTAGCTGTGTACTCTTCGCCTGCATTTACATGATCGTTGAAGATAGTAGCAACTTTAGCACCAGTAGCAGCACTAAACACATCTATTATAGCCATTCCACTTACAGGCAAATTGAACCTGATGATAGAAGTAGTAACAAACGGATTAGGATGTGCGCCGTGCATAACTTCCGAAACTACATCGCTAGCAACAGTGCCACGTGCACCTATATAAGAGATGTGTACATGCGCAGTAGCAGTATCGCCATTCGAATCAGTAACCAGAACTGAATAATCGCCTATTGCCAAGCCAGTAAGGTTTTGAGTAGTAGCACCATTAGACCACATATATGTGTAAGGAGCCACACCACCTACTACAGTAAGCAATGCACAACCATCGTGAGCAGATGAAGAGGTAGCGAGTGAACCGTATATAGTTGCAAACATTACCTGAACATTGATGACTTTGGTAGCTGATACCGTTCCGCAACCGTTAGTTACAGAGTAGCTAATTGTTACCGTGCCAGGAGCGACACCAGTCACTACACCAGTACTACCTACAGTAGCTATAGCAGTATTGCTACTAGACCAAGTACCACCAGATGTAGGATTGGCAAGTGTGATAGAAGAACCAGTGCACACATTAGACAAACCTGTGGTGCCTGCTACAACTGGTATTGGGTTAACTGTGATCACCGTAGTAACGTTTGTATAACCACAACCATTGTGCGTAGTGTAAGATACTATGGCAGTACCTGCACCTACACCAGTAACGATACCTGCACTACTTACAGAAGCTATAGTGATGTTTGGTGTGTACCAAGTACCACCAGCCGTAGCATTAGTAAGCGTGATAGCAGAAGCCACACAAACATCAGTAGCACCAGTGATAGGCGTAGCTGCTGGTGGTGCACCTACTGGAACCAGAGCGGTAGCAGTAGCAGTACCACACATATTGGTAACAGAGTAAGAAATAACCGGCATACCGCTAGCTATACCTGTGATGACACCAGTTGCGCTAACTGTAGCCAAGGCAGGATTGCTGCTGCTCCATACACCACCTGGTGTAGCATTGGCAGCAGTGATGGTCCAACCTGGACAAATACTCATAGTAGCCAATATAGGGGTAACAACTGGCAATGGATTAACGGTAACTACACGTGTAGCATAAGAAGTGCCGCAAGCGTGACTTACTGCATAAGTAACAGTAGCAGTACCCGTAGTAATACCTGTAACGATACCAGATGTACTACCAATAGTAAGTACCGTAGGATAGCTGCTAGAAGACCATACACCACCCGCTATAGAATTAGTGAGTGTAATGGTGCTACCAACACAAGCCGTAGCCGGACCTGCTATAGCTGGCATAGTTAAAGTAGAAGGCGCAACTGTGAAAGTTCTCGTAGAATATACCACTCCACAAGATGTGTTGTGTACGTAACTTAAAGTAACAACACCCTCAGTAACCCCAGTTACCACACCTGTTTCAATATCTATAGTAGCTATAGATGTATTGCTGCTATACCATGCACCACCAGGTGTAGCGTTCGTTAGTGTAACAGAAGCACCTGCACATATACCGGAAGCACCTGCAATAGGGCTAGTTACAGGCAGAATTTCAACTGTTACATCTCTCAATCCGTAAGCTGTACCACAAGAGTTTGTAACTGCATAACTGATAGTAGCTAGACCCGGAGTAACACCGTAAACAATACCACCAGAAGTAACTGTAGCTATTGCTGTGTTGCCACTGCTCCACACACCGCCTGGCACTGTACCAGAGTAGATAAGCGTAGAACCCATACAAACCTTAGCAGCACCTATAACAGAACCAGCAAAAGGAAGTGCATTATATGTTACCGTAGTAGTTGCTACGTCAGTGCCGCAAGCGTTAGAGACAGTGTAAGAGATAAGTGCAGTACCATAACCTACGCCAATAACATAACCACCAGAATTGATAGTTGCTATTGTAGTATCAGCGCTGCTCCAAACACCAC
Organism: uncultured Flavipsychrobacter sp.; assembly: GCA_964601855.1. Taxonomy (GTDB): domain Bacteria; phylum Bacteroidota; class Bacteroidia; order Chitinophagales; family Chitinophagaceae; genus Nemorincola. Next base: position 7,003 of record CAZRPA010000004.1, on the reverse strand, counting down.
CTGCTATAGAAGCATACAGGTGAGTTACACCGCTACCGCATATAGCTGTAGCACCAGTGATAACACCAGCTACCGGTGGTACACTCACGGTAACATTGATAGTGGTAACAGCAGTAGCAATACCATCTGAAACCTGAACAACAAATGCATCAGCACCAGTATAACCGATAGTAGGAGCGTAGCTAAGACCAGTAGGATTGATTTGACCGCCAGTAGATGAAGCAGAATAACCAGCAACCAAGGTACCATGTGCAGGAGCCGTAACAACAGTCCAAGTAAGAGGTTGCATCGTATCGTAGTCAATAACTGACAAACGAGTGTTCATTTCTATAGATTCTGCACCAGTGCATACATCTACGTTTTGAACGTTGCCATTCACAAAGTATGGTTTGCGATTGTACTCACCTAATATACGTATTGCATAGTTGGCGTTATCTGCTATGAAGATATTACCATTGCAATTGCGCGATAAGCCCATAGGCTGGCTAAGCTGTGCCAACAATGCTGGACCACCATCGCCACTGTAACCAGATGTATGATTACCAGCAACTGTGCTGATAACACCTGAAGCATTGACTTTGCGCACCAGATAATTATTCTGCTCAGTGAAGTATACATTACCTGTATTATCTGTAGTCACACCCACTGGACGGTTCAGTTGAGCTGCAGTAGCTGGACCACCATCGCCAGAGTAACCTGTAACACCATTACCAGCTATTGTAGTAATGATACCAGCAGCATCTACTTTGCGAACCACCTGATTGTTGTAGTCAGTTATGTAAAGATTACCTGTACCATCAGCATGTACACCTTTAGGAGCAGCCAATCTTGCAGCAGTAGCAGCAGCACCATCGCCTGTGAAACCAGGTATACCAGTACCAGCAACAGTAGTAATAACACCTGATGGAGATACTTTGCGAATTACAGAGTTACCATCATCGGCGATATAGAGGTTACCGGCACCATCTACTGTAAGACCAGCAGGATACTGAAGACTAGCAGCTGTAGCTGCACCACCGTCGCCAGAGTAGCCATAAGCACCATTACCTGCTACACGAGTGATAACACCTGAAGTACTAACCCTGCGAACAGCATGGTTGTTGAAGTCTGAGAAATAAAGGTTACCAGCAGCATCTAACGCTACACCGTAAGGGTGAGACATAGTAGCAGCAGTAGCTGGTCCACCATCTCCGCTGTAACCTATCACACCATTTCCAGCAATAGTTGTTATAACACCAGTAGGACTAACCTTACGAACAACTGCATTTTCGAAATCACCGATGTACGCATTGCCATCACAATCAGTAGCGATATTGTAAGGGTGAGTCATGTTGGCCAAAGTAGCTGCACCATTATTGCCTGTGTAACCAGAAACACCCGTACCTGCGAATGTGTAGATGTTTACCGATTCATTGACAGTGATACTGAATGGCTGTGGTACGCTTGCACAATAAGAATTAGATACTGTTATATGTCCAGTGAACGAACCCTCAACTGCTGTAAGTGGAACAGCTATTGTGAGCGGAGACGATGTCAACGAAGCTCCAGTGATGTTAGTAAACCCTACTGCATCAGCAGCTGTGCTCCATACTATACTATATGTAGCAGGAGAACCAGTAGTGGAGAAGTGCATAGTAGCATCGCCATGACCTGCAATGACTGGAGCTATCACAGATGGAGTGATAACAGGAATTGCATTTACTGTTACTGTGTAAGTAGCCACATCAGTGCCACAAGCGTTAGAAACTGTGTAAGATAGTGTAGCAACACCCGGAGCTATACCAGTAACCTGACCAGAGTTGCAAGGACAAGTTACGGCTATAAACGGACTACCATCACTCCATATGCCACCTGGCATAGAAGAAGTAAGTGGAATGATTGAACCCACACAAAGGTTGGTAGAGCCTGATATTACGCCTGCGTCAGGAGTAGGAGACACCGTAACAATTGTTGTGGCAATAGCTGATCCGCAAACACCATCAACAGTATAGGTGATTTTGGCGGTGCCTGAAGATATAGCAACAACTGAACCAGAAGTGCTAACAGTAGCTACAGAAGCGTTTGATGTAGACCAAGTACCACCAGAAGTAGTGCTGTACAGAGACAAAGTACCAGCAGAACATATAGCACCAGTATTGCCACTAATAGGCGCAACAGTTGTAAGTGGAGCAACAGTAACTACAGCAGTACGCATACAACCAGCTGGTGTCACGAAACTAATAGTAGCAGTACCCGCACTAACAGCAGTTAATAAACCAGTTGTTGAAGAGATAGTAGCTACGGCAGTATTAGTGCTACTCCATGTTCCAGCAGTACCAGTAGTGAGACCACTTATAGAACCCGCACAAAGTGCTAGAGAACCAGCTATCTCAGTAGGCATAGGCGCCACTGTAACAGTAGTAGTAGTAGAGCAACCTGTACCAACAGTATAAGTAATAGTAGCTACTCCTTCAGCAATACCTGTAACCACACCTGATGAACAAGTAGCACAAATAGACACTATAGGAGAACCAGATGCTGACCAAACACCACCGTGAGTAGCAGAATTTAGGGTTGTTGTTTGCCCCATACATATTACAGTTGTACCCGTAATTGGTGCAGGAGTAGCTATTACTGAAACTGTACGTATTGCATAACATCCACCGCCTACAGTATAAGTAATAACCGTACTTCCTACCGCTACACCTGTTACTGCACCTGTTGTAGCATTAACACTAGCTATTGCATTGTTGGCACTAGACCATACACCACCAGTTGTCGTATTTGCAAAGGTTATAGACGAGCCAGCACAAACCACTGACGGGCCAGTAACGGGTGTAGAAAGTACTGTAATGTTTATTGTTTTGGTTTTGAAACAACCTGTAACAAGTGTGTAAGTTATAGTAGCGCTACCAGTAGCCACACCAGTTACAACACCAGTTGAAGCATCAACAGACGCTATTGCAGTGTTACTGCTGCTCCATGTGCCACCAGAAACTGGGTAAGTATAAGTTACTGGTGTACCAACGCAAGCAGAAGCATCGCCTGATACAGGAGCTGTGTTGTTAATAACAGTAATAGTACTAACGCTGTAACATCCACCTGGTAAAGAATAAGTGATATTGGTTGCTCCAGCATTTACGCCTGTTACAACACCAACCGCATTTACAGTTGCAATTGTAGGTGTGCTGCTGCTCCATGTACCCCCACTCAAAGGATTAGAAAGAGTAGTAGTCTGAGCCATACATATAGTGGTGTTACCTGTATTAGGCGCAATTGTTGCATTTACAGTAATTACCCTAGTACTTGCACATCCAGCAGCATTGGTAAAGCTGATTAAAGCCGTACCTGCACTGATACCTGTAACTACACCTGCATGCGAAATAGTAGCAACTGATGGATTACTGCTGCTCCAGCTACAACCTGCAGAGCTAGCAGAGAATGTTGTTGTACCAGCAACGCAAATGCTAGAAACTCCACCATATATAGCAGAAGGTTGAGGACTTACCGTAACAATTGTAGTACGTCTACAACCAGTGGGCGCAGTATATGTGATAACTGCTATTGAAATGCCAGAAGTAGCAGCATAATTGGCAGTTGCAACACCTGTAGTAGTGTTTATACTCACTGTAGAAGGATTGCTGCTAGACCAAGTACCACCAGCCGGAGCTGAGGTAAGTGTAGCAGAGGTACCATAACACAAAGCAGAAGGGTTTGAAATAACATCTGGCAGAGCATTTACAGTAACCTGTCTAGTAGCATGGCAACCAGTACTATTGATACGATAAGAAATGGTAGTAACTCCACCATTTACACCAGTTACAACACCAGATGCATTAACGGTAGCTATAGCAGTATTAGCACTACTCCATGTGCCTCCTGTGTTATAAAGATTGGTAGTAGCAGCCACACATACAGTAGCAACACCAGTAATTGCAGCAGGAGAAGCTGTTACTGTAACAATAGCTGTTTTGAAACAACCAGCACTTATAGTGTAAGTGATTGTTGTAGTACCTGTAGCTAATCCAGAAACTACACCAGTAGCAGTATTAACTGTTGCTACTAAAGAGTTGCTACTGCTCCAGGTACCACCAGATACCGGATAAGTGAGATTAGTGATTGTGCCTACGCACACAGTTTTGAGACCAGATATGGTAGCAAGATTACTATTTACTGTAACCTGAGTTACTGCATAACAACTTGTACCGATACGATAAGAAATATTAACAGTACCAGCGCTCAAACCACTAACCACACCTGTAGTAATATTTACTGTGGCTCTTGCAGTATTGCTGCTGCTCCAAGTTCCACCAGGTGTAGTATTGGATAATGTAGTTGTTTGACCAGTACATACTATATCATTACCAGTGTTAGGTGACATCATACTATTTACCGTAACAACTGTCGTAGAAGCACAACCACTTGTATTAGTAAAGCTAATAGTTGTAGTTCCAGCGCTATGAGCTGTAACAACTCCAGCAGCAGAAATAGAAGCTACAGTAGTGTTATCGCTGCTCCATCCACAACCAGTTGAACCAGAAGACATTGTAGTAGTACCACCCAAACATAATGTGGAACTACCACCATAAATAGGCGCAGGAACAGGATTTACAGTAACTACTGTAGACCTACTACATCCTGTGGGAAGAGTATAAGTAACAACTGTTACAGAAATACCAAAATGGTTGTTTATCACTCCTGTTATTAATCCGCTTTCTGGATTAACATCTACTACTAGAGAGTTGCTACTAGACCATGTACCACCTGCTGGAGATGAGCTAAGTGTAGCCGTATGGCCAGGGCACAAATTAGGTGCGCTTGCTATTACAGATGGAAGTGGGTTGACCGTAACCTCACGAGTAACATAGCAATTTGTAGATAACAAACGGAAGGTAATTGTAGCAGTGCCTAAAGAGATACCGTTTATAGTACCATAACCTGAGACTGACGCTACAGAAGTATTACTACTTGTCCACAAACCACCAGGACAATTTGTCAACAGTTTAGATTGACCAAGACAAATGTTGGATGAGCCAGAAATTGGGTCAAGAATTGGTTTAACAGTGAATGTTGCAGTTTTTGAGCAACCTTCACCCAATGTGTAAGTAACAGTTGTAGAACCTGGCATGATACCTGTTACTACACCAGTAGTAGCGTTGATTGTAGCAATAGAAGGATTAGCAATTGTCCATACACCACCAGTAACAGAATTAGATAAAGTCACCGCTTCGCCAACGCAAGCATTTAATGAACCAATGAAATTTGGAACAGTGCTATTAACAGTTACAGGAACGATTGCTTTACATCCAGTTAAAGCTGTGTAAGTAATATTTACAGATCCTGCACTAACACCTGAAACAACCCCGGTTGTAGCATTAACTGTGGCTTTAGTTGTGTTACTGCTAGTCCATGCACCACCAGTAGGTGTTGCATAAAGCGTAGTGGTATTACCTGCGCAAACTAATGCTGTACCCGTTGCAGTAACTATTGTAGATTCAGATTGTGTTATTACGAATGACTGTGAAGCAGAACAACCGTTAGCGTCTGTAACAGTAGCAGAGTAAGTACCCGCAACTACACCAGTTAGGTTAGCAGTTGTAGCTGCATTGCTCCAAGAATAAGAATATGGTGTAGTACCACCTAATGTAGTTGTAGAAACTGCACCTGTACTAGCACCATAACAAGCAACATCTGTAGTTGTACCAGCGAAAGTCAATGTTGCTGGCTGTGTGATTGTTCTGCTTGCAGTTGCTGTACAACCGTTAGCATCAGTTACTGTTACGCTATAAGTACCAGCAGAAAGTCCGCTTACATCTTGTGTACTTGCACCGTTGCTCCAGTTGTAAGTGTACGCTGTAGTACCACCAGTTACTGTAAGGTCGATAGTACCGTTTGCACCACCATTACAGTTAACGTTGGTAGATGTAGCTGATGCAGCCAATGTTGCTGGCTCTGTTACAGTTACTGATTTAGTCAATGTATAACCATTAGCATCAGTGATCAATACGCTGTAAGTACCAGCTACAAGGCCGCTCAGGTCTTGAGTAGAAGCACCATTGCTCCAGCTGTAAGTGTATGGTATTGTACCGCCACTTACTGTAAGGTCTGCAGTACCGTTGGCACCACCATTACAGTTAACATTGGTGTTGGTTACTGTAGCGATGAACTCAGATGGCTGAGTGATTGTTATTGTTTGTGTTGTTGTACAACCATTAGCGTCAGTGATCAATACGCTGTATGTACCCGCTACCAAGCCTGTTACGTTCTGTGTAGTAGCAGCGTTGCTCCAGCTATAAGTGTATGGTGTAGTACCACCTGCTACGCTAAGAGTACCTGTACCATTAGCACATCCAAAACACAATGCGTTCGTTGAACTTGCAGTAGCAGTCAATGTTGCTGGCTGTGTGATTGTTCTGCTCGCAGTTGCTGTACAACCGTTAGCGTCAGTAACTGTTACGCTATAAGTACCAGCAGACAAGCCGCTCAGGTCTTGTGTACTTGCACCATTGCTCCAGTTGTAAGTATAAGCCGTAGTACCACCTGTTACCGTAAGGTCGATAGTACCGTTAGCACCACCGTTACAGTTAACGTTAGTTGAGGTTGCAGATGCAGCAAGTGTTGCTGGCTGTGTTACTGTTACTGATTTAGTAAGAGTATAACCATTAGCATCAGTTATCAATACACTGTAGGTACCTGCTACCAGACTGCTCAGGTCTTGAGTAGTAGCAGCATTGCTCCAGCTATAAGTGTATGGTGTAGTACCGCCACTCACTGTAAGGTCAGCAGTACCGTTTGCACCACCATTACAGTTAACATTTGTGTTGGTTACTGTAGCGATGAACTCAGATGGCTGAGTGATTGTTATTGTTTGTGTTGTTGTACAACCATTAGCGTCAGTGATCAATACGCTGTATGTACCCGCTACCAAGCCTGTTACGTTCTGTGTAGTAGCAGCGTTGCTCCAGCTATAAGTGTATGGTGTAGTACCACCTGCTACGCTAAGAGTACCTGTACCATTAGCACA
>CAZRPA010000003.1:0-67387 GCA_964601855.1 uncultured Flavipsychrobacter sp. | reverse complement strand
TGCTGGGCAATGTGAAGGACAACAAATGGTATTATTTATTAATGGTGGCAGGATTTGTGGCGTGTATGCTACAGATATGGATGCCTGCTTATTTCTTGAATTGTGATGGACCTTGCCACTTAGCTAACGCAAAGGCTATGTTGTCAATGTGGACTGTGCCAGGTGAAGATTTTTATACTCGTTTTTACACCATCAGTAATCAACCAAATCCTAACTGGCTATCCAATATATTACTTGTGGCATTATTGTCTGTAGTAAAAGGGGCTGTAGCTGAGAAAATATTGGTAAGTGGGTATGTGCTATTGATGCTGGTATCGCTCGATAGGTTATTGCGTAGAATAGGCGGGGGTAGGCATTTGTTTACGGTCTTATTTTTAGTGTTTATATTCAATAATTCACTGGCTCAGGGTTTTTACAATTTCTCCTTCAGTATTTCCTTTTTTCTTTTGTTGGTTAACAGTTGGTTGGGCTATTTGGAGCACAATAGGAATTTGAGTATAGCATGGATATTCGGTTTTATGCTACTTACTTATTTTTCACATCCAGTTTCATTTGGTTATGGGGTGTTTGCATGTTGTAGTCTACTGCTTAGTTACATTGTCTCAGGCTTTTTTGCAAGAGATGTAAAGCGTATATTGAAGTATGTGCTCGTATTAGTATTAAGTACTTTGCCCTTTTTATTATTCTTCCTCACCTTTGCAGAAAACAGTACCAAACATGGCAAAATAGTACCTGCGTATATGCCGGAGCGTCTATTGGAGTTAATGTCTTTCGATTACCTTATCAATTATTCCAGCAAGGAGGTATTGGTAGTGAAGTTTTTGGGAGGTTTATTTACAGTCTTATTTTTTCTGGTTTTTGTATACAAGGTAGTTGGTAAAAGAAATATACATAAATATGACGGGTTTTTACTGTTGCTTTCGGTTGTATTATTTGCATTTCTGAATTTGCCAGACAAGATGATGGGTGGAGGTCTTTTTGTGATGAGAACAGGCTTGTATCTTTTTTTGATTACTGGTTTTTGTGCTGCTTATATATTGCCCAATAAACTAAAAAACGTAACGGGTATAATAGGTTTTGTATGTTTTTTGCTTTTAGTGACCATAAGAATACCCATAATGTATGCAGGAGCCCAAATAGTGAAGGAGCATACAGAGGTTAGTAAGTTGATAACTAAAGGCAGTGTTTTGTTGCCGCTCAACTTCAATAAGATGGGCAAAGGACACGATGGCAAGATACTGGCAGATAGAAATGAAGTGTATGGGCATGTAGCACAGTATATAGGTGCCAACAAAAAAATACTGGTGCTAGATAACTATGAGGCTAATACAGGATATTTTCCACTCGACTGGAGAAGCGAGGTAAATCCTTATATACACCTGAATAGATATAGAGGTATAGAGGGTATGCCCCCCGGCGGAGGACCAGTGCAATACAAACAAATAACGGGTGTAAACATTGATTACATACTGTTGCTAAATTATGAACCTTCGTTTGCTGGGCATGTAGATTTTATGGAATTGAAAACACAATTGGATACAGCTTACCACGAAGTATACCGTACTAAAAGCGGAAATACAGTATTGTTGATGAGCAATATCAAGAAATGATAATTATCTGGTGAAGTTTGTCAGTAATGGATGTTTGTTATTTTCTATTCTAGCTAGTTATCTATTACATTTGCAGCAAAATTTATTTTTTATGTCATTATTAATAGTTGGTACATTGGCGTTTGATGCGCTTGAGACCCCATTTGGCAAGGTTGATCGCATAATAGGTGGTTCTGGTACCTATGCAGCATTAGCTGCATCTAACTTTACCCAACCCACTAATTTGATTTCTATTGTAGGTGGTGATTTTCCAGAAGAGGAAATGAATGATCTGAAAGCCAAAGGAGTGAAATTTGACGGTGTGGATGTGATGGCTGACGAAAAGAGCTTCTTTTGGAGTGGTCGTTACCATATGGACATGAACACGAGAGACACTCTGGTTACAGACCTGAATGTACTGGCGAAATTTGACCCCAAAATACCAGATAGCTATCAGGGTAGTGAGTATGTAATGCTAGGCAACCTGATGCCCACTGTGCAAATAAGCGTGCTGGAGCAGCTGAAGTCGAAGCCAAAGCTGGTGATAATGGATACAATGAACTTCTGGATGGACATAGCCATGGACGATCTGCAGAAGGTGCTGGGAATGGTAGACCTGCTGATGGTAAATGATAGCGAAGCACGCCAGTTAAGTGGTGAATATTCACTGGTAAAGGCAGCTCGCAAAATACAATCAATGGGCCCAAAGTATGTGATTATCAAAAAAGGTGAGCATGGTGCATTGTTGTTTCATGGTGATAAAATATTCTCAGCGCCAGCATTGCCACTAGAAGATGTTTTTGACCCAACTGGTGCAGGCGATTCTTTTGCAGGCGGTTTCATAGGCTATTTGGCCAGAGTAGATAGCACTTCTTTCGAAAGCATGAAGGCAGCAATCATAATGGGTTCTGCAATAGCATCGTTTTGCGTAGAGAAATTTGGTCCGGAAAGGCTAAAGGAAATCTCTGCTGCTGACATAGAATCAAGAGTTAATGAGTTTATTGCTCTATCGAATTTTGATGTAAAAGGATAAATATTGCATAGGTAGGTGCAGTGTTTACTGCACCTACCTATTTGTTGTTTTTGGGTTACAATACCGGAAACGATATAGAAAAAGTTGTGCCTTCATTCCTGCCCGATACAACATCAGTGTTGGCCCCATGTGCCTTCATGATGCTCAATGTAAATGATAAACCTAATCCTGCCCCAGTGTGCTTGCTGGTGTAATAAGGTTCAAATATTCTGTTTATATTTTCCTCACTGATACCGCATCCGTTATCTGATATTTGTAGCAGCGCCTTTTGCTCTTTGCGCTCAAGATGGATAGAAATAATGCCAGAGTTTTCTTTAACAGCTTCTGTGGCATTGATGAGTATGTTGAGCAAGGCCAGTTTCAGGTTTTGTTTGTCTGCCATTATACTAATAGGAGTAGAAGGGTAGTCGATGGTTAGTTTTATTTTCTTTAGCGTTATGAGGTCATTTGAAGCTGCTACTACTTCGTCAATGATGTGCTGCAGATAGGCAGCCTTTTGGGAATTATCTTTGGGGTTGGAAGAGTGAAGTAGTTCTGTAATGAGATTATCTATCCTAATACTGTTTCTTTTTATAATGTCGAGATACAGAGAAGGTTCTGGTTGCGTGATTTCAGATTGTAGTTGAGATGCAGATATAGTGATATTATTGAGTGGATTTCGGACTTCGTGTGCAAGAGTGCGAATGAGCCGAGAGGTAGCGGCCATTTTTTCAAGTTGCAAAACAGATTTTTCTGCTTTTTTCAGATTGGTTATGTTATGTATTATACCTTGAATATAGTTTTGGTTGGCATTGCTGTTTGTAATGGTTGCCGATATGATACAAGGTATAATTTTGCCAGTTATGGTGTACAACGACGTAGAATAGTCGTCTATAGATATGCCATTGCTCAGGTTGTATACGAACAGTGGTGTTGTGTTGGGTTCTGCAAATAGTTGTGGTAAATAGAGGTTCTGAAATTCTGTTTTGGAGTATCCTAGTATGTCGGTTACGGCATCATTTACCTCGATGATACGAAGCGTATCATCAGCTACGAAAATTATGTCTTTAGATTTTTCGAAGATACGCCGGTATTTATTTTCGCTATCGCGTAATGCTTTTATGGTTTTGGCCCGTTCTAGTGCATATCGTATACTTCTTTCTATTTTTTCCCTGTTCAGTTCTCGTTTTATCAAGTAGTCTATAGCGCCTGTTTGCATAGCTTCAATGTCTATGTTGTAGCTACCTTGCCCTGTAAGTAAGATGATAGGGCTATTACATTCTGTTTTTTTCGCCTCAGCAAGGAAATCTAAACCTGACTTTGCTCCTAGCCGGTAGTCAACAAAATATAGGTCGTAAACACCAGTGGCCATTTTAGCTACGCCGGCAGTATAGCTGGATGCCCATTCTATATCAAACGAGCTGTTCTTAATATCTTTGATGTACCCTGATGTGATAATGAAATCATCTTCATCATCATCAACAATAAGAATTTTTGGGGGAGTATATTGTAGTGGCATCTTTATAGAAAAACGAAGGGGAATACAAATGTAGCCACGAATAATTATCTATTCTTACATTTTGCAATGCTAAATAGAAACCTGATGATGGATACAAGTAGCATTTGCATCCAATTATAAATATTTAGTGTGAGCGTTGTGGCTAGAAATGCGTGTTGTTTTTACAGATTGAGGTAAAAATCTGCCAGTAATTGTTTAAAATGGTTGGTGTATTCGCCTGTGGTATTTTGGATGATCAATTCTGATATAGAAGGTGTAGCTACAGGTGTAGGGGTAAGAATGGTTACTACCCGTTTGATAGGAGCAGAGGGACGGTGACGAATATGAAGACACTCTATCTCGTTTAGTCCGCATTGTATTGCTGTTTTGCGCCATAATAGGTACTCAGTATAAGGAAGCAGCAGTGATATCCGACCATTATGTGCTAACATAGATGACGCTTTGACCAGCAATTGCTGGCTGTTGAGTGCTACATCGTGCCTTGCTATGTTTTTGCTGTGAGTAGGGCCTAGTAGACTTTGTGCGAAAAAAGGTGGATTGCAGATAATGAGGTTATAACGGTGTGGTGGGGCGTACAGCCTTATATCTATGAGTAAAGGGTGTATTCTGTGTACCCAAGGCGACTCATTGAAGTTGTGAGTAGCTTGGGTAGCTGCTGCTGGGTCTATTTCTATTGCATCTATTTTCACAGTAGAGTTTCTTTGAGCCAGCATCAACGATAAAAGCCCAGTGCCTGTACCTATGTCCAGCACATTGATATCAGAAGGTAACAGGGGTGTCCATGCGCCTTGTATACAGGCATCAGTGGTTACTTTCATGGCACAGTTGTCCTGATTAATCTTGAATTGTTTGAACTGAAACCAAGAGTTGCTCATGACCAAGTAGCTCTGGCGCTGGGGGTAGCCGAAAGGTCGGTAAATAACCCGTTAAGGTATTTGTAATGTGCTGTGATGCCTATCATAGCAGCATTGTCAGTGCAATACTGAAAAGCAGGTATGTATACTTGCCAGCCTTTACGTTGACCTGTCTGCTGTAAAGCATTTCGTAGACCAGAATTGGCAGATACGCCACCAGCAATACCTATATGTTTTATGCCAAGGTCATTAGCAGCTTTTTCCAATTTGGTCATTAGTACTTTGATGATAGTATGCTGTACAGAAGCACAGATGTCATTCATATTCTTCTCGGCAAACTCAGGGTCTTTTTTTCTTTCTGCCTGCAAGAAATAGAGTACAGAAGTTTTGATGCCGCTGAAGCTGAAGGTATAGTTTTTCATTTCATTGGTAGGGAATTTGAACCTGAGCGGATCGCCTAAGGCTGCATACTTATCTACTAATGGACCACCAGGGTAGGGGAGACCCAACATTTTGGCTACTTTGTCAAATGCCTCGCCTGCGGCATCGTCCATTGTTTCTCCCAGCACTTCCATGTCTAAGTGGCTACGGCAAAGTACTATTTGTGTGTGACCACCAGATACTGTAAGGCATAGGAATGGGAACTGAGGTTGTGCCTCTATGAAGTGTGCCAGCACGTGTGCCTGCATGTGGTGCACCGCTATCAATGGCAGATTGCGTGCCTGAGCAAATGACTTGGCAAAACAAGTACCTACCAGCAGAGAGCCTATGAGGCCAGGAGCCTGAGTGAATGCTACAGCAGTGATATCTTCCTTGCTGATACCTGCATCTTTGATGGCAACATCTACTACCGGTATAATGTTTTGGATGTGCGCTCTTGATGCCATTTCAGGCACTACACCTCCATACCGCTCATGTACCTTTTGGGTGGCAATCTGGTTGCTGAGTACAATGCCGTTTTGGACAATAGCGGCACTTGTTTCATCGCACGAAGATTCGATAGCTAGTATATTAATGTCTTTGCTCAAATTGTATAATTAGCTTGCAAAATTAATGGGTAAACCGTCAAATGCAGCATACTACAAGGTGGAAATTTACAATTACTGTTTAGCCTTTTCTGGTTTCAGTATCAGTCTCAATGTGGTGTCGTTAGTGAAATAGCTAATAGCCCAATTGATGAAGATAAAGAACTTGTTGCGTACACTGAGTATAAGCATGAGGTGAAGGAACATCCATGTAAACCATGCTAACCTGCCCTGAAAACTAAAAAACGGTAAATCTACCACAGCTTTGTGTTTGCCGATGGTGGCCATAGAGCCTGGAGATTTGTAAACGAATGGTTTCAGTGGGTTGTTTTTTCTTAGTCTTTTCAGATTTACAGCCAGGTTTTTAGCCTGATTTATAGCTACATTAGCTACTTGCGGATGCCCTTTGGGAAAGTCGGTCGTTTCCATGTAAGCAATATCACCCAAGGCAAAAACCTTGTTCATGCCAGCAACTTCATTGTATTCGTTTACTATTATTCTGTTGCCTTTCACGATAGATGATGCTGGTATACCCGCAGGTACGTTTCCTGTTATGCCAGCACTCCATATCATTGTTCGGGTTTTGATAGTAGAACCATTGTTTAGTGTAAGTAGTGAGCCATCATAGTCGCTGGCGAAAGTATTGACCAATACTTTTACGCCCATTTCTTCCAAGTATTTTTTGGAGAATGTGCGAGATTCTTCACTCATGTTTTGCAGCGTATTGGGCATTCCTTCTACCAAATAAACAGTGAGTTTAGAGAAGTCCATGTCTGGGTAATCTCGTGGTAGTACGTTCTTTTTCATTTCTGCCAATGAGCCAGCTAACTCTACACCCGTGGGGCCACCACCAGCGATGACTATATTCATTATTTCCTCTTGCTCTGTGGGAGTTGCAGAAAGTGCGTTTTCGAAGTTGAGTAAAATTCTGTTTCGTAGGGCTATAGCTTCGTTTGTAGACTTCATGGGATAGGTGTACTTTTCAAAGTTTTTGTTGCCAAAAAAATTGGTGGTACACCCAGTAGCTATTACCAGATAGTCGTAGGGGTATTTGTTGTCTTCTGTATATACTATTTGTGCAGGATGGTCGATGTCTGTAACCTTGCCTATGCGAATGTGAATGTCTTTGTCTTTTTGAAATACTTTCCTGAGTGGGAATGATACTGCACTAGGTTCTAGGCGGGCAGTAGCTACCTGGTAAAATAGCGGCTGAAACTGGTGGAAGTTATATTGGTCTATGAGTGTGATATCGTAATCAGACTCTTTTATGTGTCTTGCCAGCTGCAGGCCTGCAAATCCACCACCTAATATAACTAGCTTCTTTTTCATGAGTATTGCTTTGTGAGAATTACAAATCAAAGGTACCTTAGTATGGTGGTTATTGGTGCGTAAGGGATGTTAAATAGGGTATAGATATAAACAAATAACCCCCGCATAGGCAGGGGTTGTTTGTTTAAGATAAGTCATTATATTTTAGTGAGCACGTCCTTTGGCAGGAGTTACTTTGTTCATGTCGTCCTGTGGTGTTTTCCAAGCCATTCTGTTGAAATAAACCCTTACACCCAATAACAAGCCGTAGTTGTGGCTTTTCACTGTTTGTACTTCATTCAGCATAGAGTTGTAATTAACACCTAGTGCTTTGTTGTTTGCATCTCTTACTATTTGATCGGTAAGTCTGAGGGCGTTGTTGTTAGATGTATTAGTAAAAGACTGAGCGGTGTAATAAGCGCCTAAGCGAAGACAAATATTGCGTACAACCATATAGTTGATAGCTATTTCGCCAGTGTAGCCCAACGAGCCTGATTTGTATTTTACTTCACCACTGCTGTTAACTGTGTTCATGTTCAGACCCACGCTTTTACCTATGCTGTCTTCAAATCTGAAATAGTTTTTAACGTCACCTTTTGGGAAGTCTTTCAGGTACTCAGCTTTAGTAACTAACAAACTCGTGCTATCAGGTATGGCAGAGTTGTCATAAATAGGAAATGTGCCTTCAAATTTATAGATGCCTTCGTAGTCAAATTGTGCATTTGTGTTGTAGGTGCTTTTTACATTTACATTGTAAAATATACCTGCGTCTACAGTAAGCGCAAATTTCTCATTAATGTCGTACTTGTAGCGTAATAGCAATGGTATGTTGATACTAGTACTGACTATGTTTTCTCTAATGCCACGAGTAGAAGAAATAACCTGACGGAAAACTGGATATTGTGCATCAGCAGAACGGAATTCTATATGGAAAGTGTCCAGATTGAGGTTCCCTTCTTGTTTGTAGTAATTGATGCCCAAACCTATACCTAGAGATCGTTTGCGATTGAAGTAATACCCAAGACGGAAGTCATAGCCTCTTGACTGTCCGCTTTTGAATTTAATATCACTCTGAGTAGCATTGAGTGCATCAGGATAGTTCACCGAAAAAGGTATGGCTGTGATTTGTTGGTTTAGCAAGCCACCAGTTACTTGTAGGTCAGCAGAAAGACTGCGGAAATACTCACTTCTTACCTGTCCAAAGGAGTTGTGCGTGTTTGCCACTAAAGCTAATGCTACCAAACATAAAATTCGCTTACCCATGTACGTTATATTTTTATTTTCTATTTATTGCCGATTTGTATTGATATTAATGACTTTGTTGCCACAAATAACTACATTATCGATCTATAAAACCTATGGTGATAAGAAGGATAAAGTCCGAAATTTATTAGGAAAATACTAAAAACACTAATATCGGAGCAAATCTAACAAAATTATTTCACTAAAGCACCTCAATTCTTAATAAAAATAAAAAATTAATACAAAATTTCAGCGCATACAATTTGTTGTTAATGTAATGATAATGAACGGCTGTTGAAAATTAGTAGTATTATTTTAGTTTTGTTAAGGATCGATGAACTAAATGTGTACTGCCCTTAACTTACAGATTATCAATGCTTTCTGGCAAGTATATGAGTATCTTTTTTACTTAGTGAATAAAGTAAATAGTTGTGCGTGTAGTTAACTATTTGCTTTGTTGATTACAAAGTGAATACTATGGATGTTTGTGTAATGTATTGTGTTACAGTTTGTGCCATGCAGTGATGCCACCTGTTAGGTTTACTAAGTTAGTAAAACCTGCCTGCTCTAGTATAAGGCAAGCTTGCATACTTCTGGTGCCACCTTTGCAATGTATTACTAACTCTTCGTTTTTGTAATCTTCAATATCATCAAGTTGCATATTGGCGATATGCCCTAATGGCAATAGAATGCCTCCCATATTACTTTCTGTATATTCTGCAGGTTCGCGTACATCAATGATTTTAATATTTTCTCCTGCTTCTATTCTTTGTTTTAGTTCTGAAGCTGTTATGTGTTTCATCAGATTGAAATTGATTTTGTTATTGTTTAATAAACTTTAAAGTGTGGCTATTGTCATCATTGTCAGAAAACGACAACAGATACATGCCAGGTGCAAGGGTAGAAATGTCTATTTGTTTTTGTTGAGCAGTGTTTCCGGTAGCCAGTTTGCGCCCTACCATATCAGATATCAGGTAGTTGACTGCGATATCGGATGGTAGATTGATTGTAATGAAATCTTGAGCCGGATTTGGGTACAATTGCCATTTCTGCTCAGGTGCTACAACTTCTTGTATTTGTGTGCCTATAATAGAGTTGCCGAGTATAGGTCTCATCATTATAGCACCGCTTATGAGTGAGGGAGTCCAGCCAGAAAGAACGTTAAAATAAGCATGATTACTGCCTATTCTGTTTACGTCTAAGCCGAAATAAAGGCTGTCAGCACCGCTTTCGGCAGGCTGGAAAGTGCCTGCGTAAAAGGTGCCAGCAGACATTGGTAAAGGTCTGTCGAACTTATATACCCAAAACTGATTTACTGAATCGGCATATCCGGGTGTGCAGAATTCTTGGGTGTAGAGAATATTGTCGGATGAGGCACCATTTACACCCTCTAGATCAGAGTAAATGTTGATATTAAAGAACTTAGAGAAGGAGAATGGTACTTGTCTGCCAAAATAGATAGCCATTCCTCGTAACGTATCTGGGCGATTGAGATGATGTTCAATAGCTATTTTGCCGGGAAGTGTAGGGTACAGATTGAGGTAATAGCTTTTTTCGGCAGTACCATCGTCATAAGCTAGATAGTTATCAAATACTTGATTGCTGATGATAGTGTCATTTTCTACTGGGTCTGATGTAGAAAGTGAAGTGATGAAAAATTTGTTTTGGAATATTACACGGTTGTAGTTGCCTACACTTATCAATGGTACTAGGGTAGTGTAAGCAGGGTATATAAGTGCATCGGTGTTTAGCCCCGGTAAAGGAGCGGTGTTCCAAGTATTAGGTTTTAGTAAAGTATTGGTATTAAGTGCGGTTCCTGTATAACCGTAAGTGACTGTCTGAGGAAAGTCGTAATTGTTTCGTAAGCTGCATATATACTGACTAGAACGTTCTGCTACCGGAAACGAGAAAAACTGCCGATAAGGCATAGAAGTATAATCGTTGAGTAGAAAAGTAGGATTGCTGGTAAATCCAACATCGTTTACTGCGGTATCTGAAATTGTGCGATTAGTACCTAGCCTTATGTAGTCTATATTCCATACGGCATCAGCCCAGTAAAGTGCGGCAATGTTGATGAATCTGAACTGGAAGAAACTATCGAAGTACAGCGAATCTGCGATGGGTATCATTACCTGCTGAAAGGGTTTGAGCGATGAGCCCATTGCAGACCAAACTTTGACGTACCCTCCAAATCGAGTTTTGAGGAACAGCATTAGCGAGTCTTGAGGTAGCGGGAAGAAACCATTTCCTTGAGGTTGATAGAAAAAACTCAAATAAATGCTATCGGCAGGGTTAACTATGTTTAGACTCAGGTTGATGGGTTGTGACGTTAGTGAGTCGGCGTATCTGAAGTTAGTATTACTAAAGGTGTCGTACGGTATTCCACGCCAGTCAAGCGCATCAAAAGTGGCTACCCCTCTGCTTACAGGTCTGGACCCCATGGTATTATTGACATAAACATGGTAATCTGTCCATCGGCTACTGTCTGGAAACAATCCATAACCAGTAAAATCTTCGAAGAATGGCAGTGATAGTGGTTCGGCGGCTGTAGTTTTTTTTGCTGTAAGTACTGGTTGTTTTTTGTTGTACAGTGCTGCGTTACAGTTGAGGTGACCTGCATACTCTTGTGCATTTACGGCAGCAGTGCTGTAGAAAATGACAAAAAGAAGTAAGTATACTACATGTATAGTCCTGTTCACCTATTATTTGCGCTTTTGAGGTTTGTTATTATTAACGGCGTCTGAGGTGTTTGTATTGTTCGCATTAACATGAATATCTTGCGGAGCAGGATTTTGCATGATGAGCAAATCAATGAAATCGTTCATTTTTATCCTGTTATTTGCACCAGCATCGTTGTACTGTCTGGGGCGCTGATCTGTAATAATAGCTGAAGGTGTATCTGTAATTTCAGAAAGTCGATCGGCAGAAACCAAAAAAGGTTGCAGGTTGAACTGATTGAGGTATATCATGGCTTCGTCTACTGTCATGCCAGTGACGTTGGGTACATCCCATTCGGTATTGCCTAGGCCGTTTCCTATTATCAGATCTATTTTGCTGCCTTGGGGTATCATGTCGCCCGCACTCAGCACTTTGCCATTCATGCTTGCTTCTAGTATGGCACCGGTGGCTATGTCTGGTTTGTAAGTAGTGTCGCCAAGTATCAATTTGTTATTGCGTAGTATCATTTCTGCACTGCGGTAAGACAAGTCTTTGATGGCTGGCATAGACACTTTGGGCGGAGTGAGCATGTTAACTGTAAGGAAAATAGTTCTGCCACGTTTTACAAATGAGCCAGTATCGGGCATTTGTTTTAGCACACTGAGCGGACGCGCTGTGGGGTCGTAAGTAGAATCTATAAGAACTTCAAAGTTTAGCGTTTTGAGCGCATTGACTGCTGAATCCATTTTTTTGCCTCTTACATCGGGCATGGCCACTTCTTCGCCGTGGTGAGTAATACAGTTGAGGGAGGCAAAAAATAGTACATACAGTAGTACACCGAGTGTGAAAACCACAGCCAGATTGAGTAAAAAGGAATTTTTTAATTTTTCTTTCATAACATGCTATAGTATAGCAATAGAGTTTTGTTTGCTATTTTTCATACAGTCTTCTAGTAGATCTCCATAAAACTGTTTTAGAGATATGCCTGCTGCTCTTACTTGCTGTGGTACAATACTGTTTTCGCTCTGACCGGGCATAGTGTTTACTTCCAAGAAGAAGAGTTTACCAGTGCCGTTTTCTAATATGTAATCCATTCTTACTACACCTCTGCAATTGAGGTGACGGTATATGTACTGTGATTTGTTTTCCAGTTGTTCTTTAATGTTTTTGTCTATGCGTGCGGGTGTTATTTCGTTAGTTACACCTGGTGTGTATTTGGCTTCGTAGTCAAAGAACTCATTTTTGCTTTCTATTTCGGTAGCAGGTAGCGCATGCATGTAGCCATTGTTTTTGTATACACCTATGGTTAATTCCCTACCCTCTATAAACTCTTCTATGAGCACCTGATTATCTTCTTTGAATGCTTTTTCAATAGCTGGTAGCAATGTACCTACATCCTTTACCTTACTAACACCTAAGCTGCTGCCGCTTTCGTTAGGTTTTACAAATACGGGTAGTTTTAGCTGATCTAGTATGGCACCTATAGAAAAAGACTCTCCTTTAATGAGCAATACAGAGTTGGCAATGTTAACTACATTGAATGACTTAACTACTTTGTTGCAGTAGCTTTTGTTGAAGGTAAGAGCAGAAACAATAGAATTGCAGGTGGTGTAGGGGATATTTATCATATCCAGATAGCCTTGTATTCTGCCATCTTCGCCAGGAGTGCCATGTATGGCTATAAATACGCAATCGAAAACTATTTTTGTGCCTGCAATATGAAGCGAAAAATCATTTTTATTTACCTGTATTTTCTCTCCATTGCTTTCGTGGCACCATTCGTCTTTGGTAATGATTATTTTAAAAACATTGTATAGATCTGTATCCAGATTTTTCTCAATAGTTTCGGCAGTTTTAATAGAAATGACATATTCGCCAGAATAACCACCGGCAAGTAAAGCTATGTTTTTGCGCATTGTATTATAGCCCTGAATATACAGGTAGTCAAAGGTAAGGAACGATAACAGAAAAAAATCTACCAATTTTAAAGTTCTTTTCCACTAGTACCGGGTTGCGATTGTAGCTTGAATACACGAATCACTGTTTGTCACTACTGTATCAAATGATTTTGCAGCAAGTAAGTAGCACAAGTAATTTCAATGTAACTTTGCTGACTCTAAAAAAGCAAGTGATAATTTGTAGGAGTGTGTAAGCAGCAGATATGCAACAGCACATATTTTTGATGATTAAACAGTAAGAACATAATGATATTACCAGTAGTAGCATATGGTAGCCCCATATTGCGCAAAGTATGTGATGATATAGATGCAGGATATGCCGGACTGGAAAAGTTGCTGGTAGATATGTGGGAAACCCTGTACAATAGTAATGGAGTGGGGCTGGCTGCGCCACAGATAAACAAACCTATCAGACTGTTTATAGTAGATACAGATCAGATAGTGGCAGACTTTGAGGAGGAAGATTTGAAAAAATATCCTGACGAAAAACCAATAAAAGAGGTATTTATCAATGCCAGAATACTAGAAGAAAGCGGAAAACCATGGGCATATAATGAAGGTTGCTTAAGTATACCCAAGGTGCGTGAGGATATACTCAGAAATAGTCATGTGCGGATAGCTTACCTAAATGATAAATTTGAACCTAAAGAGGCTGTCTTTCATGGCATAACTGCAAGAGTAATACAGCATGAGTATGACCATATAGAAGGTAAGTTGTTTATTGACTATATTTCGCCACTTAAAAAACGCCTGCTGAAAAAGAAGCTGGATGATATAACAAAAGGTAAAGTGCATACTGACTACAGAATGATATATAATAAGTAGCGGAAACAAAAATTAAGCTTTGAATAAAAACGACACCCACTACCATGAATAAGTAGTGGGTGTAGTGTATTTATAGACTTGGAGTAAAGAGAAAATAGCTAAAGTCGTTTTTTTAGTTTGGGTATCATGGCATTCTTCCAGCTTGCAAAGTCGCCATCTATGATATGTTGTCGGGCTTCGCGTACCAGATGCAGATAGAATGCAAGATTGTGAATGCTGGCTATGGTAAGCCCTAGTATCTCTGATGCTACAAAAAGATGCCTGAGGTAGGCTTTGCTATAGAAACGGCTGGTGGGACAATCAATACCAATATCGATAGGGGAGAAATCAGTAGCCCACTTTTTGTTTTTAATATTGATTACGCCTTCTGAAGTAAACAACATTCCATTTCTGCCGTTTCGGGTGGGCATTACGCAGTCGAACATATCTATACCTAGGGCTATGTTCTCTAGTATGTTCCAAGGAGTGCCTACCCCCATCAGGTAACGGGGTTTATCGGTAGGGAGAAGGTCGCAACAAAGACCACACATTTCATACATCATTTCCTCTGGTTCACCTACAGACAGCCCACCTATAGCATTGCCATCACACTCCATACCAGCTATAAACTCAGCCGATTGTTTTCTGAGGTCTTTGTAGGTACTGCCTTGCACAATAGGAAATAATGATTGTTCGTAACCATACTTAGGCTCAGTAATGCTCATGTGTTGCACACAACGAGTCAGCCATCTGTGCGTAAGCTCCATTGATGTTTTGGCATAAGCATATTCGGAAGGGTAGGGCGGACATTCATCGAATGCCATAATTATATCTGCTCCTATACTACGTTGGGTATCTATGACACTCTCTGGAGAAAATAGATGACGAGAGCCGTCTATATGCGACTGAAATATAACTCCTTCTTCTTTTATCTTTCTATTGGCTGCGAGAGAAAATACCTGATATCCTCCACTATCGGTAAGTATGGGGCGGTCCCAGCCATTAAATTTGTGTAGCCCGCCTGCTTGCTCTATAATGTCAGTGCCTGGGCGTAGATACAAATGATAGGTATTGCCGAGTATAATTTCGGGATTAATTTCTGTTTTCAATTGCTGCTGGGATATGCCCTTGACACTACCTACTGTGCCTACGGGCATAAAAATAGGGGTTTGAATATCGCCATGGCCGGTGGTTAGGGTGCCTGCTCTGGCTGAGGATGCAGTATCTGTGGTTATTAATTTGAAATCCATGTTTAGTTATTCAGTAGATAGTTGTTAGTATTTAGTAGATAGTCATTTGTGGACGGGTTTTTAGTAGATAGTTTTTCGGTAAATAGTTGATAGTAATTAGTAGATAGTCATTTGTGGGTGGGTTTTTAGTATATAGTTTTTAGTATTTAGTAGATAGTCGTTTGTGGGTGGGTTTTTAGTATATAGTTGTTAGTAATTAGTAGATAGTTGTTTGTGGGTAGTTTTCTAGTATACAGTTTTTAGTATTTAGTAGATAGTCGTTTGTGGGTAGTTTTTGTTAGATAGTTATTTATGAATGGTTGTTTTTATTGTAACCTATTTAATAAAAAAACAAGTTGACGAAAGAGAACATCTTTGCCAACTTGTTTTTGTTGTAAGGTAAAATGTACTTAGATTATTTTATACCCATTTTGGCTTTTACTACAGCCGTAATGTCAAATTCCTCTTTACTAAATACTATGCCACCCTGACTATTGATGTCGAAGATGTAGTCGTAGTTTTTCTCTTTAGCCACATCTTTGATTGCTTTATCTGCTTTCTCCAGTATTGGAGTATAGAGGTCTTGTTTTTTAGTTTGTATTTTTTCTTGTGCGCTTTGTTGTGTACTCTCTATGCGCGATTGCAGGTCCTGCAATTCTTTAGTTTTCACTTCTTTCATTGCTTCTGTCATGGTTTTTTCGCCAGACTGAAATACTTGCAATTTAGATTGAAATTCTTTTGTCATTAATTCTATCTGCTCCTGAAAAGTACGAGTGTATTTTGCGAGCGCAGAGTCTGCATTAATTCTTTCGGGCATTGACTGTAGTAGCACAGCAGAATTGATATATGCTATTTTGAGACTTGTAGTTTGTGCCTTAGCTGAGGTAGAGAGAATAAACCCGCAAGCAAGGAACATGATTAGTTTTTTCATTTGGTTTTTTTGTGTTTTTATATTAAATTTTTCTTGTACTATAAGAGTGCTGCAAAGTAAATGCCATTATTTGTTTATTCCAAGAATTTTTAACACCTCATCGCTTTTATCGAGCTTAGGGTCGGCATAAAAAAGTGTTACACCACCTGATTTATCAAACACCAGTTCGAAACCTTTTGTAGATGCCATTTTCTGTACTGCATTAAATACACGGTCTTGAATGGGTTTTACAAGTTCTTGGCGTTTTTTGAATAAGTCGCCTTCATACCCGAATCTTTGTTTTTGCAGGTCTTTAGCTTCTTTTTCTTTGGCTACTATTTCATCCTGACGTTTATTGCGCATATCATCAGAAAGCATAGGTTTTTCGGCCTGATAGCCTTTGTACATTTTTTCTACTTCGGTCATCTTAGCATCAATCTCGTCTTGCCAAGTCTTAGAAAGATTGTCCAGTTTTGTTTGGGCATCTTTGTAGTCTGATATTTTTTCGAGAATGTATTTCGAATCAATAAAACAATACCGTTGTTGTGCCTGAGCAAAGGTGGTAGCCAGTAGTACCAACAAAACACTGAAGATTGTCTTTTTCATGTGCTGCGATTTTAGTGTTACGTGAAGTTTTATTTTATTTGTTGAAAGTTCTTGTTTTAACAAATGCAGGTTTTATTCTGGTTCGAAACCAAGCATAAATGTAAATTTAGCAATATTCTTGATTCCGTTGTTGTCAGGTGTTGCTCTGTCTATACCTATACCATAGTCAAGGCCAAGTAGTCCAAACATAGGCAGGAATACCCTGATACCCAAGCCTGCATCGCGGTTTAGCTTCAGTGGGTTGAACTCAGAGAAGTTGTTCCATGCATTAGCACCATCTACAAACATCAGGCCATAAATGGTAGCAGTAGGGCTAAGAGAGAATGGATAACGTACCTCAGCTACATATTTGTTGAATATAGTGGCTGTCTGGGTGTACACATCGTATCCTCTTTGGCTTATGATTTCGCGACCAATGAAGAAGTTACCTACTGTCATACCATCGCCTCCCAGTTGGTATCTGCCGAATGGAGAATATCCAAGGTCTTTGTTGTAATAGCCCATGAAGCCATACTTAGCACCCAGCCTTAATACTAGATTGCCATAAATTTTCTGATACCAATCTGTAACAAATTTGTATTTGTGGTATTCTAGCCAGCGATATTTGCGGTCAGTGCTTTCTGTAGCATAATCTTTGCCGGAAAATGCGCTATAGGGTGGTGTAAACTGGAAGGTAAATGCTACGCTAGATCCGCTTCTAGGATACAAGGGACCATCGAGAGAGTTGCGCGACAGTACGAACTTAAAGTTAAGATCATTACTGTAGCCGTTTTTGAAGTTAGGTACTAATTCAAATTCTTTGAGGCGGTAGTTGTTGTAGAACACACCAAAGTTAAATACAAAGAAGTTGTCGGGCCAAGTAAGGCGTTTACCCATAGACAGACCACCACCTGTTACCCTTAGGAAAGATGCACCAGGGTCAGAGAAGTTGCCCGAGGTACGGGTATATACGATGTTGGCTGTGAGTGCGTTTGGTCTGCGTCCACCCAACCATGGCTCTGTGAAAGAGGTGCTGAGTGAGTTGAAGAAACGACCATTAGATGCATAAGTGATGGAGAATTTCTGACCATCGCCTACAGGCAGTGGGTCCCAAAATTTAGGTTTAAAAATATTGCGGGCAGAAAAGTTATTGAAGGTGATACCCACGTTGCCATAAAAGTTGACACCTCCACCAAAACCTGCTGACAATTGTAACTGATCGCTCGATTTTTCTACTACAGTGTATTCTATGTCCACAGTTCCGTCTTCGGGGTGTGGTTTGGGTTGGATACCTATTTTTTCTTGGTCAAAGAATCCGAGGTTGGCAATTTCACGCTGCGACCGTATGAGGTCTGTGCGGCTAAATTTGCTTCCGGGAAGTGTGCGTAGCTCTCTGCGTATCACATGTTCGTTGGTACGGTCGTTGCCAGCTATACTTATATCTCTGATGGTAGCTTGTGCACCTTCTGTAATGCGCATTTCATAATTGATGGTATCATTGATAACAGAGGTTTCTACTGGTTCTATATTGAAGAACAGGTAACCATCGTCCATGTATAGGCTGCTGACATCTTCACCACCTTCCGGGTTTAGCTGACGACCCATGCGGGTTTCCAGCAATTGCAGGTTGTAAACATCGCCTTTTTTTATACCCAATACTCTTCCCAAAACTTCAGAAGAGTATTTGGTGTTGCCTTTCCAAGCTATGTCGCCAAAGTAATACTTGTTGCCTTCTTTTACTTTGATGTCTATGTTTATGTTTCCGTTCTTAACAGGGTAGAGGGTATCGGCTTCTATGCTAGCATCTCTGTATCCTAAGGTGTTGTAATAAGCAACAAGTGTTTGTTTGTCTTCATCGAACTTTGTTTGATTGAATTTTGATGAAGCAAAAAGTTTGAACCTGAAATAAGGATCAAGGGCATCGAGCGTCTTAGACAGAGAAAGGAATCCTGCTTGTTTTAGATAGTTTTTGAAAGTACGAGGTTGCGAGCCATATACGCTTTGCGATTTGTCGGCATGCAAGGTAAGCCTGCTCATTTCCTTAGTCGATTTCAGCGTACGTTTCAGTCGGGCTTCATTAGCGTTTTCTGCACCTGATATATTTACCTGATTGATGTGGGTTTTAGTGCCTTTGTTGATAAAGAAGGTAAGGATTACTTTGTTTACGGCATTGGTATCATTTTTTTCGGTGGCAGTTACTGTTACTCTGCCAAATCCCTTGTCGGTGTAGTATTTTTTAATTCTTTCTGATACTTCTTTCTTGGTAGCGTCTGTTACTACTTTGTTGGTTACCAGTGGCACTTTTGTTTTTAGTTCTTTAGCCTCACTAGGTTTTATGTTTTTGAAGTTGTATCTGCTTAGTCTTGGACGTTCTTCTACAGCAATGTTTATAAATACTTTGTCGTCAATAATTTTGGTTACACTGATTTCTATATTGGAAAATAGTTCTTGTTTCCATAGTGCTTTTATGGCTTTGGCTATTCCTTCATCGTTTGGGAGTACGACTTTTTGCCCTACCAAAAGGTTTGTTACTGCTATGAGTAGGTCTTGATCTAGGTATTGTGCGCCAGACACTGTAATACCCCCAAGGCTGTACTCTTTAGGTTTGTTGTAATTAACACCCTGCTGGCGCATGCTGTTAAGTCCGCCACTACTCGAGTTGCCAAGTTGAGCTGACGAATTACGGGCAGCTAGGAGGAGTAATATAAGGGTTGTGACTCTGAGTACTGAGGGGGGTAAAGACAATTTGGTAGTATTAAAAAATGACAAGTTTACAGATGAAGCACTATTGTGTATGTGGTAGCCACCAGCTTGATAGCAGGTAACAGATGTATTGTTGATTTCTTTCACGCTGGTTGCAGCGATATTAATTTGTTCCCTGTACATGCTCGGGTTTAATCGTTTGTATTTGTTCACTCGTTTTTCCAAATCTGCGTTCCCTTTGCTGGTAATTCAGTATAGCTTCAAACAGGTGTTGTTGTCTGAAGTCGGGCCAATGTACGTTAGTAAAATATAACTCGGCATATGCAAGTTGGTACAACAGAAAATTGCTTATTCTGTATTCTCCACTTGTCCGAATCATCAATTCTGGGTCAGGAAACTGGCTTGTATATAGGTGCTGCGCTACTACCTCATCAGTAATATCATTCACTTGCATAGTGCCTGCTGCTACTTTTTCGGCTATGCGTTGCGTAGCCTGCACTATTTCATTGCGCGAGCCATAACTGAGTGCCAATATCAGGTTGAGCCCGTTGTTCATGGCAGTCATTTCTTTGGCTTCATTCAGTTCTTTCTGGCATACTGCAGGCAGGCTACCAAAGTCGCCGATGACATGGAGGCGAACATTGTTTTTTTTCAGTTCGTCTACTTCTTTTCTGATGGTGTTTACTAGCAACTCCATAAGTGCGTCCACCTCTGCTTGTGGACGATTCCAGTTTTCGGCAGAAAAAGCATATAAAGTAAGGTGACCTACCCCTATAGCACCACAAGCGTCTACTATTTCACGCACACTAACCACGCCTTCGTAATGCCCGTAGACCCTGTCTTCGCCACGCTCTTTTGCCCAGCGACCATTACCATCCATGATGATGGCTATATGTGCTGGCAACTTTGTACGATCAATAGATTCAGGAATATTCATTTCAGGTATTAAGCGAAAAGTGCGCAAAGGTACAAAAATAGCTTACAGAAGGTGGTAACAAAATATGTAAATACAGTTTAACTCGATTTTAACTGCATCGTATGCTGTAATAGTTTATTATGATTTGGGTGGTTTATATAGACAATTGATAATTAATGGATACAGGCTATTGTATTCTTATGTAAAAATGAGTTGTATCTACCATATACAAACAATATCAGTGTATCTTTATGATGTAATATCCTCCGATTATTGTTGTTTGTACCTGTAAATGAAATCTGCAGCCTTAAAAATAGTTTTGTTCCTTTTTGCGATTGCCTTTTCTGCCAGCCTGATTGCACAGGTAAGGGTGCGCAGGGTTAAGGGCAAGTATGTGCACAAGCAGAAATACACTGACATTATTAAGGAACAAAAACGTAAGAAATCTACTGAAATAGTTATATCGCCAAAATCGAAAATTAAAGACCCGCTGGATGCACATTTTTATCTGAGCTGGAAAGCTAAGCGACCACTTTCTTATAGCGATTTTAGGTACAATCGCAACTTGTACAATAAGTTTTTGCCTACTAGAGATACAGACATTGCCAACGTAATTTACCCAGATTACAGAGAGTTTTACAAGAAGTTGTCTGAGCGACTGGCTAATGAAGAGCGAGTATATGACGAATATTGGCAGGAAAAACTAAATCAGATAACTCGTCCCCGACCAGATGGAGGCGCTGTAACTCAAGGTGCCACCATACCCGATACAGGATATGTAGTTACCATCACTATAGATTCGCCAGCGGCATCTGTTATTAATATAGCGCCTATAATATACGTACTAGACCCCAGTACTTTTTATTTTAACATCACACCCATGTTCAGTCTTAATGATTCGTGGATGATAGTGAAGTCGAAAGATATACTGGAGCACGAGCAAATACATTTTGATATTTTCGAACTCTTTGCACGTAAAATGCGAAAGCACTTAGTAGAAACATTGAGAGAAAACTATGATTATAACACAGACCTGGATCTTGCTAATGAAATAACGCCTGTCTTTGAGCAGTTGTATCAGCAGCTGAATAATATGCAATTCGAGTTTGACAAACAGACAGGCGCAGCTACATCTGCCAATGCCACCCTCTTATATGTGAACACTGCATGGCGAAAAATGCTGAAGACGCAGATTGATAAACTTAAAGAATATGCTATATCAGAAGGTAATATCACTATAAGGTAAGCATTGTTATCATTCTGACAACTCATACACATTCATTATTGCATTTGTGTACTTTTGCCCGCACAAAAATCAGAATTATGAGTCTTTTTGATAAAATACAGGAAACTGCAGCCTTTATAAATACTAAAATAATCCATACCCCTAAGGTGGGTATAATACTAGGTAGTGGATTAGGCGGACTAACAGAAAACATCAGCAACGATTGTGTGCTGCGCTATACCGATATTCCCAACTTTCCAGTGTCTACTGTAAAGGGTCATGGAGGTGAGCTGATTTTTGGTAAAATGGGTAATTGTGATGTGGTACTGATGTCGGGTCGTTTTCATTATTACGAAGGTTATGACATGGATACTGTCACGTTTCCGGTAAGGGTGATGAAAGCACTGGGTGTAGACACGCTTATAGTATCGAACGCTGCAGGAGGAATGAATAAAAACTTCAGGATAGGTGAGTTGATGATTATCACAGACCACATCAACCAGTTTCCGGAGCATCCATTGCGCGGACCTAATGACGATAGGCTGGGTACTAGATTTCCGGATATGAGTAAAACGTATGACCCACAACTCATAGATGCAGCCAAGGGTATAGCAGCTAACTTGGGTATAGATGTAACCACTGGCGTGTATGTGGGGTTGCAAGGACCTACCTTCGAAACACCTGCTGAGTACAAGTGGCTACACGTGATAGGTGGTGATGCAGTGGGCATGAGTACCGTACCTGAGGTGATAGTAGCCAAACATGGCAATATGCGTGTGTTTGGGATGAGTGTTATTACAGATATAGGCATCAGCGATGTACCGGTTGTTATCACCCACGAAGAGGTGCTAGAAGCTGCCAATGCCGCAGCACCACGTATGGCAGCTATAGTGTCAGGGTTGGTGGCACACATAGCAGGTCAATAAACACACACAAATACTTTACACAGCACCCGCAGCGGAACCCATTGGGTTTTTTCTGCGGGTGTTCCATTTTACGGCTTCCATCCAGATTACAGATGCAAAACCCGTACTTACACATAGCAAAACCTGCATGCCTGATAGGGGAGTAAAACCAAAAAATGAAGCCAAAGGTGTGAGGTAGATGAGTAAGCCTGATAGCAATACTGTGGCCAAGATAATAATGCCTACCAGATTGTTCTTATAACGAAATGTGGTGAAAATGGAATAATAAAATGAGCGGTTTAATAATGTGAGGAAAATATTGGCAGCTATCAGAGTAGCGAAGACCATGGTACGTGTGATGTTTTCTTGTGCATATTCTTGTGCTGCATATTGATATACTAACAGTGTACCCACTGTGATGGCTAAACCCTGTACTATACTAATGGTAAGCTCTCGCCAATTGAAAAAAGTAATGCTAAATAGTCTGGGTTTTACTTTCATAGTATTGCCCTCAGTGGGTTCGTTTTCGTAAATGATAGAGCAGGTGGGGCCCATTATCAGTTCCAAGAAAATGATGTGTAATGGTGAAAAGATGTTGGGGTAAACCCAATTTAATGCCAATGGCACAAACACTGTAAGTATAATGGGAATGTGAATGGAAATGATGTACTGTATTGCTTTTTTTAGGTTAGCATAAATCCGCCTGCCCATAGCTATGGCATCTATCATCTTACTCAGGTCGTCTTCGGTCAGTATGAGTGATGCTGCTTGTTTGGCAATTTCTGTGCCTTTTTTGCCCATAGCTATGCCTATGTGTGCAGCCTTTAGTGCAGGGCCGTCATTTACCCCATCGCCCGTCATTGCCACTACTTGTCCGTTGGCTTTAAGGGCGTTTATTATGCGCAGCTTCGCCTCTGGAAACATACGGGTGTACACCTGAGTCTCTGCTACAGTTACTCGCAGTTCAGGCTCACTTAGCTCCATTAGTTCGCTGCCGGTTATGCTTTTTTCATAGTTGCGTAGCCCTATCTGTTTTGCTATTGCATTAGTAGTTTTGGCATTGTCGCCGGTTATAATTTTTACGTCTATACCTGCATCATAAAACCCCTCTAATACTGCTTGTATATTTTGTTTGGGTGGGTCGTAGAATGCTACTATGCCTTTAAAGTTGAATTTTAATTCCTGTTGTGTAGCAGGGAAATCACTACCCACAAATACTGCCTGGCCTACTCCCAGTAATCTGTATCCTTGTTGGGCTAGATGGTCTATAGCAGCATTTATATTTGCTTTTTGTTGGGTGTCCAGGTCGCTTACAGCCATCAGTGCCTCCGGAGCACCTTTTGCAGCTACTATCCTTACCCCCGCCTCATTTTCAAATATATGGGTCATCATGGGTGGTTTGCCATCTAGTGCATACTCATGAATCATTTTATAGTCACTCCGTTCAACAGATGCATGGGTGCTGGTATAAGCCTCGTGCAGTGCCACTTCCATAGGGTCGAAGGGTAGAGGTTCGCTTCCCCACATAGCCACTCTTATTACTTCAGCAGCATTACTAATGTCACCCTCGCCATACTTTAGGGTTTCGTTATTTGCCAGTGAGTATACATGTACCAAGCTCATTTTATTTTCGGTGATGGTGCCTGTTTTGTCAGTACATATTACAGTGGCACTACCCAATGTTTCCACTGTTTTCATTTGTTTCACCACTATGCCTAGCTTCATAAGCCGCCATGCACCCAGTGCCATAAACGTGGAGAAAGCTACAGGTATTTCTTCGGGCAAAATGCTCATAGCCAATGTGAGCGCCTTTAGCAAACTATCTATAAGCAGCCTGGAGTGGTAATAATTGAGCCCCCATACTATTACAAAGACAATGCTGCCCAGTATCACCATGTTTTTTACAAAACCTGCTATTTGTAGTTCTAGGGGTGTTTTTTCTTCTTTTATTTCATTCAGGCTATCGCCTATCATTCCCAGTTTGGTGTTGTGGGCTATGGCGGTCACCACTGCTACTGCTAGTCCGCTAGCTACGGTAGTGCCCATGTATACCTTGTTATTGTCGGTGGTAGTGTCTTTGGCAGCAGGCATAGACTCGCCTGTTATTACAGATTCGTTGACAGTAAAGTCATTGCATTGATAAATAATACCATCAGCTACTAGGCATGTACCTTCATCGGCTATCATGTAGTCGCCAACCACTAGATCTTCACTGTTGATAGCTATTATTTCATTGTTTCTTATCACTTTGACCACAGGCTGGGTCAATTGTTCTAGTTGCTTTAGTGCATTACGACTTCTGTTGTCCTGAAAGAGTGATATAGCAGCAACAAGTAGTATAGCAGCAGCCAGAAAAGCCCCATCGCCATAGTCGCCACTTATAAAGTATATGGTAGATGTAACGAGCAGTAGTACCACCATAGGCTCTTTCATTATGCCCTTGATAGCAGCTACTACAACATTTTGTTTGTGTTCTTTTAGCTTGTTTTTTCCATACTTAGCTCTGGCGGAGGTAACTTCCTGATTGCTAAGACCTTTAATGTCTCCTAAACCATAATTGGTTCCGGTCATAGATATGTGTTGTGTGAGGCTATAATTGCTATTGCAAAGGTAATGATACTGTAGTGGAGTATAGCTGACTGGCAGTATTACAATTCATTAGAAGTAAAACTGTTTAGTTCGTTAATCAAAAAATGTAGCTTGACCCAGCCCCTCCACACTAGAGATGATTTCTAATTACCCATAACACTGATATATAGTGCAGATGGGTATAGAAGGTTGAGAATCAGTACACAAAGACTAACAGGCCATGTGAGTGGGCTGTTAGATTTTGATACAATCACTAACAATTGATAAAGTAGGTGAAATTCAAATGATTTATTTTACTTCGAACCATTTACTTATAAGTCACCACATCATTGTAACCAAACATTCTACGGAGCGAATCTTTAACATGAGTAGTATCTACTGTGCGGCAAGATATGGGCATTAATACCAGATAGCTGGTACTGTCTTTCATCATCACCTCTACCTTGTTTCCATTCAATGTGAGGCTATTACTGCGTTTGTCGGCACGTTCGCGTGTTTTGTAGTTACCTATCACCATCTTAAAATCATAATTGATGGTTGAGTCTATAACCGGTGTATTTGCCACAGTGTCTATTTGAGCGGCCATGGTATCTGGTTCGGGCATTGGTAGGGCGGCTACCACTGTGTCTATAACAGGTTCGGTGGCTGCTACTTCTGTATTATTCTGAGTTGTGTAATAATATATAAAATAGCCACCGCCACCTAGAATGAGTATCAGTACAACTACCAATATCACCATACTCCAGTTTATAGAGTCTGCCTTGGCTGGTGCAGGATAAGCAGGTTTGTGTGATAGTTTTATGTTTTGTTCATCTAGTTGTTTACTATTTTTGATAGTAGGTATGCTAGCGGGGGTATGCTTAAAGTTGTCGTAAGTAATAAAAGATATCTTGCCTTTCTGCTCAGTAAATACGCCTATGTTGGGTATGGCTACATCTTTTCCTTCAGCCATGTCTTTACGAGCCTGTATACTGAATTCTCTGAGTGTATTGGCAGCTTTAGAAATACTTATTTGCTCATTGGTAGCAATAAAATTAGCCAGATTATCGTCAATAGAACCTCCAGGTGTAACCTCTACAATGTAAGAAGGTGCCTGCAAAGCACTGCCATCATGGGTAGCTGGAATCTTTTTCAATTCCATATTCCCAAGACCATGCACGTAACAAAACTTGTTTTTGAGCAGGTACAACCCTATATACTTAGCTATGTCCATTGTGATAATTACTCGATGAAATTACTCTTTTTCTTTTAAAACTTAAGCCTTAACCCGCCATAAATATTGAAACCATATACCTCATATCCTTGCCAACGTTGGTATTTAGAATTCAATAAGTTATTCAACTGAACAAATGCTGACAGTCTGGGTACGATAGTATATTCAGCATTTAAGCCTATGTCTGCTATTGTTTTCAGTTTCACCGCATTATAACCAGTGTCTCTGGCCTTGATACCGCCAAGCACATAGGCATAGGCAGATAGGTTCAGCTTGGCAGTAGGGGACACTGTAACGTCGGCCTTAATACGAGTGCTGGGCTGATGCCACACATGTTGGTCTGTGCTATAGTAGAAATTATAAAAATCTGCGTTAGCACCCACCGACCATTTGCTAGCCATTTGATACCTTGCTCCAAACTGAAATGAAAGTGCTTTTACATTCTGATACAGCACATAAAACTCTTTTTGGTCACCGGTATCGTTCAGAAAGGTAGGCATATCAAAACTATTCCACCAACTTACCTTTCCTGTCCATGAAATATGGTTGCCTACATTGCCCTCTAGGTGTGCATATATCTCATCTTGTCGGGTCTGTATCACCCGATAGTTGCTGAGCATATAGGGGTTTTCGGTAGTCAGTTGTTCGTAGGTGTTTTGCCTGAGGGTAGCATTCCAGCCTATTGTGGCCCTCATATCAAAGTCGGGAATGGTGTATGTGGCTACAAGGTCGGGCAGAAAGTAGGTACTACCATCCTTACCTAGTGCAAAACCCGCTAGTGCATGGCCTTTAAATCTTTTGGTGTTTACCCTTACTCCAGGAGCACCCATAATGAAGTTGTTGGCAGTAGTTATGGTATCAGCCTTGTAGCTAGTAAGCATACCTGATATACCCATATACAGGTCAATATTTTTATTGATTCTGTATGCTATTGGCGCATTTAAACCCAGCGAAATTTCCGACGTATTGTATCTGGCGCTGTAATAAGATGCGCTGAAACCAGGGTGATAATAGAACCTAGTGCTAGTATCTTTATTGTTGTTAAGGTCACCAGCAAGTTTTACAGAAGTATATGTTTGTCGCACATCTTCTTTTTCGTAGCTATAAAGGGTATGGTTGTAGCCATAATAGTAATAACGATTGCGTGATGCTGCTACTGCAACATGAGCATCATTATTATCGTTGTATATAGTTCCTTCTGCTTCTATACCTGACAAGGACGACACTTGGTTTTTGATACTGCCCTTTTGCGATAGGTGATGTAAGTGAATGGCGGTTTCATAATTGTCGCCACGTAGGCTACCTATACCTGCATCCAGATAGGCGGTAGATATATTTCCCCCGCCAGCTTTTACATAGTTTGGGAAGGTAGTATCTACAGTGCTTTTGCCCAATGCCAACGGACGAAGAGGCTGTGAGTGGTAAGTGTAATAAATGGTTTGCTGAGGCACATCAAAACTTAGCGATGGCAATGAAGTATCTACAGGGGGCAACTGAGGTTTCCACTCAGGTTTCCTCGATTGTTTTACTTTAGGCTTGTAAGACTGTATCACTTCTATGGTAGAGCCCTTAAGCACAGTATCTGTGCCAGGTGCTCTACGCTGAGCCATAGCACTAATACTGGGAGCAAGCAATGCCACTATAAAAAGAGGATTTACCTTCATGTTTTTTGGTTTATTCTTCCGACAATTTACTCTGCCGCTTTTCAGATGATTTTACTTCTTCCAGTTTTTTTGCAGCTTCCTGTTTTAAATCTGAAGATTTTGTGTTTTTGACAATGCTTTGCAATAGTGCTTTTGCATTGAAATAATCATTTTGCTTCACGAGTATATCTGCCAGCAGAATATATGACTTTCCTACCCACGTATCATACCCAGCCGATAGACGGATAGTTTCGCTAGCGGCAGCCTCGGCTTCCTTCAGCTTGTCTTGTGTGGCTAGTATTTCTGCTATTCTGTATCTCGACTCTGCTGCTATTTCGCCATTTTTATTGCCAGCAAGTTCTGTAAATGAGGTTATCGCTTCATCTGATTTACCGTCTATTTGTAATGATCTCGCTTTGTAAAATTTTGCCTCATTGGCTACATCTACCGACAAACTATTCATAGCCATAAGAGAATCGGCATACAAGCTGCATTCTGCGTTTCGGTTGGTGTAATGGCTACTTTTCATTAGCCCACGATATACCATTTCCAGCGAGCTGTTGTCTGTTACGTTGTTTCTAAGAGTGGTATACAGTACAAAAGCTTGCTCATAGTCTTTCAACTCCATGGCTATCATCGCATTGCGTTTTGCGCTGCTTTCAGAGAAGTCATTCCATGGGGTAGACAGTACCTTGTTGAAGCTGGTACGAGCTTCAGTGTATTTTTTTAGCTTGTAGTTGCTTTCACCTAAGTAGTAATTAGCTTTTGTAGAAAATATACCATTAGGGTAGAAACGTACATATTCGCCAAAAGCCTGACGGGCATTATCCCATTTGCCAGCAGCATATTGTGCTTCTCCGGCAGAGTAGTAGGTAGAATCTAGCGAGCTACTATCGGCAGAAGGTAGGTTATTATCGCGTAGTAATTCAGCATATTTACCCGGTTGGTTGTTTTGGATATACAAACCTTTCAAAGACTCGAGTGCAGCAAAACGTTCTTCTGAACCAGAGTGGTATATAACTACACGTTTGTAGGCATCAATAGCTTTACTGATATCGTTTTGCTGCTGATGTATAAATGCCATCTTCATCAGTGCCTTGGGAGCCAAATTAGCATCAGCACCAGAGTCGGCTATTTGTTTGAAAGTTTTTAGTGCAAGAGGGAAATTTTCTTGCTCCAGATAAGTAAGTGCTATCTCGTATCGTGCGCCACCCGAGTAGATAGATGGAGAAGATGAGTTGGCAATAGATTGGAGTAGTTCAATTTTTTCTGCACCTCTGTTTTGCAGACCTAGTAGTATTCCTTTTTGGTAGCGAGCATACTCTGCATCCACACCACCTGAGGCTATTATTTTGTCATACAGGGCGGTAGCCTTAGTATAGTTTTTTTGGAGGAATACGGCATCAGCTTCCAGCACAGCTGCTACAGTAGCTGTGTGCCTATCGCCTGATCGTGCCAGTTGTGCCTGGTTGAAGTAGTCTTGAGCAGCTACATAGTTGCCGGTTTCCATGGCAGCATGACCCATATTGAGATAGGCGTGCTGTATAGTGGCTTGAGGGCTCATTTTCTCTATTATAGCCGTGTTGCCGTTTCTGCTTATGAAATTTTGAGAATAGGTAATGGCCTCTGTGTACCGCTGTTGCTGATAGGCTATTTCGCCTCTCCAGAAGTAAGCTGCTTTTTCGTACTCAGGATTGACAGGGTTAGACAGTGACTTCTCCAAGTTTTCATCAGCACTATATAGTTCTCCTTTTCTGAACTGTTGCACACCATAACCATAAGTTGCTTTCTGGTACACACTCCAGTATTCTTTGTCTTTTACATTTACTTCGCTTAGCTGCTTTAGCGCTGCAGAGTAATTATTGGTTTTTATGAGCAGATCAGATGTAAGGGTTTTTGCCTCATCTCTGAATGCGGACTGAGGAAATGAGTTGATGAGTACAGATAGCTGTCTCAATGCCTCATCTTTATTGCCGGTTTCATAGCTTAGTCTTGCATACAATATCATTGCAGCCTCTTGCTGAGAAGTATTGTAGTTCATATCTGCACAAAACCCAAAAGCATTTCGAGCACTGTTTTTGTCGCCAGTTTTCAGATAGCAGTCACCTAGTAGGTACATAGATGTTTGCCCTAATGAATCTTTGGAGTTGCTCAGCATTTTGAACTTTTCTGTAGCATTTTTCCATTCGTTGAGGCGGTAATAGCAATAGGCTATTTTGTACAGGTTTTCTTTGCCTATTTTTTTTACATTTTTATAATAGTATTCAAAATAAGGCTTTGCTTCTTTGTATTTCTGGTCTTCGAAGTGGCACTGACCAGCCAGCAAATGAAGTTCATTATGGTAGTAGCTTTTTACTTTACCCTTTATCAGTTGCTCACTTTGTAGCAGTGCAAGCGATCTGTCGCCCTTGAAGTAGTGAATTTCTGCTATGTAATATGGTACAATGGTGTTGTATTCATTTTCATCTTTTATCAGCTCAAAACTTACCAACGCCTCTGCATACTTGCTTTCGTTGTAGCATAATAGACCATAATAATAGTTGCCTGCTACGTAGTACTTACTGCCCTTGATGTCTTTGATTGCAGAAAATAGTGGTTTCGCCTTATCAAATTGTTTGTTGTTGAAGTAGCTGTAGGCCAGTTCGAATTTCTGATCGCTTATTTCTTCATTGTCAAGATTGTGTATGCCTGCAGCTTCGTAGTAGGCAATAGCTTTCACAAAGTTGTCTTGCCTGAAGTAGTATTGTGCTAAACCGAAAGACAAACGCTGCACCATAGCAAGATTTGTGAGGTCTTCTAGTGCATTAATAGCATAGATTTCGGCGCCTTGCTGATTGTCTTTGAGTCGGGCAAGGGCTTTGGTGAATTTTGCTATTTCATCATCAGTTGCGTTGGTAGATCCAATATTTAATCTGCTTTCTTTTTGGTAAGCTTTGGCCGATTGTGCCGACTGACCATAGTGACCTTGTTTAAATAGTTCATCGGTCAGTGTTATACGGCTATTGGCAGGTGCAACAGATACATGCACCTGAGCATGAGCCGGAGCATACATACTCACCCCTGCTGCACAGGCTAACGACAACAGATAATATCTTTGGTTTTTCAGGCTCATTTATTGCTTTTAGAAGCTCCAAGTCAGATTGAAGCTCGGGAAAAATGGCAATTGGTATTTTTTAACGTTAGTGATACGATCGACATAGAAAATGTTCTGACGATTGTAAGCATTAGTAATTGCGAATGTGGCATCAAGTTTAGATCTTTCAGATAATACGAATTGTTTTTTTACCGAGAAGTCTAAACGATGAAAATAAGATAGTCTTCCACCGTTAATGTCATTGGCAAAAACAATGCCAATATTACCATTTTGGTTAAGAGGGTTGCTATTTAGGCCGCCTGTGGTAAGGTTGGCATTTTCATAAAAGCCTTGAGTTTGTGTAAATGGGAATGGTGCACGAACATTGAAACGGGTAGAGATATCCCAGTCTTTCTTGCGACCTGCAGTGTAAGACGCTACGATGTTGGCATTAAACCTGGTATCAAATGGGGTGGGGTAGGTTTGTTTGTTGCCCTTTGCATCTATGCCAGTATAGTTAACCATCTGATAGCCCATAGCTGCCCACAAGTACACCCTATCTTTACTGTACTTAGCAGATACATCGATACCACTTGCAAGACCCGTAGAAGCTACAAAGTCAGGATCTTGTGTTTTGGTTTTGTTTCTGTTTAGTTCATTTACCTGTCCGAAGTATTTAATCCATGGCTCCACATTTAACTCTACACGGTCTATGTCTATTTCTACACCTGCTACACCATGATATGATTTTTGAAGGTTAGATTTCACCAATTCACCGTCTGGGTTTCTGATTTGCTGGTCTGGACTAAGAAGGAAACCAGAGAAAAGGTTTACGATGTCTATATCAGATTTTGTACTTACTATGTTTTGAGAGTAGACACCACCAGCGGCTTTTATGCGTACAGAGTTTGACGCATTGTACTTAAGACCCAAACGTGGTTCTGGCGAAAAACGATTGATTTCTGAATAATACTGAAAGCGCAAACTGGGTTCAAAAATCAGTTTGCTGTTTATGTTTTGTCTGTACATGAAATACAAAGATGCTATAGTACTCTGGCGGTCTTGTGTAGTAGCTATTCCAGCTCCGCTGTAGTAGCTAAGCGATGTGTTCATTCCGTTTATTTCCACACCATATTTTAGCTGGCTGTAGTTAGGCAAAAAGTAAGTGAAGTTGATAGCAGCCTCAAAACCACCTATCTCGCTGGTGCGTGGCAGTGTATCTGTGCCAGCAGATAGCTTATCTAACTGTATGTTGTATTTGGAGTATGCAAATTTACCGTCAATAAGTGCAGATGTGCTAGATGGCGATACAACGAATGTAGCACCACCACCTGTTGTTTTCCATTTGTAGTCAGCAATTTTAGAACCAGTTGAGTCATCTAAGAGATTGGCACGATCGTCAAAACTGAAACCAAATAGGTTTAGTTTGGAACCATTATCGCCATTGAACGTTACTTTACCATATAGATCTCTGAATTCGAATGGAAGACCACTAGAAAATGGTTCTCCAAGGCCACCATATATAGCTTTAGAAGTTTCGGACAGATAGCTCTGCTTTGCTGTTAGGAGGTAAGTAATACCAGCACCATTGTCTTTTTTAGACCTTAACAATGGACCTTCCAGCATAGCTCTTGTCATGATGGGTGAAGTAGATATTAAACCTGAGGTTCTGTTTTTGTTACCATCGCGAGTGTGAACGTCAACAATAGCGGCGGTACGATTGCCATACTGAGCACTGAAACCAGCAGTGTACACATCTACGTTACGAATGGCCTCTGTTTCGAAAACCGAAAAAAGACCAATGGAGTGGAACGGATTGTAAATAGTAACACCATCCAGATAGATACCTACCTGCGATGGTGAACCACCTCTTATGTATAACTGACCTCCCTGATCTCCAGTAAAAACTACACCGGGTATTACCTGTAGGTACTGCGCCAAATCAGGTTCGCCACCAGAGCTGGGCAGCATTTTTAGCTGTCGGGGAGTAACTGTAGTAACGCCAGTGTTGATTCTGGTGATTTTCTCGGTTTTTCTGCCCGATATTTCTACTCCTTTCATTTCTACTTCCCTACGATTGAGAAATAGGTTTTTGGTAACTATTGATTCAGCCAAAAGATTGACATTGGTGATACTGCTGTCGTAACCAACGGAAGTTACCAAAAGCGTGTAACTACCTGGTGCCAATGATATGGAAAAGTAACCATTCACATCTGTTTGTACACCTGTTTTGGCATTAACTACAGATACATTGGTGTATATCATAGGTTCGCCGGTCTTTTTGTCGTACACAAAACCTTTGATAGTACCATTAGTGCTTTGCGCACTAGCCAGAAAGGGTAATAGGAAGATAAAAGCTGCCACTAGGCATATGCTTTTGCGCATAGAAAAGAGTTTTTAAATTTTTAGAATAAGCGGCGTTTGACTCCCATAAGGAGAATTGTTAAAAGTGCAACAAAGATAGGGATTACGCTATTGGATACAAATCCTATAATTTTGTGAAAATTTCGATTTGTTCCTGTATGTGTTGGTGTATTTCTGCGCTAACGGGTGTATAACTCTTTGAAATATTCAACGGTTATTTTTAATCCATCCATAAACTGCTGCGTGGGGTTATAGCCTAAAAGCGTATCTGCTTTGGATATGTCTGCTAGCGAATCTCTGATGTCTCCCGCTCTGGGTTCTCTGTAAGTTGCCGGGTGGTTTATGCCCAGCATTTCAGCTATAGACTCATACAGAAAGTTGACTGTAAAGTTGTTGCCTGTAGCTACATTGTATGCCTGACCGAAGGATGCAGGATTGGTAGATAACATAGCTCTTATGTTAGCCTGCACAGCATTGGCTACATAGGTGAAGTCTCTTGTCTGTAGACCATCTCCATTTATGTACACAGGGGTGCGGTTCAGTATTCCTGTTACAAAAAGTGGTATAACCGCTGCATACGGACCGTTGGGGTCTTGTCTCTGACCAAACACATTAAAATACCTAAGGCCTGCTACATTCATTCCGTACAGTTTGTGATAGACATTGGCATACAACTCATTGGTCATTTTGGTTACTGCATAGGGCGATAGTAAGTTGCCTGTTCTGCTTTCTATTTTTGGCAGATTGGGCTCGTCGCCATA
Source organism: uncultured Flavipsychrobacter sp. (assembly GCA_964601855.1). Classification (GTDB taxonomy): domain Bacteria; phylum Bacteroidota; class Bacteroidia; order Chitinophagales; family Chitinophagaceae; genus Nemorincola. The sequence continues at coordinate 33,302 of CAZRPA010000003.1, read as the reverse complement.
CACCGATGAAGATGATGCATACACAAACGTTGTAACCTTGGCATTTTTGGCTGCCGTGATCATATTCACAAACCCACCTACATTCACTTCATTGCTAGTAACAGGGTCTTTTACAGATCTAGGTACCGACCCTAATGCTGCCTGATGGGTAACATAGTCTACACCTTCGCAGGCGTTGGCACACACGGCAGTATCTCTTATGTCGCCCAACATAAATTCATAGTTGGGGTGATTAGCAAACAAATCGATATTTGATTGTAGTCCGGTAGAGAGATTGTCAAGTACACGCACCTTGCCAGCACCATTGCTCAGCAAATAGTCTACGATGTGCGAGCCAATGAAACCGGCTCCACCAGTAACCAGAAACGTTTTTTCGGAAATATCTGTACTATGAAAGGTAGTCATGAGTAGTGAATGAAGAACTAGAGGTGTGTGAAAATAAGTAATAAAGAAAAAGACCGTCCTGTTATGGTACGGCCTAATGTCTGAAAGATGGACTTGTAATAGTGTAAATTTTTATACGTTACAGTATACTGCAACTAACTTATTTTATTAATTACGAAGTCTATTTCTTGAAAAAACTGGCAGACGAGAACTAATTCTTACTTTCTAAGTATTAGTCTTTCTTTTCAGCTTTTGGAGTTGCTTTTCTTACAGTACGTGCAAGGCGAGATTTGCCGAAGCTGCCTATAGTAATTTTGCCTTTTTTGGTACGTTTGTCACCTCTTCCCATGATTTTTTATTTTTGATGTATTATTGTGAATAATCGCAAAAGTAAGCAAAAGAATGGATTTTTACTTATCCATTTCCTGATGATTTATTTCACTCTTTCTAAAAATAGATTTTACACTTTATTATACCCCACACCAATATTGGTAGTTTGGTAGCAAAAGTAGTTGTGATGCAAAAAATACTAATCTCTTTTGAGCAGCGAATACTTTAATTCGGTAGCACGAACGGGGCCTAATATAGTAGCTAACATACGATACGCCACATTCCCCTTTGCGGGCACAGGCCAGTATACTTTTTTGGCAAATTCCAGATATTCTGTAGCTATCGCGGGTTCGGAATGCCTCAGCATTTTCCAATAATTGAATGAAAATGTACTTAACGCTTTCAAACAATCATCATCTTCGAACGAATGTTTTTTGAGATCGGCATGTATTCTTTTCCTTAGTTGCAGTATTTGTTGCCACTTTACCGATGCATTTCCTGGGTCGCCTACTCTGGTATCCAACGAATGTTTTCTGATATACACACTCGTTTTATCGTCTATGGCTATTATTCTTAGCCCGTTAAATAAGCTTCTGATAAAGAGCTCTACATCCTGATTGATGAGCATGTTTACGTCATGTCCTTTGCATTTTATCAAAAAATCTCTGCGCCATACTATGCAGTTGGCAGGCAGGTAACTACCGCTCAGATAATTGACCATATGCTCATGTGCATACCGAGTGCCGTCGGTGTACATAGGGTACTTATGCTTGAACATTATTTGCTCGTTCTTGAAGGCTCCATCCGACTCGAAATATTCATAAGCACCATAACATGCATCAGTGTCTGCATGTTGTTCTAGGTAGTCAATTTTGCTTTTAAAGAACTGCTCACCTATTAAGTCATCAGAATCGAGGTAAGAGATGTACTTACCTGTAGCGGCAGCCAAGCCAGTATTGCGAGCAGCAGGAGTGCCTTTGCCAGAATTTTTCAAAAGCTTTACTTCTGGATAATTGTTAGTGATAACACTCCATGTGTTATCTGTGGAGCCGTCATCAATTACTATTATCTCTAGGTCTACACCCGGGTGAAAGTTGTTTTTCAGCGAATCGAGTGTGAATTTTATTAATCCCTCACGGTTATAGGTAGGAATAATAACAGATACTTTCATAGAGGATGATTGCAGTGATAAATAATTAAACCAGCTTATGTATAAATGAGGGCTTTTTAAGCAGACAAATGTACACCAACCAACAGATTCTCAAAGTATGACATGGTGCTATTTTTTTATGTCAGCTTCATGTTTTGTAGTTATGTCGGTAAATTCTCTTACATCTATCACTATCATATCATTTGGGCAGAAATGCTGTAGTTTGACGGCCCAGGTATTGGCATCCGTACCCCTGCACACGTATATAACTGGTGTTTTCAATCCAATCAACTTTCTGTAAAATTTCAACAGAGCAAATACTGGAAAAGAATGTAGCATCTTAAGGCCATTCAGTGTTCTTATTCTTATATCTGGGCATTTGAGCGTTAACTCTGTTATCCTACTTTGAGTTGGAATGTCTATATACTCCAGCATATTTCCAATAATCCACACTTCAGTTTTTATTGGGCTGTCATTTGTTTTGTTTGCTGCGTGATATTGAGCGTTATCAAACAATAGACTGGCAGCATTCGGTGTTTTATATTCGCTACCTGTAGTGATGTATACCAGATTGTATTGTTGTACAGTTTTCATAAAAAAAGCTGGTAGTGGGTGCAAATTAATACAAATTCCCTTTAATAGGGGTTATGTGTTCGAACCTGTTACCCTAGAAATGGGCAGTAAAGTACTAAAACCAGATTAAGGATGAGTATAGTACTAAAACTGTTGTTTCTTTGTTTTGAGAATATTGTTTTTCTTTACCGCAGTAATCTGAGCAGCGATTATTTTACTATGACTGAAAAAGGATTGTTTATTGCAATAGAGGGTACTGATGGTAGTGGTAAAAGTACTCAGGCTAAGCTGCTGGCAGAAAGACTGCAAGCTACTGGACACAAAGTACACTATACCTTCGAGCCTACCGATGGGCATATAGGTAAGTTATTGCGTAGTATACTCAAGGGTGAAAAATCAGTTTGCCAAGAGTCTATAGCTGCATTGTTTCTGGCAGATAGGCTCGATCATTTATTAAATCCAGTAAATGGTATTGTGAAATTGTTGGCTGAGGGTTTTACAGTCATTTCAGACCGTTATTATTTTTCGTCTTACGCCTATCATAGTGTGTATGTAGATATGGAATGGGTAATGGCATGCAATAGTAAATGTGCTGCTATTCTTAGACCCCACCTCAATCTGTTCATAGATGTAACCCCAGAGGTTTCAATGAACAGAATACAAACAAACAGAGAAGTTCCAGAGCTATACGAAACAACAGAGATACTTACCAAAGTTCGAAATAACTACCTAAAGGCTATAGAGCTTACTAAAACAGAAGAATGTGTAACTACTATAGACGGGAATAGGTCTATAGCAGAGGTAGCTGATGAGATTTATAACATAGCTATCACTTTGCAATAAGGTTAGTGATAAAGGAAAAAATTGTGAACAGTTATTGCGAAAGCGGAGTAGTAAGAATATTACAGCCAAGACAGAATATTGTTATATTCGCACAATTGAGTACTACCACATACAAAGGTTATAGATAAACTATGAAAAAACCACTTTTAGCAATTGCATTTTTGTTTATCGGAACTGCTGTATTCTGCCAGCGTAAGATAAATGTCAATATTCAGATGGTTTATGTGAAGGGCGGCTATTTTTTTAGAGGATGTGACGACCGTAAGTTTACCGCTGCCGAATACGATAATGAAAGACCAGTACACCGAGTTAATGTTTCTAGTTTCTCAATAGGTAAATATGAGGTAACACAAGGGCAATGGCGTGCTATAATGGGTATCTATCCTGAATCATATAACGGAGTAGATTATGCCAACAAAGACTGCGATGAATGCCCAGTAGTAAAAGTAAATTACGAAGAGATTCAGGAATTTATAAAAAGACTAAACGAAAAATACCCGGGTAAAAATTACCGACTGCCTACAGAGCTGGAATGGGAATACGCTGCCAGAGGTGGTCAATATTCGGGCGGGTATAAATATAGCGGCAGCAACAAACTAAGTGAAGTAGGGTGGTATGGTAGACCCAAAACATCTGCCCATCCTATAGGGCAGAAGGAGCCTAATGAACTGACGATTTACGACTTATCTGGTAATGTTTCGGAATGGTGCTCAGACTGGTATGATGGCGAGTACTACAAAACTACTATTGACGCATCAGATCCTAAAGGACCAAAAGAAGGTGATAAAAAAGTAGTGCGTGGTGGTTCTTACTTTGACGATGATGTAATGTGTCGTACAGTGTACAGAAACAAATTTTCTCCCAATACAAGACGTTGGGATCTTGGTTTCAGATTAGCAATGGATAATTAATTATCCATTGCTAATCTTCAAAACCTTTATTAGAATTATATTTTACCTATCAGCTTTTGCAGATATGCACCATAGCCACTCTTCATGTAGACTTTAGCTAGTTTTTCCATTTGCTCATCGTTTATCCAGTTGTTGCGATAAGCTATTTCCTCTATGCAGCCTATTTTTAGACCTTGGCGTTTTTCTATTACTTCTATAAACTCACCAGCCTCTATTAGCGAATCGAATGTGCCAGTATCCAGCCATGCTGTGCCACGGTCTAGTACGCCCACATCAAGCTTTCCTTTTTCCAGATACACTCTATTTACGTCAGTTATCTCTAACTCACCTCTGTGCGATGGTTTTATAGCTTTAGCTATTGCCACTACATCATTGTCATAAAAATACAGACCCGGTACCGCGTAGTTCGATTTCGGATTTTCTGGTTTTTCTTCAATGCTTAGTACCTTGAAATCTTTATCAAACTCCACTACTCCATATCTTTCAGGATCGAGTACCTGATAAGCAAATACAACAGCCCCATCTGGGTTAGCTTTCTTGCGTAGCAGTGTACCCATACCCGAGCCATAAAAAATATTATCGCCCAGCACCAAGGCCACTGGGTCTGACCCTATAAATTCTGCCCCCAGTATAAATGCTTGTGCCAATCCTTCTGGTTTGGGTTGTATCACATATTCAAATCTGCAACCTATTTGGCTACCATCGCCCAACAATTTTTTGAATGCTGGTTGGTCTTCAGGTGTAGTGATAATCAGTATTTCATTGATACCAGCCAGCATAAGCGTAGACAATGGATAATAAACCATTGGCTTATCGTAAACAGGCATTAATTGTTTACTTACTGCTATAGTAAGTGGATATAATCTGGTGCCTGAGCCGCCTGCTAATATTATTCCTTTCATAGAAAAGTAGTTGGTTTTATGTTCAATATTGATTGTGGACTTTACATTTATTACATTGTATACTGCTTCTCGTAGTATTTCTTGTAGTCGCCAGATGTTACATGGTTTAGCCAGTCTTCATTAGCAAGATACCAGTCTATGGTAAGACGCAGACCTTCTTCGAATGTAACCGAAGGGTACCAACCTAGTTCCTTGTTTAGTTTGTTGGCGTCAATAGCATACCTGCGGTCGTGTCCTGGACGGTCTTTGATATAGGCTATCAGTTGCTCAGATGTACCTTGTTCTCTGCCTAGTCTCTCATCCATTTCTTTGCACAGCAGTTTTACCAAAGCTATGTTTTGCCATTCGTTAAAGCCACCTATGTTGTAGGTTTCTGCATTTCTGCCGTCATGAAAAACCATATCTATAGCACGTGCATGGTCTATTACGTATAACCAATCGCGGGTATATTTACCATCACCGTATACTGGTAGCGGCTTATTGTTTTTTATATTGTTGATAAACAGTGGTACCAACTTCTCAGGAAAATGGTTAGGACCATAATTGTTAGAGCAGTTAGTGATAACAAATGGCAGGTGATACGTGTTGCCATAAGCTCTTACTAGATGGTCTGATGCAGCTTTAGAAGCAGAGTAGGGCGACTGTGGGTCGTAAGGGGTAGTTTCTAAGAAAAAGCCCTCTTCGCCCAGCGAGCCATATACCTCATCCGTAGATACATGATAAAAACGCTTGCCGTCCATGTTGTTTTTCCACAATGCACGTGCAGCATTCAATAGATTGGCAGTGCCCATTACATTAGTTTGTATAAATGCATTGGGGTCTTCAATGGAGCGGTCTACATGGCTTTCTGCAGCAAGATGTATAACTCCATCGAAATTATATTTCTCAAAAATGGAATTGATATGCGTAGCATCTGTGATGTCCGCTTTCTCAAAAACATAATTGGGTGCGTTTTCAATGTCTTTAAGGTTTTCCAGATTACCGGCGTATGTAAGGGCATCCAGATTAACTATTTTGTAGTCGGGATATTTGTTTACAAAAAGCCTTACTACATGTGATCCTATAAATCCGGCGCCACCGGTAATGAGCAATGTTTTTTTCATGTTGCGAAAGTAAAAATATTAAATACTTATTTTTAGTTCAATTTTCCTTGAGGTTGTTTTGTCAGCAATTCCTATACCAGCTTAAAGCTCTCAATAAACTTTGTAGTAAAGTTTCCGTTACGGAAGTCTTCGTTTTTCATGAGTTGCAGGTGGAAGGGTATTGTTGTTTTTACACCTTCTATCACATACTCATTCAGTGCACGCTCCATGGTGTTTATAGCCTCTTCTCTTGTCTGTGCTACCGCTATTACCTTAGCTATCATAGAGTCGTAGTAAGGGGGGATTGTATAGCCAGCATATATATGCGAGTCTACACGCACACCATGACCACCAGGAGTATGAAGGTTAGTGATTTTGCCAGGGCATGGGCGGAAGTCATTGTATGGGTCTTCAGCGTTTATACGGCATTCTATGGCGTGTATTTTGGGCTCATAGTTTTTACCGCTTATTGGCACACCGGCTGCTATTTTTATTTGTTCTTTTATGAGGTCATAGCTTATTACTTCCTCAGTTACACCATGTTCTACCTGTATACGGGTGTTCATTTCCATAAAGTAGAAGTTGCGGTGCTTATCTACCAGAAACTCAATAGTACCTACGCTTTCATAGTTGATGGCAGAAGCTGCTTTTATAGCAGCATCACCCATTCTTTGCCTCAGTTCAGGCGTCATGAATGGCGATGGAGATTCTTCTACTAGCTTTTGGTGTCTGCGCTGTATAGAGCAGTCGCGCTCACTTAGGTGACAAACAGTACCAAACTGGTCGCCAGCTATCTGGATTTCTATATGGCGAGGTTCTTCTACAAACTTCTCCATGTATATGCCATCATTTTTAAATGATGCTTTTGCTTCTATTTTTGCTGTATTGTAGGCATGTTCCAGTTCGCTTTCCTGCCACACTACTCTCATACCTTTACCACCACCACCAGCAGTAGCTTTTATTATCACTGGGTAGCCCATGTCGGCAGCTATCTTTTTGGCCTCATCTACACTTTGCAGCAGACCTTCAGAACCTGGTATCACCGGTACACCGGCTCTTATCATGGTTTCTTTAGCGGTTATTTTATCACCCATTGCATTTATCATGGCAGGGGTAGGGCCTATAAATTTGATTTTATATTGCGCACATATTTCTGCAAACGATGCGTTCTCTGCCAGAAAACCATAACCAGGATGTATAGCATCTGCATTGGTTATTTCTGCAGCAGCCATTATATGTTGTACGTTCAGGTAGGAGTCAGCGCTTTGGGGTTTACCTATACATACCGCCTCATCTGCAAACCGCACATGCAAGCTTTCTTTATCAGCTGTAGAATATACAGCTACTGTTTTGATGCCCATTTCGCGGCAGGTACGTATGATGCGCAATGCTATTTCGCCACGGTTGGCTATAAGTATCTTTTTAAACACTTTTTACGATTTAATGTAAAAGAATAAAACCACTATTTATTAAAAATGGCCTCGTTGCAAGGCCATCTTAAAAATTATAACCTGCAATTACAGGAGGTATTGTTACATTGGTTCTACAATGAATAGTGGCTGGTCATACTCTACAGGTGTAGAGTCATCAGCTACTACTTTTATTATTCTACAGTTCATTTCACATTCTATTTCATTGAACAATTTCATTGCTTCAATAATGCAGAGTGTTGCACCTTTTTTTATTTCATCGCCTACATTCACAAATACGGGCTTGTCTGGCGATGGGCTACGATAAAATGTACCTATCATTGGCGACTTGATAATGATATGATTGGCATTATTCTCGGTAGGTGCCGCTGCTTTAGGAGCCGCAGGTGCTGCTTCGCTAGCTTGCTGTGGTGCAGCAGGTGCAGCTATCACATGTTGCACAGGTGCCGGAGCCATTACATATTGTTGTGGCTGACCAGTGAAGTCTTGTTTAATAGTGATTTTGAAGTCACCTTCTTCGATGCTCAACTCACTGATATTAGACTTGTTGATTGTTTTTATCAGTTCCTGAATTTGTTTGTACTCCATGAGTGTTGTTTTTATCGAAATAAGTAGATAAATGTTTTTAAAATAGTACGCTCTGGTTAAGTATTATACTATGATTTTACTCTTTCTATGTATGCACCTGTTTTGCTGTCTATACGTATCAGTTCGTCAGCATTTACAAACAGTGGTACCATCACTGTAGCACCAGTTTCCAGTGTAGCTGCTTTCATAGCTCTGGTTGCAGTATCGCCCTTTACACCTGGTTCTGAGTAGGTTACCATAAGCGTTACGTTCGGTGGCAACTCTACACCCATTGGTACTTCTGTTTCTGTATTGAATACCACAAAACACTCCTGACCATCTTTATACAGCTCAGGACGTTCTATCATGTTTTCGCCCAATACGATTTGTTCGAATGTATTATTGTCCATCAGGTTAAAACCTGCATCATCTTTGTACAAGAACTGATAGTTACGACGCTCTACACGTACAGGAAATATATTGTCGCCAGAGTTCCAAGTATGTTCTATAGAGCGGTTGTTGTCTACACCTTTCAATTTTGCCCACACTTTTGCTGCTGCTCTTGCAGTTTTATTTTGTCCGAATTCTACTACTGAATAAAGGTTGCCGTCGAGTTTAATTATCAACCCGTTACGCATGTCTGCTGTTGTAGCCATGAAGATTTATATTTTTATATAGACTGCAAATGTAATCATAATACCCAAAATCCGAAATTAGTTAGCACACCCACACTACATTTTTTATCTTCTTTGGCTAAATGAAGCAATGCTGGTGTACTTCATTAAAAAAAGGTTGCTGAAATATTTTTTAAGCAACCTTTTTTGAAATGATAATAAATTTCTGTTTTTAGTTTTTTATCAGGCTACCAGTATAGCTGTTATGCTCGCTATTTATCTTGTAGTAATATACTCCTACCGGCAGGTTATTGGTAGTAATAGTGTTTACGCTACCTGCCGATAATATTTCATTTTTAACCTCTCTTCCGTCTGCCGTATATAGTCTGAAGGTAAGAGTTGTGTTACCGGCAAGCTCTACCGTAGATATGTACCACTCATTCTGTGTAGGATTTGGGTAGATGTAGATAGGAGTATTTTTGTTGTTCACATCTTGCACATTGGTCACTGGCAAATTACTAGGGTAGAAACCTGTACCTCCACCTGATAGGTTATTCATTTTCATACTTGCAAAGTATGTGCTATCGGTTGTTGAGAAAGCCCAATTTGTAGTAGATGAGGTAGTGCCATAAGAGTACACACTGAAGTTAGTAGCCGTCGCCGATGTGAAGCTATTGGCAGGGTTAGGGTCTATCGGGTTGTTTACTTTATACATTTTATAGCTACTAAGTGGTGTGGCGCCAGGGTGGCTACCACTTACATCTGCAGTATCCTTGGCTAGGAAAGGGAAAAATACTTCTACAGGTGTGGTAATAGTGGCCGTACCAGTAGGCGTTATATTCCAATATCTGCGCATGGCAATGTTAGCTCCAGTAGTAGATACACCCGCAGTACCTGCCGGGAAGATAGCGGTGACACCTGTGCCAGCACCGTAGCCAGATATAGTACCCGTTGTTACTGCAAAGCCTGTAGTGTCAAGATTGCCTATGTTGTTGCCATTTTTTACTACTTTAAGTACCAGTGTGTCGTCGTTGTGTGTAGCAGAGCTGTTATCTTTCCAATAGTAGGTAGTAGATACGCCGCCAGTTACATAGGTACATTCACGGTTAGCAGAAATAGTTCTGTTAGTAGTTGACAATGCTCTGCTTGGGAAAAACACTTCCCCACACGTATTTGAGAATTTGCTAAATATGAACCTTCTTATGGTATCACCTGGTTGTTTGCCAAATCCATTAGAAAAGTTAACCCCTACACCCGATACCAAATGGCAATAGCTCATTATAGTACCTCCCGCAGTAGGGTAGAGCGGTGATGGATTAGGGCAGCTACCTTCCAATGTATAGCACTTATCTATAGCTGTGTTCCGAGCTGGCGGATTCCAGCAGCACGCGTGTGTGTGCGGAGAACCTACCATATGACCCATTTCGTGAGCAGCTACAAGTACATTAGAACTGTAAGTAGGGAAGTTAACCACACCAGAGTTGCTGATGTTGATGTATCCGTAAGGTCCGCCTGAGTCAGAGTTACGATAAGAACTACACATAGACCTTAACCAAGCCACACCACCCAGTGCACCATAACCAGAGTTGAACTTAGAAGAGAAAAGTAATGCCACATCACAACCATGCATTACGTTTTTAGTCTGCCAACCGAATTTTTTCAAAAATCTAATAGACATAGCACTAGTAATAGTTTGGTAAACATCTGTGGCCGTGTTTACTTGTACATATTTCAGTACTATTGGTATTCCCTCGTTTCTGTATATCGTACTTTGATTGTTAAACAATGCTGTAAGGAAGTTAGTAACATTAGTAGTACTAGATCCTTTTGTTTGGTAGGTTGCATAATCGCCCACTTCATAAACTCTTACTTCTGTGCAGCTATTATAAACTTTGTTGTTCAAGAATGTCGATGTTGGTTTTTCTGCAGCTTCTCTTAGTTCTGGTAGTTGGTCAGCGTCGCAGCCAGGTAGGTTTTCAGGGTTTTTGATGTCGTGGTCGTTATACAGCACATAATGCTGGTTTCTGTTGAAAGACTCACCTACCATAGTATTAGCTACCAATACATAGTTGCCTTTTCCGGGAATGGAAAACATACCATATACCTCATTGTTGAAGAATGAAAATGCAGCCAATGAGCCCTTTTCGCCTTTCACTATGCCACGATAATATATGCCCGGGGTGTAAGCTACTTTTTTGTCTGTGTTATTTTCGCCCATTTCATGCACCTCAAAGTCATTGGTCAGAAAGTTGTATTGCGACAATTCTATGGTAAAACTACCACCGCCCACTGCAGGGAAAGTAAGTGAGATAGCAGTGTTATTGGTAGCGATAAACTGCGATAGTTTGGTGTAATCAATCAATAATGGCTCTGCATCTTCTACTTTTTGCAGCAATGCCGATTTGTCGAAGTTTTTGTCGGAATGCCAGATGTCATTGACTGACACAAATTTGTTTGTTTCTTTTATTCTCGCAATGAATGCATCCATCGCTTTTTCTTCGGCAAACAAAGTAGATGGTAAAATAAACAGTGCAAAGAGCAATTGAAGTAAAGTCTGTTTCTTCATAAAATTGATAAGCTTTCTATTTTTATGGATTAGTTACTTAGCAAATATACGTATCTATTGTTTTGCTGGTTTTAAATTTTGCTTATTGTGTTGTCCGTTTATTGTAATATTTTCATTCACCTGTTTTTTTAGTTTCTATCATCATTACTTGGTAGTTGTTTCGCAAAACAGTATTTCACTTACATTTGCATACATTGAAAACACAAGCTAACAACACGGACAAAGCGGCTGGTAAAACCAGACGATACATACGCAGACTGTGGTACTCATTCATTATCTTTCTGGTAGCCATAGTGTTGCTGGTAATAGGTATAGAAAATGGCATGGTAGGGTATATGCCCTCACTTGCCGAATTAGAGAACCCTCAAAGTGCGGTTTCATCAGAGGTACTGGCGGTGGATGGTACACTACTGGGCAGGTATTATGTTCTCGATAGGTCAAACAGCAAATTCAATGAAATATCTCCCAATATAATCAATGCGCTGCTGGCTACTGAGGATGCCCGGTTTTATGACCATGCAGGTATAGACCCAGTAGCTACTATAGCTATACCTTTTTATGTGCTCATGCACAAAAAACGTGGATCTTCTACCATAACACAGCAGCTTGCCAAAAATCTTTTCCCCCGCAAAAGTGAAAGTGTGTTCACGCTACCATTCATGAAATTGAAAGAATGGGTACTTGCTGTAAAACTAGAAAGAAACCTTACCAAACAAGAGATTATTACCTTGTACCTAAACACTGTGCCATTTGGTGACAATGTATATGGTATCAAAAATGCCTCACTCACTTTTTACAACAAAACACCCGACAATGTTAATATTGATGAGGCTGCTGTTCTGGTAGGTATGCTGAAAGCTAATTCTACTTACAACCCGCGCACACGTCCAAAACGTGCAAAAGAGCGTAGAAATGTGGTGCTAGAGCAGATGCACAAGTACAACTATATTACCGAAGCTCAACTAGAGACCCTCAAATCGCAAGAAACGCCGCTCGATTATCACAAAATTGACTATCACGATGGTATAGCTCCTTACTTCAGGCAGGTGGTGGAGCAGTATGTAAAACAAGCATGCAAAGACCTGAAAAAGCCCGATGGTACTAATTATGATATATACAAAGACGGGCTTAAGATATATACCACTATAGATATGCGAATGCAACGCTATGCTGAAGAAGCAGTGCAAGAGCATCTTACCAGTTTGCAGAAGCAGTTTGTAGCGCAGCCTGGCTATGTAGATGGTGCTGTATGGAAGCGTAAAGGAAACGTGCAAACGATAATCAACAATGCCATAAAGGCTAGTGACAGGTACCAAATGCTGCGCAATCAGGACAAAAGCGAAAAAGCAGCGATTGCCGAAATGGCAAAGCCAATAAAAATGAAGGTTTTTGCTTGGAACAGTAAGCGGTCTATTGATACGTTTATGAGTCCTATAGATTCTATCAAATACATGAAGTTGTTTTTGCAAGCTGGCTTTATGGCTATGGATCCGTTTACAGGAGAGGTAAAGGCTTGGGTGGGTGGTATAGATCATAACTTCTTTATGTATGACCACGTAAACATCAATACCAAAAGGCAGGTAGGTTCTACCATCAAACCACTATTGTATTCCTTTGCTATTGATAATGGGTTTTCGCCTTGTGGTATTGTATCTACAGCACCTCAGGAATTTCCGAATATGGAAACGCCCTATGATGCTGGAGGTTCTGATGAAGGCGATATCATGATGATGACGGCACTTGCAAAGTCTATCAACAATGCTGCTCTGTACATTCTGAAACAAGTAGGTATTGAGCCATTTATTGATTTTGCACATAAATGTGGTATCACCAGCCGTATGGATGCTTTTCCTTCTGTAGCACTAGGCGTATCTGATATTTCTTTGTTCGAGATGCTGGGTGCGTATAGTATGTTTCCTAACGGGGGCATGCATACCGACCCTTACTTCCTGATAAAAATTGAAGACAAAAACGGTATGCCTGTTAAGAGTTTTGCTGCCAAACAAAAAGAGCTCATCAACAGCAATACAGCATTCAAAATGGTGAAGATGATGAGGGGTGTGGTGAATGCTGGTACTGGTGGCAGGCTTAGGTACAGGTATGGCATCCACAACGATGTGGCTGGTAAAACAGGTACTACAAACAATCAGGCAGATGCTTGGTTTATAGGTTATACGCCACAGTTGCTGGCAGGCTCTTGGGTAGGCTGCGATGACAGAGAGTTTCGTTTTCGTAGCGAGCGGCTAGGGCAGGGTGCTGCTGCGGCACTGCCTATTTGGGCTTACTTTATGAGGCGTGTATATGCTGACAGTAAAACTGGTATAGACCCCAACAAAAGATTTGAACAACCAGCAGGGTTCGATGATTGTCAGGCAGATGCTACTATGCTAGATGGTGTAAAACAAACCGATAATCCTGACAGCGATATAGAAGAAACTTTCCGTCGCCCAGCAGTGGATATTGACGAATAATAACCTTCGGGAAAAATTGTATTGAAGTGAAAAATGCCTGAGTGATTTCGTCACCTCAGGCATTTTTATTTTGTGTAAATACTGTAGTTCTGTTATTGCATCGGGGTATTCCACGGTATCAATTCAAAAGTGTTAATTGATAAGGGTAATAGGGTTAAATTTTTTCAATTTGCGATACTAATACCCAGCCAGATCTGCTATCAGGTAAACTAACCTCTACCCAGTTACCGTTTTGGCTCAATACCTTTACTGAAGTCCCTTCTGGTATCAGCGCAATTGGTTTTCCTTTTTGTAGTTCGTTCATCAGTGGTGCATCATTTTCCATCACTATGGCACCATTGAAGTGGGTAAAATTGCGCGATGACTTGTAACAGAATATCAAGAAAACTGCACAAACAAAACCGCTTATTCCAGGCAACTGTAAAGGCAGTTTGTTGCCCCATGTAGTATATTTCCTAACCCATAAAATGATGATAGAAAGAACGAAAAATAACAATGCGACAATAGCCCACATAGAAGCATTGGTATGAGCCGTTATTGACTTCCACCATTCAACAAAAAATATGTCATCAGCTGGAAGTGTATGATTGTTGATACGTGCATGAGTAATGGCCAAATTGTCTTGAGCTTCGGTATATGAGGGGTTTATTCTTAGTGCCCTTTCGTAGTTGAGTACCGCTGGTGCTATACGGTTCATACGGTAATACACATTGCCCAGATTGTAGTACAGCTCAGCATTCTGAGGTTTGCTGGCAGCTATTAGCTCAAAGTAATTAGCGGCACTATCATATTGTTTTTGCAAATAAAAAGACGTTGCCTTTTTCCAATACAAATTATTATCAGCCGCAAAACTATGCGACGTCATAAGCAAAAACAGAGCTGATATACCTATTATCTTGTTCATGCTTTGAATATATCTTCAAGGTTACTGATAACTTTTACTGCATCTTCGTACGTGTCAGACATTTGGCGAGAGCTGCCACTAGCATACAGCGCATTTTCACATTCCCATATAACATCTTCCAGCTTTTTTTGTACATCTGCAGGTACATTACGTTTGCTCATAGCCTCTATAGCTGTTTCGCGCGATAGACCTGATAATGGTATGGAAAGTTTGTCGCTAAGATAGAGCCATATAGCTTTCGATACTTCTTCGTAAAATGGTTTTTTGCTCTGTTGTTGCAGTAGTTTTTTCGCGGTTATCAGTCGTTGCAGTGCTACTTTATTTGCTCTTTTTCTGCGTAGTAATGTGCTATCTTTCGATAGTTCTTCATCTCTACGTTTCCAGTACACCATACCAAAATACAAGGCTAGCGGCAGTACATATGCCGACCAATAACTGGCAGTAAACAACAACGGACTAGATTTGGAATAGTATGTAGCCGGTGGTTGTTTCACTATGTCGTGTATGTCTTTGTAGCTCACACTGTTAGTGCCTGATTTTTGATTGTCACCTCTCTTTCCTGGAGTTACATTCAACTTTACAGGTTCTGTAGTTTCGGTTACATAGGTGTTAGTTTCAGGGTTGAAGTAGGTGAATGAAACGGGCGGTATTTCATAATCTCCTGAGGTTTGCGGAGTGATAACGTAGGTAATAATTTTAGACCCACTTATGGTTGTACTCCTGCTGGTAATGGTATCTATGATTACAGGGTCGTAGGTGTTGAGTCCGTTTGGTAGGTTTAGTTTTGGTGCTTCTATTAGTTTCAGATTTCCACTACCTGTTATGTTAAGCGTCAGTGTGGCTACATCATCAGTTGTTAGTGTCTTTTTATCCATCTTACTGCTGATGGTAAATTTACCTACTGCACCACCAAAACTTGCAGGTTTGTCCTGCTCTGGCAACGGAGTAACTGTTATTTTTACTGGGCTACTTTTCAGGTGCACCTGCACATCTTTGTATGCCATGGTGTTGTAGTAAGTGTTGTTGAAGTAAGGGTCATTCATCATCAATGTACCCGCACCAAATGGGTCAAACATATCAGACATCTTACGGCGTACCTGTTGCACTATTCGGGCCATACCCTTTGCCTCAGCAGGGTCTAGTTCCAGATTGCCAGTTTGTTGTGGAAATAGAGCAGATTTTTTCAGCAGGAATACCTGATATTTTTTGCCATCCAGTATTTCTTCTGTTGGTTTCATTTGTTTTGGTGTCTCAAAGTCCTGAGTCCAAAAACCATTGAGAGAGGGCAGTTTAGATATACCCATTTGCATAGGTATGCGAGAGTATAATTTGTAACTAATAGTGACTTGTTCTCCTACGTTTACTTTGCTTTTATCGGCAGTTACTTTTATAAACAAGTCTTTTTTTATCTCAGCATCGTTTACAGGAGGTTCGGGCTCGTTGGGGGCAGGCTGTGTGGGTGCTTGTCTGCCTCGTTGCTGTTGCATTTGTTGCATCTGCATTTGTTGCATTTGCTGCATTTGTCTCATTAGCGCCAGCACATCATCATCACCTGCAAATGGATCGTATCCTCTCGCTCTTTTTTGTTGTTGTTGCTGCTGAATCACAGTGCCAGGTATTACCTGTATGGTCAGTGCATTTGACTGGTATTGATGGCCAGCAGCGTCGCGGGCAGTAATAGGAGGAATAGTAAAAGTACCCTCTTTGCGAGGCTGAATTACATAGGTAAGCGATAAGCTCTGTGATGTAACTACTCTATTGCCTGTAATAGAAGTATTAGAACTCTGCGACTGATACGGACCACCTACTATGATAAAGTCTGCATCAGATGGGTTAGTTACAGATTGTAAGTTCTGAGCATCTCTAATAGTATACTGCACCTCCACTTGGTCTTTTACGCCTATCTTGTTGGCACCAGCTACCGCTGTAAACACTACATTTTGCGCGCTGGCAAAGTGGAATGCACTTGTAAGTAAGAGCAATACTAATGAATACCGCCACATAAAGTAATTAATGCATTTCATTTGAGGTAAGTACAAAAATACTTTTAATCGTTGTGGCTAGTTGTTTGGTAGGGTTAAAGCTACGTTAAAACGCAATATTATAAGTTCTCATTAACAGGTTTTGCCTGTTTCCGTATTCAATTGATACTCAAGCAAATTATTGCTGTAAATCGGTTGTTAGAAACCAGTTGCTACATAGTGTTTACTTATAAATAAGCATATTCACACCACCATACAAATTAAGACCATACTGACTGCGAGATACAAATGCCAGCATGTCGTCGCTGCCCACAAAAAAGCCATGATAAAAGAGACCAGCACCAGCTTTAAAACTGTTTGACAGAGTACTGTAAGTAAGGGGTATTCCCACACTCACCTTTTTCGTTTCGTAGCGTGGCGTTATCGTAAATTGGTTGTAGTACGAGTTACCCAATTTTTCCCTGTTTGCCAAATTACACAAGAAAGAAAAATTTAGAAAGTATTCCTTCTGCAAGTGCAAATCACTTGCCAGCATAAGCCGTGTAGGCATATTCAGTTTCACTCTTTTTTTAGTTATTTCTACCTTATAGCCATTTGCTACCACATAATTGCGCATGTTTTCAAAGTTCTTAACATTAGTAATTATGCTGGAGCTCTTTAGGTTGCCTTCACCTGTTATACGTTCGTTTGTGCTTATTTTATCGCTATATATAGTGCTGCCTACATCGCACAGTGCCAGCGAAAACCTTGATTTATAGGATGCTCCTTTTTTACTGTCAGCAGGTTTGTATTCATATACTAGACCTAGGTCACCACCCACACCTCTACCAAAATTACCACTAGATATTGCCGATATAAATCCTTTCGAAATGTCGTTGCCTTGTGCACTCCTAGTATTGAGCATATTACTCATATACGTTAGGTCGGTATTACTAGCAAAAAATGTATTATTACCTTTAGTAAACTTTACGTCCATATTGTTGCCTTGCAGCGCAACATAGGCGATACCGCCCAGATACCTGAGTGTAGCGCCCCCTTTTAGCTTGTGTGCCCCTTTTTTATACAATACTCCTGCATAGGTCACACCCACTTCGCTCCACAAGTTCAGCGTGTACACAAAGTTCTTTAGAGAGTTCTGGCTATTTTCTGTAGGTACATACGTAAGGTCGTTTAATGATCGGAAAAATGTTTGGTCAAATTCATTAAACTGATTCATAGCTCTAATACGGCTGGTGAATGCTATGCTATTGTTTTTACCCAATCTTAGCATCACACATGGTCCTGTAATGTTCATATAAGGCGCCATCATACTGACGCTGCTATTGTTCGAGTATCTGAACATATTATTGCTCTTACCGTCGCCCACAGCTACTTTAAAGCCCTCCTTTGCACTTATGGCACCAGCATTGTTATCTGCACCATACGATATACCTGCAAATGTTATTGATTTATGTTCTCTGCTTTCAGCTATATTGGCTGGGTTGAGAAATACTCCGTTTATACTTGCCCAGTTGTTGTTGGCTATTCCCATGTTGTGCTGGGCAATAGATGCTTTAACAAGCCCAATAGCTGCAATACCAAGTACTAGTTTCTTCATAGCTACTTATTTTCTCACTGCACATTGCTGTGTAGTGGTGTTAATACACTACATCGTAATCCAATGATTGCCGAAAGTACAAAAAATATTACTGCTGTTGCAGGTATGTGCATTGCTGTAAGCACAAGAAAAAAATAAGGAGCATGTTCAGATTTGTACTAGTTTACCATTGCCCAGTTGAACCCGAACCTGAGCATGGTATTAGGGGTGGCATACACTGGCACATACTCTTTGCCTGTATTGCTATAATTGGCTATTGGCACTCCCGTGTAGAGTACTGCATTACGAGCAAAACGTTGTTGCAGATTATCTACCATTATAAATGCTCTGAAACGTTTGATACGGAAATTTAGAAATGTAGAAAGCTCTGGGGTATTAGTGATGTTTACCTGACTTTGATTGTAAAATCTGTTCATTATTGTACTGTAACCAGCAGGGTTGTAGGCAGTGTTATACCTTCCTTCCACACCCAATACTATTTTGATAGCATTTTTAAATAATGCACGTTCGAAACTAAATTGATGCCTGCCCATCAATGATGGGATATTAACAGGTAAGCTGCTATCTACCAACTGATATACTAGCTCATTGTCAAGATAAAAGTTACCCATTCTGAATACTTTTCTCAGCCATACCTGTGGTATGGAAAAAGGTACAGTGTACTGGGCAGGCAACTGGTTATTGGCCAGATAAATATAGTTATTGAGCAGGTACAGCCCTGCTCCACCTTGTAGCCTCAGCTTGTTATAGCTCAGCATTGCGTACACATTGGTTACACTTTCTGTAGATAGCTGGAAGTTGTTGTATGAATACGCATTCTGATAGGTGCTATAGTTATAGGGTGCACTACCCAGTTGTTGGCTAAAGCCCGCAGTGAAGAATGCTTTGTTGTTGGTAGTATGTTTGCTAAGGCTGGCATTAAGTGCAAAATTGCCTGCATATTGCCCCGCAAATATGAACCGTGTGGCAGCCTGATATTCCCATGCTGTAGGTGTTGCTGCTTCTCGTTTTATCTGCCCTTCTATGTAGCTGCTAGCTATACTTCTGCGGTCATAACCTATCCTGAAGAAAGGGCTATCTACAGTTATTTTAGAAACAGGGTCTGATATAAACTGATCGTACCGTATACCTGCACCCGCTGTAAACTGTAGTTGTCTATCTGCTTTACCCACATAGCCATTGAGCAGTATTTTATTATCTACCCAAAACCATTTTTGTCTAGTAAACACAGAATCGCCACCTGCACCATAATATCCCGAGCCCTTATTAGGGAAGGAGCGGGTAAACAAAGGCGTATACCTTGTAGAGTCGGGGGTGAGGTCTTTATATCGGTGCTCTTCAGTACTTATGCGTGTATTGTGTGTGATACTGAACCTAGGTGTATGCTTGTAAGTGTATGCTGCGGTGTCATTTTCGTCATAGGTAGTATCAGTATTACCCCATGAGTAACTGTTTTGTATCAGCACAGTAAACTCTCTCAGTACGTTACTTACCGACGATCGGGTGGCACTGTACTGTTCACTCTGAAAAGCCGTGTTTATAGTTTTTCTGTTGTTGAATGCTGCACTGTCAAGGTCAGAGATATTTACTACTCCACCATTTTCGTCATGCTGTTGCAAGTTGTACACCATGGCAGCATTTAGTTTATAACGCTGGTTCAGGCTTTTATAGTTGGTTGTAAGGTAAATGTTGTCGTGGTTGTTTCTTTGTATTTTATAATATCCGGGCGAATTCAGTTTTCTGTATTCTACCGCAAAGTTCCAGTTGGGTTTTATGTTTTGGGTGTGTAGTATGCTGGCTACGTGTTCTTGTCGGCCTGCGGTTTGGTAGGAGAATACCGAGTAGGGTCTATCAGTATTGAAATAGTTAAGACTATCTATATTGAATTTATATTGGTCAAACACATGATAACCTAGTGTAGGGCCTACACGGTTTTCGGGAGTGAAGTAAAGATTGTTTATCGGGCTACCGGGGTTGCCCATATCTCTTGCCCATGGCTGCACAAATGGTCGGCGATGGTAAGTATGTATATTGGTGTCGGGTAGGGTATTGTGTATCGAGTTTAGCTTTTGGGCAGTTATTCTGGCTTCTTCATTTTTCCATTTTCCATTATTAGTTTTATCTCTACTGGTATCTCGTTGCGGAGTCATAGGTAGGGTAGATGGCTGTGCTACACTGAGAAAACTACTTCCACCTGCCAGCAGAAGAATAAGGAAAACACGAATCAATAAAAAGCTACAGTTTTTCAAATTGGTAAATATATGCCATCGTGTGTAGGTCGATTGCAGAGGCGCAAAATTAACAACTAGCACCCGAATTATTTTATGTCATTCCGGTTTTAACTAATTTATGTTTTGGTAGGTTATTTTGTACTACGTTTATAGTATGAATCTCAGAAGGCTATTGTGGGCAGTTATTACCTTGTTGCTACTTACTGGTAGTATTCAATATAGTACTGCACAGTCTGTGCTGCCAGCTATCAATGCTGTAGCAGATAGTGGCCTTGTAACATTGAACTGGGTGTGCCAATACGATGGTGTAAAATCGATTGCTGTAAAACGGTCTGTAGATAGCAATGCTAACTTCGCAACTATAGGCTACGTGAAAGAAGTAACTAAAGGAGCGCAGTACTACACAGACTATGCCCCAGTAGTTGGTACGGGGTACTACAGGTTAAGTATAGTTTTTAATTCTGGGTTGTCATGGAGTAGCAATGTTTGTAAGGCAGCCTCGCATCAGTCGCGCAAGGTGGTACAGAAAGGCTCATCACCTACTCAGGTGTCTGACATCACTGCAAAAACACTTGAAGTTGGCACTACTGCACCACATAACGAGCAGCAAGTCAAAATACCTTTCCGGCTCTCATATCCCGACATGGATATGAATGATGCTTCATTTATACAGCCTAGGTTTGTTTTTATACACAAGATATTTGGTCATGTAGTCATTAAGCTACCGCTTATCAATTTCAAACAGCATCTATATTCTGTTCGTTTCTTCAATTCAAATGGTGTAATTATTGTTGATGTTCCGCATATCAAGTTGGAAGAAGTGATTATTGACAAGCGAAACTTTGCCAGAAGTGGTACTTACAAATATGTGATACGACGAGATGGTGTTTTGTTCGAGTCAGGATACATCAAGCTCTCTATGTAGATTGCTAGTTATTGGTGTTCTCATCATATTCCTGCAGCATCTCTTCCCATTCAGGTCCCAGTTTCAGAGACGTACCAGTGTATATTTTCATCATCTGCACCATTTTCTCAGCATCCCATGAGTACACGCCAGGGGCAAAGTACACACGACCTGTAGGCGTATCAAAATACATGTTCCCTTCGTGGTGCAAGCTTTGTATGAGGTGTTCTTGTGTTTCAAACCCAAAGTAATCAAATGATTTTCCTTTTAGCGGATGATCAGTTTTAGGCGTTTTTCCCTCATAGTGCAGCATTCCTATATTGTGCCACTCAAATCTGTTTATCTTTCTCGATAACAATGTCTTTCGTACTATAGTCAGGTAATTATTGTCTAGTAACAGTTGCTCCCTGTACAGTATTCTGGCAAGGAACCGGTAAGCTGCTAGCAAGTACAGAATTGCAGAGCCTGTTGCTGCCAACCAGTTTATGAAATTATGTTTGAATGGAATAGATTGCAACAAAAACACAGTAGCCATCCCCGCGGTGAGGATGAATTCAGAGATATACAATGCTAGTATGCGCTTAGCTATTTTATTGCCTAGCGTTATCAGCAACGATCTATCTCCCCAGTGGTATGTTATATTGTGTTTGTTCATTTCTATTTCACATTACTACAACGATTATGCGATGCTTAGTATTGTGTAGTGATGTCTATTGGTAAGTTTGTTGGTGTTTTGTCAAAATTTCTGCTTCAAATACCTCTTCCATTTTTTCAATCAACTTGTTTTTTACTTCTGTTTCGCTAATTGCCCTTCCCAGTTCCTTTTGCATCGATGTTACAGTTTTATCTGTAATACCACAGGGTACGATGTAGTCAAAGTATTTAAGGTCTGTGTTTACATTCAGTGCAAAGCCATGCATTGTTACCCACCGGCTACATCTCACACCCATAGCACATATTTTTCTAGCGCTGCCAGGTATATCAGCATCTAGCCACACACCAGTAGACCCAGGTAGTCTGCCTGCCACAATTCCGTAGTCTAACAACATACGTATAATTACTTCTTCCAGATTGCGCATGTATTTTCCCAAATCAGTCACAAAGTGTTCCAAGTCCAGAATAGGGTAGCCCACTATCTGTCCCGGTCCATGATAGGTTATATCTCCACCTCTGTTGGTCTTGAAAAAAGATACGTTTAGTTCCTTCAGTCTGGTGTCATTTACAAGCAGGTTTTCTATGTGTCCGCTTTTACCCAAAGTATATACGTGTGGGTGACTGCAAAAAAGCAAATGGTGTTTCGTATTGAGGTTGTAGGGTACAGTAGTGCTTTGTGTACTATACCATTCCGATTTGATATTCAGATTTTCTTTCAGCAATTTCTCCTGATAATCCCAAGCTGTATCATAGGCTATCTCCCCCAAATCTTCGAAAAATATTGTCTTCATAAAGAATTTGCAATTTACGAAATAATTTCTATCAAATGTTAATTCTGTATTATTTCTAATACCTCAATCGCACTATTTCAAGTTAGAATATCCAATATGTATAATTATTTTGATTTTATAAAATTAATTTGTCCAACTACTTAATTGGTTGACATTTAGTGTTTTGTGCAGAAATAAAATTGTTAAAATTGCAACCAATTACTTATTTTTATCACAGTATTGTAGCTTTTGGTTAATATTCACATTGTCTTTCTGCCTGAAATGCAATGTGGTATTTGCTTACAGTTGGTTTTAAGTAGTGTATTTTAAATCTTACAATGTTGAAAAATAATAAATACAGTGTTATGAAAAGAGCGTTACTTGTATTGTTTGCAATTTGTATTGGGTTTTCTGGTTACGGACAAACTGCCGCTAGTTATCTGTTTTCCCGTTCCACAGGTACTTATTCCAGCATAGTTGGTTTGGGTGGCACTACATCTACCACTGCCATAACAGGAGATGATTTAACACTATCGTCCATCTCTATTGGCTTTACATTTAAGTACTGTGGCACTAACTACACTACAGTATCTATGTGTTCCAATGGTTGGGCTTCATTGTCTAATAGTACTGCGACAAATTACACTAACAGCTCTATGGGGTTAGTAAGCGGCGGGGTAGGGTTTTTGCCATGCTTCTGGGATGACCTAAACGGGTCGGGCAGTGTATATTACCAGGTTTCGGGCTCTGCACCAAACAGGGTACTAACCATGCAATGGGGTACCCCCGCAGCTGGTTGGGGTAACTTAACTGGAACTGGTAATGCTACATATCAAATCAAGTTGTTTGAAGGCACCAACCAAATTCAATATTGCTACGGAAATTCTACCTACTCTGGAAATTCTGCAACAATAGGTATTGCTAATTCTGGAACAGACTTTCTCAATCTTACCAACCAAACGTTTACTTCAGTTTCCACTACATTTTCTGCTGGTTGTACTACCACACCAACTGCTAATACTATTATAACTTGGACGCCTGCTCCTACTGTTACAGCATCTCCCACTTCCCTTGCTTTTGGTAGTGTCACTACTGGTACCAATTCTGCCGCTCAGATTTTTTCTCTTAGTGGACTGAGTCTCAATCCTGCTTCGGGTAACGTAACTGTTACTGCTCCAGCAAATTTCGAGGTATCTAATAATGGTACTACTTGGGTTTCATCTTATGATATTTCTTATACTTCCGGCGCGTTTTCAGCTACCACAGTTTATGTTAGGTTCAATCCTACAGCATCTATAGCTTACAGTGGCAATGTTACTGTTACAGGTGGTGGACTAGTTTCTACATACAATATACCAGTTACGGGTACGGGTGCTGCTGCGTGTAGTGGTACGCCCACAGCCGGTACTGCTACAGCATCTCCCTCTTCCGCTGGTTCTGCTACTCCCGTTACTTTAAGTTTGACAGGTACTACCGTTTCTGGCGGACTAACCTTCCAATGGCAATCATCCGCCGACGGTTCTACCGGTTGGTCAAACATCAGCGGAGCTACTACAATGACACATGTAATGTCTGGTGTTACTGCCTCACGTTATTATAGGTGTGTTGTTACTTGTAGCAGTTCATCTTTTTCTTCCAACTCTTCCAATGTTTTGGTTACTTATTTTGCACCATCTTCATGTACCCCTACGTTCTTTTATCCTTGTTCTAGCTACCCAATGAATACCAGCATAGCTTCATTGATTGGTGTATCAGGCGCGATAACAGATCCTTCTACTACTTGTACTTCAGATTATGTTGACCTCACAGCGTCTACATCTGTTTCCTTGTTGAAGGGCAATACCTACAACGTAACAGTAAATACTTCTCCTACGTATTACACCTCTTTTAAAGTGCAAATGTGGATAGACTTTAGTGGTGATGGTGTCTTTACTGCCGATGAGTCTGTAGGTGGTACAAACACAATAACAGCTACTTCTCAGGTCATACCTATTACTATCCCACTTACAGTGGCTTCCGGTACATTCAGAATGAGGATAGTGGGAGTATATAGTTCTCCTACTTTCCCCTCTATCCCTCCTTGTCCTACTACTGCTATCAACTATGGTAACGTAAGAGATTATAGTGTTACTTTGGTCAATCCTCCGCCAGCAGTTACTTCAAGTCCTACTTCTCTTAACTTTGGCAATGTAACTGTCAGTACTGTATCTGCAGCAAGGGTGTTTTCACTTACTGCTACATACATGACATCCACTCCTTTAACGGTAAGCACTAGTTCTTCCAACTATGAGTTTTCATTTAATGGTACTACTTGGTTTTCTACTCCTCAGTCATATTCATTCACTTTACCTGGTTTTACTTCAGTTCCATTCTATGTTAGGTTCTTGCCTACTGCATTAGGTACAGTTACTTCTAACATATCAATTTCTGGTGGTGGCTTAGCTGCAACTCAAACATTTTCAATAACTGGTAATGGTGTAACCGCATGTACTGGTACTCCGGTAGCTGGTACAGCTACCGCATCTTCACTCACAGCAGGTGCATCCACTCCAGTCAACTTAAATTTGACTGGTTCTTCTACTACTGGTAGCATCACATATCAGTGGCAATCTTCAGCCGATAGTACTACCGGTTGGACTAACATCAGTGGCGCAACTACTATGTTACACACTTTACCTGGCGTTACTACTACCTTATATTATAGATGTATTGTCACTTGTGGCCCATCATCTATATCTTCTACATCATCCATAGTGCAGATTATCTATTTTTCACCATCATCTTGTACACCCACATTCTTTTACGAGTGTTCAGCTTATCCTATGAACACTAGTATAGCGTCATTGGTAGGAGCGTCTGGGTCAATTACCGATCCATCTACTACTTGTGCTACCAACTATGTAGATCTTACAGCGTCTACATCTGTAACCTTGCTGAAGGGTAGCACTTACAATGTAACAGTAAATACATCTCCTGTCTATTCTACAACCTTCAGGGTGCAGATGTGGATAGATTTTGATGGTAATGGTACATTTACTTCTGGTGAATCTGTAGGAGGTACCAACACAGTTACAGGACCTACCATGGTGATACCTATTACCATTCCTACTGGTGTGGCATCTGGTACATTCAGGATGAGGATAGTGGGTGTTTATGACACTCCGTTTTTCCCATCTATACCACCTTGCCCCACTACCGCCAACAACTATGGTAATGTGAGAGATTATAAAGTAACTATTATTACTCCACCCCCTTTAGTAACAGGTACTCCTACTTCTATAGATTTTGGCTATGTTGCGGTTAGTACAACATCTGCATCTCGGGTATTTACATTATCTGCATCAAACATGTTGTCAAGTCCAGTTACCATTAGCACTGGTTCTTCGTTATTCCAGTTTTCATTCAATGGTACTACTTGGTTTTCTACACCCCAAACTTACTCATTCACTGTACCTGGTTTTACATCCGTACCATTGTATGTAAGGTTTTCGCCTACAGCTTTAGGTGCTGTAACATCCGAAATTACCATTACAGGTGGTGGTTTATCTACCGCCCGCATATTGCCTGTTACTGGTCAGGGTGTTAATCCTTGTACAGGTACACCTACTCCTGGCACAGCATCTATTTTGCCTATGGCTGGTGGTGCTGCTACTCCTTTTACATTGTCTACTGCCGACTATTCTGCTGCATCTGGGCTTACCTTTCAGTGGCAATCGGCTCCCACAAGTACCGGCAGCTGGACAAATATAACTGGGGCCACTAATGCTACTTACAATTTTACGGGTATCACAAGTACTACTTTTTACAGATGTAACGTTACCTGTACACCTAGCAGTAGTACTGCCACTACCAATGTGGTGTCAGCAGGCCCACTCACTGCTTCGTCTTGTACACCTACTTTTGCTAATGATTGTTCTATTTATCCAATGAACACCAGCATTGCATCATTAGTAGGTGTGAGTAGTGCTATCACAGATCCATCTACAACATGTACCGGAAACTACTCTAATCTTACAGGGTCACAATCTGTAATTTTATATAATGGCACAACCTACAATGTTACGGTTAATACATCACCCACCTATTATACATCATTCAAAGTTCAAATGTGGATAGACTTTGATGGAGATGGTACGTTTAGTGCCGCTGAAAGTGTGGGAGGTACTAATACCATCACTGCACCTAGTCAGGTTATTCCTATTACCATTCCATCAGGCGTTACTCCGGGTACATTCAGAATGAGAATAGTTGGTGCGTATAGCACACCAACATTTCCATCCATTCCGCCATGCCCCACTACTGCTGTCGCATATGGTAATGTGAGAGATTATACTGTTACCGTAATCAATCCCCCTGCTTGCGTTACACCTCCTGGACAGCCGTTTGCGCTTTCGTTTAGTTCCACTTTATTTACTATTAGTGGTTCTTTCATTCCTGCTACATCTCCATTAGCCGATAAGTATTTGGTTATACGTACCACCTCAAGCACTGCACCATCATCCCCAGTAGATGGCGTTGAGTACACTCCTGGTGCATCTGCATTGGGAGGCGTGGTAGTTTCTTATGCTGCTTCTACTACTTTTACAGCAACGGGTTTATCAGACAATACACCTTACTGGTTCTGGGTATATTCTGTTAATTCTATGTGTACAGGCGGTCCTAAGTACAGAACCACTTCACCTCTTAACGGTACTATTAGTACTCTGGCATGTGCTATGAGTGGTGTCAAAACCGTAGGTCCTACAGGCGATTACTCTTCTATAGCCAATGCAATAACAGCAATAAATGCTGTAGGGATGGCTGGTAATGTGGTATTAGAACTTGAATCTACCTACACCGGTGAATCATATCCTATCAACATTGGTAGCGTACAATGTGCTGGACCTGGTAGACGTCTTATCATCAGACCACAATCTAGTCTCACAATAAGTGGCAATGTATCGGGTGCACTTATCAGTATGAATGGTGCCAGATATGTAACTATAGATGGTAGGGTAGGATCAACAGGTACCACAAACGCACTTACAATTGTTAATAACAGTACCTCTTCTACGTCCAACACCAGCGCCATTCAGTTCATTAACGATGCGTCTGACAACATTTTGAAATTTGTAAACCTAAGAGGCGCAGAAACCAGCACAATTGGTGGGGTTGTATATTTCGGTACTACTACTGCTACTACAGGTAGCGATAACAACCTTATAGATAGTTGTGACATAAGAGAAGCTTCAGGTTTATTTCCATACAATTGTATCTATGCAACAGGTACTACTG
Organism: uncultured Flavipsychrobacter sp.; assembly: GCA_964601855.1. Taxonomy (GTDB): domain Bacteria; phylum Bacteroidota; class Bacteroidia; order Chitinophagales; family Chitinophagaceae; genus Nemorincola. The sequence continues at coordinate 5,163 of CAZRPA010000003.1, read as the reverse complement.
GTAAGGAAAACAGCGGCAACACCATTTCTAATTGTAATATAGCTAATTTCTATGCTACTTCTACGCAGACTTGTGGTATATACTTAAATGTAGGCAACAAGGAGTGGAACATAACGGGAAATCGTATCTTCCAATCAGCTACTAGGTCATACACAAGTAGCCAAACCATCAGAGGTATATGGATTAATAACACTTCTGCTGGTGTGGGCTTTAATATTCATAATAATATTATTGGACATTCTTCCGAAGATGGTACAGGTGTCATGACACTAACCACTACAAGTTCTACTGCTTTCAGAGGTATTACATATTCAGGTACACCAGCAGCACCTGCTAGTTCTATTCAGGGTAATGTAATACGTTCCATCAGTATGAATGGTACGTTTGGAGCTATGTATGGAGTAGAAATAACATCTGGTAGTGTTAACGTTGGTACTACTACAGGTAACACCATCGGTGCTCCTACTGGTAATGGTTCTATTACCCGTACCATAAGCTCAAACGGTTCTATTGCATTCAGAGGTATTACCACATTTGCTTCCTTACCTGGTATCGTTAATATATCTAACAATACTATCGGTTCTATTACACTTTTGGGTAGTACTACATCTGTAGGTGCTGGTTTCTATGGCATAGAAGCAACCGGCACAGCGACCACTGTCATCAATAACAACTTAATTGGTAGCCTTTCTACAGCTAACAGTATTCACTCTTCAACAGTAGCATCAGGTACTCAAACGCTATGGGGTATTTATGCTAGTATCGCCAACAGTACTTATGAAGCGCCTATCATTGCTGATAATACCATCGCTAATATTACACAGGCGGGTACTGGAACTTCAAGCTATAATGTCGGTATTGTATATCAGGGATCGGCAAATGCTATTATAAGAAACAACACTATTCGTAATTTGTCAGCCAACAATGCAAATACAACATTTGGTGGCATTGTGGGTACCGCAGGTATTTGTTATTACGGCAACACTTTGCCGTTTGCTACTATAACAGGTAATACAATTTATAGCTTATGGAATATCAACACAACTACCAATTCAACTAATGTTGCGGGTATAAGTACTACCAACGCCAAAGATCCTTATATAGCCAACAATAGAATATATGATTTGCGATGTGCTAGCACTGGAACCTCAACGTTCTCACCACAAAAGGTAATTGGTATTCATATTCAGTCGCCAAACACTGGTATTAGTGGTTCTACTATCATAAATAATATGATAACCCTAGGTATGGGCGAAACTACTAATACTTCCTTTACAGGTATTATGAATAGTGCCACATATTCGATGCCTTTACGCATCTACAACAACTCCATTCATATCGGTGGTTCAGCTTCTTCTGGTGCTTTGCATACAGCTTGTTTCTTAAGAGGTAATTATAGCTCATCTTATTCTACAACCGTAGATATCAGGAATAACATTTTCAATAATGCACGCACAGGGGGTACAGGTAAACATTATGCTATAGCTGACGCTATTGGTACTTTTGGTACTACTACAGGATGGCCTGCTGGAGCTTCTAACTTCAATATACTGAATTCCGCAAATGCAAGTACAGTAGGATACTGGCAAAACACTGACAGGACAATTGCAAACTGGCAGTCAATTACTGGTTCGGACAATAATTCTTACTCTGGCACTACCGTAACATTCGCTAACACAACTACGGGCGACTTGCATATCAATATGGGCACTACATCTAATGACATAGAGTCTCATGGTACGGTAATTGCTGGCTTTGACAGAGATTATGACAATGATGTTCGTCCTGGTCCAGTAGGTTCTACTAATGGTGGTGGTTTTGGTTATGATATTGGCGCTGATGAATTTGACGGTGTTCCGAATGATAACATACCTCCAGTTATTGTCTATTCCAATAGCGGTTGCGGAACTAGTGCTGACCGTACATTTACAGCCACTATTTCTGATCCTTCAGGCGTTCCTACTACAGGTGCTTTGGTGCCTAGGGTATATTTCCGTAAGGGTGTAGGTACTTGGTACAGTGCAGCAGGTACCTTGTCTTCTGGTACAGCTACTAATGGAACTTGGTCGTTTACTATCACTGCTGCCACAATGGGTGGTTTAGCTACAGCCGATGTTGTTTCTTATTATGTCATTGCTCAAGACAATAGTGCTTTTGTAGGGTCTAACACTGGTTTAAGTTTGGTAGCTTCTAATGTAAATACTGTTACCACTCACCCTACCAATCCTAATACATATCAGGTAGGTTTAAATGGTACTTATACTGTGGGTAGTGGTGGCGATTTCAATACCATCACTCTTGCAGCTAATGCTTATAATACGAGATGTCTTACAGGTCCTGTTGTTTTTGAATTAGTTACCACTACTTATCCTACCGAAACTTTCCCAATCACTTTCAACAACAATGCTTTTGCAAGTGCAACTAATACACTTACTATTCGTCCAGCTGCATCTGTAAATGCTACAATAAATGGTCCTGCTACAACAAATGCTATTTTCAAGCTTTTGAATGCTCGCTTCATTACTATTGATGGGATAAACAGTGGTGGCAGAAGCCTAACACTCAACAGTACGTTTACTTCTACTTTTGCCAATATATGGTTGGCAAGTACCAGCAGTAGTGGACCAGGTTGTAAGAATATATCTCTTAAGAATATGAACTTAGTGGGTGGTTCTAATACCACTACCAATTATGGTATCCTTGCTGGATTAGATAATGGTACGTTCCCAACTACAAGTTCTGGATTAGATAATGATACCGTAACAATAGAGGGCAATACTTTTAGAACTTTCTTCTATCCTATCTATGCAAGTGGTACTGTTGCAGCATCTTCAAATGGTGGTTTAGATAGATGGGTAATTAATAACAACACGTTTGGTCCAGCGACTTACAATGCATCTACTGTGAATGGTTTCAGGGACATCATGTTATTCAACATGGTTAACCCTGTAATCTCTAACAATACAATTCGTAATTTGGGTATTACTACTTCTTCTAACTCAGTTGCAGGGGTGTATTTGAGCAGTGGTGTTCGTGGTGCTTCTATAACTAATAATCTATTCGAGAACATAACCTCAAATTCTTCATCAACCAGTACGGGAGCTAATACAGCTATATATGTAGGTTCTAACTGCCTAAATGGCTCCATTACCAGAAACACTATCAGAAATATCTCTAACTCTTACCCATCTACAGGCGGTAGTGCTAGAGGTATCATTTTAGTTATTGGTAATGCTAATTCTAATACCCTAATTGCCAATAACCTCATATCAGATATTAAATGTTATTCTCAGACCTCTATTAGTTTTTATCCTATGGGTATAGACATAGAGAGTGGTACTGGATTGGTAAAAGTTTATCACAACACGGTACATTTTAACAGCAGTTATCCAGGTCTTAATATGGCAACTGGTTCTGCATGTTTTTACACCAACTCTTCTAGCGGTAATCTTGATGTGAGGAACAATATATTTGTTAATCAGTACGACAATACCAGCTCTACTACCGATAAAGGTTGGGCATTCTATACGTCTGCTGCTAATACTACTTTTAGCGAGTTAGACTACAATAACTATTTCGTTACTGGCACAAATCTTCTAGCATATACCTCTGCCGATAGAGCAACATTAGCTGACTTCCAATCTTTTTATGGTAGGAACGCAAATAGTAGATCTGTTTTACCAACATTCATTTCTACGTCTAACCTTAGGTTGCAAGTTGTTTCAGCAAATCTACCATTGGCAAGTGGTATACCTGTGTCGGTTACAACGGACATAGACAGTAACACACGTAGCAGTGTCAATCCTGTGTTAGGTGGGCATGAAATTTCTTTCTGTACCAGTATGTCTGCTGGTGTCGTATCTGCTGCTGATACTGCGTTTTGTGGCTCTGGCATCACTACTGTAACAGCTTCTGGTGCTACCACTGGTCAATCTATGCAATGGCGCTCATCTACCGATAGTGTTAACTGGACTACTATAGCAGGCGCTACTAACGAAAGTTACACTTTGCCTTCTGCTATTACAGCTACCACTTATTTCAGATTTGTAAATAAATGTAGCTTAACGACTACCGCCGACTCTGCAACTACTAAGGTAACGATCAATGCGCTGCCTACTACAGTTACAGTTACAGGTGGTGGTGTTCGTTGTGGCGGAACTACTATTACAGCCTCAGGTGGTACTGGTGGTACTATTTATTACCAAGGCACCACAGCGGGTGGTACTTCAATTTCTACGGCGTCTACCAGTGAATCTATAACTACATCTGGTACTTATTATTTCCGCTCACGCTCTGCAGCTGGTTGTTGGGGCGATCAAGGTAGTGCAGTACTAACTATCAATGCTATTCCTTCTGCTGCACCTACTAATGGCGGTCCTATTTGTAATGGTGGTGTGGCTACGTTATCTGCTATGCCTGGTGCCAATACTAGTGCTTTCTCGTGGAGTGGTCCAAGTGGTTTTACTTCTACCATTGCCAATCCGTCACCTACACCATCTGTAACATCTGTTTATTCACTTACGGTTAGCGATGGTAGTGGAAATCCTGGTTGTTCTCCATCTACGGTGTACACTACTAGTGTAGTAGTCAATCCTACACCCACTGCTGCTCCTACTAACAATGCTCCTATTTGTGTTGGTGGTACTGTGGTACTTACGGCTAATCCTGCAGGTGGTGCATCTGTATACACTTGGAGTGGTCCGTCTTTGTCTAGCACTACTGCTGCCAATCCTACAGCGGCACCTACTGCAACAACAGTTTATTCACTTACAGTAAGTAACGGTACAAGCAACCCTGGTTGTTCTCCTGCTACTATTTACACAACTTCTGTTACGGTAAAAGCAAAGCCTATAGCATCTCCTACTAACAATGGTTATATTTGTTCTGGTGGTACTGTAGCTCTAAATGCTAATCCATCAGGTGGAGCTAACACTTTTACATGGAGTGGATCATCACTGTCATCAACTACTTCTGAAAATCCATCTGCAACAATTACTTCATCAACTGTATATTCTCTAACAGTTTCCGATGGAACAACACATAGCGGATGTACTCCTTCTGATGTTTACACCACATCTGTCACTGTCAACAGCACACCCACAGCAGCACCTACCAACAGTGGTGCTATATGTGTTGGTGGAACGGTGACATTAAGTGCCAACC
>CAZRPA010000002.1:55708-69810 GCA_964601855.1 uncultured Flavipsychrobacter sp. | reverse complement strand
CGATGCTGCACCAATTGATGCCTGTGCTGGCACAGCAGTTTCAGGATGTATTTCCAGAGCTGCATCTGCAACTGGGCTTGGTGAGCCGTGTGGTGAAGGAAGAGGAAGATGCATTCTTGAGAACGCTGGATAAGGGACTGAGGAAAATAGATGACATCATAACTACTACCCAAAACAGTAATACACTTACCATAGATGGTAAGGCTGCTTTTGAGTTGTATGATACTTATGGATTCCCGATAGACCTGACACGCCTGATAGGTAGTGAGCAGGGACTGCATGTAGACGAAGCTGCCTTTGCAGCTGAGATGCAGCTACAAAAAACTCGTAGCCGTGCTGCTACTGCACTGGATACGGACGACTGGGTGGTACTGAGAGAAGGTGGTAGCGACTTTGTGGGTTATGAAACACTGGTATCTGATGCCAACATTATGAAGTACCGCAAGGTAACATCAAAAGGTAAAGAACAATACCAACTGGTACTGGATACTACCCCCTTCTATGCCGAAAGCGGCGGACAGGTGGGCGATACAGGTGAGCTGATATTCCCGAATGAGCGGATACAGATTACTGACACAAAGAAGGAAGATGGAATGATCATTCACTTTGCTGCTATGCTGCCCGAGAACACCGAGGCGCCTGCAATGGCTAAAGTAGATGCTGCCAAACGTGCTGCTACAGAGGTACACCACAGTGCTACCCACCTGCTGCATGCTGCGCTGCGCGATGTGCTAGGTGTGCATGTGGCACAAAAAGGATCGCTGGTGAATAACGAAAATCTGCGTTTCGACTTCTCGCACTTTGCCAAGGTGACAGATGAAGAAGTAGCACAGATAGAAGCGATAGTGAACGCTAAAATAAGAGAGAATGTGCCTGTGGTGATAAAGTCTATGACCAAGGACGAAGCAGTGGCAATGGGTGCAATGGCACTGTTTGGCGAGAAATATGGCAATGTGGTGCGGGTGGTGATAATGGACCCCAAGTACTCTATAGAGCTGTGTGGTGGTACCCATGTGGGAGCTACAGGCGAGCTGGGCTTCTTTAAGATAACAAGCGAGGCTGCTGTGGCGGCAGGTGTGCGCCGTATGGAAGCCGTGAGTGGCAAGGCCGCCGAAGATTATGTAACGGCACAGCAACAATTGCTGCATAGCATAACCACCCAACTGAAGAATGCTAAAGACCCTGTAAAAGCCATAGAAAAACTGCAAGAGGAACGTAGCAAACTGGAAAAACATGTAGAATACCTGGAGGCGCGCCAGCTAGTGGGCATACGCAACGAACTGCTGATGAAGGATGAAATCATCAATCAGATTTCGTTTGTAGGGCAAATAGTGACTGTGGGCAATGCTGATGCGCTGCGCAAACTGTGTGTGGACCTCAAAGCGCACCTCAATGACCATGTAGTGGTACTATGCGCCAACATAGATGGCAAACCATTTGTGGCAGTGGGTGTAGATGATAAGGTAACTGCAGCCAGAGGACTAGACGCAGGCAAAATAATAAAAGAACATGTGGCACAACTGATAAAGGGCGGTGGCGGCGGTCAGAAATCGATGGCTACTGCAGGCGGACAAGATGTGAGCGGACTGGCTGCTGTGATAGATGTAGTGAGAGGGCTACTGTAGTTAACTGCCATTAAATAACTAAAAAAGAGACATCTGACCACAATGGTAGGATGTCTCTTTTTTTGATTAGTACTGTAAAAGAAATTACTTTTTAGCCTTCAGCACCCAAGGAAAAAATAGTACTGTAGTGTAGTACACTATCTCTTTGACGTTTATTTTGTCGGAGTATTTGAAGTAGTCACCGGTATTTGCAATTACGTTTTTTAGTTTGCCAGTAAGGTTCAGGTTTCGGGAGCCATACATGATACGTGCCTTGGTAAGGTCTAGTAATACCTTACGAAAAGTGGCATCGTGCTTGTAGTCCAGCAATTTGTTGATGCGCTCATACAGCTGAGCTTTGGCCTCATCTGATTTATGAACATGCTCAGCAGATTTTGTGATTCCGCCCGAATGAATTCTGTAAACAGCAAATTGTTCGTCTATGTATTTTGTTTTACCATGATGCGCCACCATCAAAATGATGAAGATATCTCCGCTCATTATGGTTTTATAAAACTCAGGTATAGGTTTAGGCAATAGATTTTTGTATACCAGTGTAGCAGTGGGTATAATATGCGTTTCTGACAATATAAAATCCTCTATAGTAAATACATCCTTTGTGATGGGAGGAAAAAAATCCTCTAATGGGAGCAAGTTGCCAGTCTTATCTATAACCGTAGTAGCACCAAAGCATATCACAAAATCAGGATTGGCCTCCAGAAAACTGATTTGTTTTTGCAGTTTGTGTGGGTCTGTCCAATAGTCGTCACCGTCGCACACTGCTACATATTTAGCAGTGGCGGCCATGAGCAGCGAGTAACCATTGGCATGTGCACCTATATTGTGAGGCTGATATACCGGAAATACCTTATCAGGATACTTCTGTGCATAAGACTCTAGTATAGCACGTGTATTATCTGTAGAGCAATCGTCAGATGGAATAATCCGGTACTTGTACTCCGTAATTTGATTTACGATACTATCAAGCGTTTGCTGTAAGAAACCTTCATGATTGTATACCGGAATTATTACATCTATAAGAAATTCACTCATTTTTTTCTTGATGCAGAAATGTACAAATTGTGCTGTAGACCATAAAAATCGTCGAAGCAATACCCGATAGAAATATCCTCAAACTTTTCTGAAAGTGTATTTTTTAAGTCTTCTTGCGAATTGAATGCTTTGAACTTGTAGCCGTTTCTGATACCAAACACATCGTTTTGTATGATCACATGCCCATCATCGGTGTGTATGGCACGCTCCAATATAAAGTTTACAGGAATGCCATTAATATCTGTAAATGCAGGGAAGTTCGCTATAAAGAAACCACCTGGCTTCAATACACGTACTATTTCATTCAGATTGTCATCGAAAGTGCCATTTTTGTCGATGTAATAACAAGAAGCAGAAGCAAGAATATAGTCGAAGAAATTATCTTCGAAAGGAATATTATTGTTGCTACCTACTTTCAGTGTAGCATTAACGTTGATGTTAGCCAGCGATTCGCGTACAGAATCTACGGTTTCCTGAGTTGTTTCTACTCCATATACTTCCATACCGCAGTTGTGCATCAACGACATGTTTCTACCATCACCAAAGCCTAAATCAAGCCCTTTGCCACCTTGGTATTTAGACCTGTCGAGACTAAGACCCGGATAAGTACCGAGCATAGTACGAATAACCCATTCTGTAGGGTAAAGGTGTGATGATTTTTTCTTGGCATGAAAGTCAGTGTACGACTTTTTTACATCTTCTATCATAATTTAAATGTTTTTAAGTTCAACATATCCAAAACCATCCCTGCCGTAATTGTTTCCGCAATAGAACAAGAATGTCTTTTCGTTAGTTTGTAGCACATCGGGATAACAAACCATTTCAGAGTCCCAGCCACTTTCGGACGGGTGAATGTCAACTGTTTCATCCATTCTCTTCCATGTTTTTTTGTCGTCAGACACTGCATACCCTATCCTGTATGGGCCACTTTTGCCGTGCTCGTCTACACCAGGTCTTACAGAATACCACATGTGGTATTTGCCATTAATTTTGCGCACACAAGGGGTAGCGATAGCTTCATTGCTATTGGACGAAGGAATACTTTTCTCTCCGAATTTCCAATCCATACCATTTTCTGAATAGGCATAGCCTATATCATAAGTGGGTCTGTATCCAAGGCTAGTTTTTATCCAGGGGGTATAGTGGGTATACCATAAGTGAAAAATACCATCTTCTACAAGGGCACTCACGCATGCTATGCCATAAGGCAAAAAGCGAGAGGAGCCTATAACCGGACCATCGCTGACTTTAGTGAAATTGACACCATCATCGCTGATAGCCAGTCCCAGCCAATTAATATATGGAACAGTATCGCTACGCTGCCAGCTTACATAGTACAAGTAGTATTTATTGTCGTGAAAGAGCACATCGCCCAGCATGGTACCATGTTCGTCAAATGCACCTGGTAGGCCAAACTCAAGAAGTGGCTTATCGTGTACGTAGAGCACTTTGGATGGGTCGTTTTTGTCGCAATCTATGAATGTAACATAGGTATTGAAATGACCTTTTTCATCCAGTTTTTTTCTGGTGGTGAAATATATTCTTATAAATGTATCGAACTCTATAGCGCTGGGCTGTGCAGCATAAGAGTACATCCATTCATGGTTATTGTTTGCCTGAAATATAAGCCCTTTTTTTACGTATTCCATTGTAGCTGATTCCGGGGATTGTGGTTACTTAATAATATACAAAGGTAAAAAATAGTGAGTAGCAAGCTAAAATTAATCTTCTGTATATTTTTTTGCAGCTTCTCTGATAGCCTCTTCCAGCCAGTCGTGCATACTTTTACCTGACTTTTGGCGAGCGGCATGTGCCAATTTTTTCACCTCGTCAGATACGCCTTCCAGCTTGCCATAATATCGGGTCCAGTAGGTACCACCTTTTTCGCTAGGGATAGGTATGTGGTAGTTGCCCATTGGCTCGCCCTCTCCTACTGTAAACTCTAGCAGGAAAAAGCCACCTAGCATTATCCACTCTACCTTTACATCTCTAGCTATTACTGGTATTGCTGAAAATGGAATTTCGAAATTATAGTTAGGGTTAGAATTTGCCATTATTTTCCCCATTTCTGTATTTCTGAGCCAAGGTGCCATGCTTTCGTCGCCTATTATTACCTTGCCACCGGGTTTTACTACTCTTGCCATTTCGCTCAGGCAACGCTCGGGCTCAGAGAAAGTACTGAATCCACCGAAATGAAATGCTGCATCGAAATAATTATCAGGAAAAGAAAGGTATGAAGCATTAGCTATAGAATATTCTACAATATCATCATACTCTTTGAGGCGAACAAAGGATTTTTTCAGAAAACTAGGCGATAACTCCTGTAAGAAATAGCGCCCATTTTTACCTAGTCTTTTTGCCACATGTGTAGCCCCTCTGCCATCGCCAGCGCCTATTTCCAGCACTTTTGATTCTTCATTGATATTCAACTGATTAGCTACTTTTTCTCTGATATCGGCAGGGTCAGTAAAAAAGTTCATGAATGGTATATCGGCATACTTATCATATTCATCTGCCAGCTTATCGTAGGTTTGTCTGGTTTTCTCGTCTGTTATTGCCAAATCTTTGGGCCAAGTAAAATCTGGGACACCTTCTGCTATTGCAAACGCATGCCCATTAGTACAAACAAATTCCCCAGCAGTTATTTCGTTTCCGTTTGTTACTTCATTGGTCAAACTGAAACTGCCACAACATACAGGACAGATATAAACCGACTTTGAATTACTTTCCATTTTGTTTTGTTTTATGCATTCATTACTGGTAAAGAGACCATGGTACTACAACCTGACCACTAAAATATAAAGAACACTAATAAGCATCTATACTTTTTATGTTTTCTTTTTTCATAGCAGGGTTGCCTACGTATACCCCCCATGGCTCAGTATTGCGGGTTATGTTAGAGCCCATAGCCACCAGCGTACCTTCGGCAAGAGTAGTGAAATCGCGGATGGTAGCATTGACACCAAAGAAGCAATAAGACTCTACCAAACAATGACCCGACAAAACAACATGAGAAGTAAAAAACACATGATCTTTTATAGCGCCGTGATGACCTATATGGTTGCCACTCCATAGTACTACATTGTTGCCTATGGTAGTAAAAGGCTGAATGGTATTGTCTTCCAGTATAAAACAATTGTCGCCAATTTCGTTGTCAAACATAGATACTTTGGAACTTATGTAGCTCACAAACCTGTACCCTTTTTGTTTGGCCTGATTGTAGATGTCTTCGCGATTTTTGTTCATTCTCCTACCCGTCATAGGTGCGAAAAAGTAATAATCGTCGGGCTTATACATAGTTTCTACAGTCTCGAAGGGTACTACAGGTATGCCTTTGAAAAATGGCTCTTTTATGTATTGCTCATTGACGGTAAATGCTACTACTTCACAATCAGAATCGTGTGTGAGGTAGTAATGCGCCAACTCGGCAGTATCTAGTACTCCGAAAATCACTACTTTTTTACTTTTTGCTTTCATGTATGTTATCAATTAATGTAACAAAGTATATTGTTGTCTTCAGCCTGGTTAGTCGAGATGGTATAAGGGTAGTATTTTATTATTTATGTCGTCAATACTATTATACATCAGCACATCTATTATAGATAACCAAGGCACAAATGCGTTATTCTGCTGGGTGTATTCATATTTTTGCGAGTTAAGAAAGTCTAGCTCTACACCTTTTTCGGCATAATACTCTTTAGTGTAAATAGCTTTGCCGCCAGATGCATTTATGTAGTGTTTGATACCCTCCACATGACAAATATCTATCAATCTGTCGGCTTTTTTTAGTTCCCTATTGTTATATTCAAGAGAACTATACCTGAACGTTCTGTTGATTCCCAGATAGTCGCATATTTTCAGTACACTGTGTGCAGCCATACCGGCTATGTTGGTAGGGACATCAGCGAGCAGAGGATGCATGGCGGTAGATAATACCTCTTCTATAATAGGGAACACAGACACAAAAAAGGGCGCTTTGCTATAAGCGGTCTTTATTGTAGTGAGTAGTTTATTTACCGCTTTAGGGTCGTTGAGTACTTCTATATCCTTTATCAGTTTATTTTGGCTGGCATCTTTGCACGGCACTGTTATCATATGGTCTGTGCCATTGAGCAGTATGCGGTTTCTGTTTATCCAACCTCTATTTATAAAGTTGACATCATCATAAAAAACAAATACATCAGAAGCGTAAATCAACTGAAAGTAGCCGATGTACGGAAAAATGTAAGGCTGCATTATAGCAATGGTCATGCGGGGTTGTTTTGTACCCGCAACAACAGGCGGGCTATGAAGTCAATTTCTTCCTGACTGAGCGAATGATACATGGGTAAGCATAACACGCGTTTGCTGATATCTTCGGCAATAGGCATTTCGCATTTATCTACATAATTGAGCGTAGAAAGACTAGGATAAAAGTACCTGCGTGGATATACCCAATGAGCATTCAATACAGTAACGCTTCTCAGTAGCTGCTCCTCAGTGTCAAAAACTATAGGGTAATAAGAGTAGTTCCATTCTGCACCTGGCAATATAACAGGCCGTTGCACTCTGAGAGTCTGTAATGAGTGGTCGTAAGCTAACGATTGCTTTTTGCGCAACATCAGCAATCGGTCTATGTGCTTCAACACAGCCAAGCCCATAGCAGCATGAAACTCAGAGTTTTTGCCATTGATACCAGCCGGCTCAAAAGATTCGGCAGTAACATGCCCAAAGTTGCGCAACATGGACATGGTATGTATGAGCTCGGGACTATTGGATATTACTGCACCACCCTCAGTAGAATGAAATATTTTGGTAGCATGAAAACTTGCTGTGGAAATATCACCGTACTCAAAAAGACTTCTGTTATTATACTTTACCCCAAAAGCATGTGCGGCATCATATATCACCTTTAGGTTGTGTTTTTTAGCTATTTTATCAATAGCCTCTACATCGCATGGGTTGCCGTAAACGTGGGTAGCTAGTATAGCGCTGGTATTGGGGGTAATGCTGCTTTCTATTTTGGTAGGGTCTATGTTGAAAGACAGAGGATCGATATCTACAAACACCGGCTTGCACCCTTCCCAAACTATACTGCTGGTGGTGGCCACATAGCTGAATGGTGTAGTGATGATTTCTCCTTTCAGCTTTAGTGCTTTTATGGCTATTTGCAATGCAATGGTGCCATTACTTACAAACAATAAATGCTTGAGGTTAAGATAATCTTTCAGTTTCAGCTCTAGGTCATTGGCAAGCGGACCTTTGTTGGTGAGCCAGTTTCGCTCCCATATACCTTCTAAGTAATGTTTATACTCATCAATAGGAGGCAGAAACGGTTTAGTAACGTTAATCATAATCTAGTGTATAGTTGCGTAGAGAATTGTTTCCTCTTCGTGTATGGTAAAGTGGCCTAGGTAAAACTTATATCCCAGACCCAGACTGCTTAAATACTCAGGTATTTTTACGAAATCACTCAAACTATGGTAAATAGCTATAGCTAGGTTGGGCTTATACTTGCGCAATGTTTGCTCTGCACCTCTTAATGCAAAAGGCTCTGCGCCTTCTATGTCCATTTTTATATAGTCTACTCTGTCCATTCCTTGCTCTGCTACCAGTGCATCAATAGATTTGGACTTTATAATCTGTGCTTCTTCTTTGGGAGGCGTCATAGTGACACTACTAGCTGCACCACGGTCTAGGTAATACACATTAACATCGCTAGTTTCCCATACTGGATGGGGCACTAATTGGATATTAGCAGAGTACGTAGGATTGTCAGCAAAATTCTTTTTCAGAAAATTAAGGTTGCCGGGTATGAATTCAAATGTGTACACTTTTCCTGTGCTGCCTGCTTTAGATGAAAAATACAATGCAGTATCTCCCCAAAAACCGCCACAATCTATTACTACATCTCCTTTTCTTACGCTTATTTCTTTGTCTTTCGACTTGTATTTGTATTGTTCCAGTATAAAATCTGTGACAATGCCAGCTCTTCCAAAAGTTAGTTTTAAATCATAACCAATGGGCGCCAAATTGTAGACTGCAAAAATTGTCTTGTTGTCTTTTCCTAAGTTATTACCATCTAGCTTTTGCACTAGCAGGTCATCGCATTTGGCTAGTGTTTTGAAGTATTCTGGGGTACTTAATGGCAACTTTACTTTTTTGTGACCCAGCAATCTGAAAGCTACAAGCTGCACGAGCAAATCTTTAGACTGTTCGTCAGAAAGCAAGTCATACAGATCTTCTAACTGATTAAATAATGGATCGTTAACTAAGTTGTCTGCATTTTTGAATAGTGATATCTGATTGCTTTTGTTGTAAAAACGCTTAGAAATCAAACTTGTATTATACAGCCTACCAGTTAGGGTGTCTGGTTGTTTTTCGGCACCAAATCTTTCTGCATCATAATTGTCATCGTAGTCGTTTGGCAGCGAAGACATTATTTTATGCAGTAAACTTTTGTAAAATTCAGACTTCATATTATTGTAAGTTATTACCAATATTTATTTGACTCAAAAAACAGAACCAACTAAACCAGCTGTGTTTGCTATAGGTGCTGTGGTATACTGCACTCACCTGTGTTATTATTCAGCAAGTAAAATTGTAATAGGTAGTAGAAATACGGATTTGGTTATAAGTTCTCAAATGTACAAACTTTGCTCAAATTCCCACTATTGCGAAATGTCCGTTTTTGAGATAACGGTACTTTGTAAGAATGAGCAACTTAAATATAACAATAAACCAGCTCTATATGAGCGAATTTGATTTTGTATCCACTTTGATGATATACCAGATCTATAAATACCGAACTGTAGGTAAGCAGGAGAATTAACTATTGTGCTGTGACGTGTAACTACAGCATCATTTTCGTGATATCATAGTAGCAATAAGAAACCACAATATTAATCCATGGTAAATTTGAGTGTTGGCCTTACAGCTCCCGGCCACTTACCAAACCAAGCTCCATTTCGTTTAGAATCAACTACCTCAAAAATCAAAATGTCGTCCATTTTGAAAATTACTGTAGCAGTATCTTTTACTACCATCAAGTTGATGGTATAAATATCATCATTTAAGAAGTTCGATGGTATACTGAGCTCGCTAACATGTTTGCCTTTAGACAATTGTTTTATTTCGCTACCTACCGCAAACACACATACGCCAGAGGCAGTATTCATAAACATGCTCAGGTTTAGTAATTGCCCTTCTACATTGTTGTATAGTTCGAACCTTATATTGAAGGAAGAGTTCACACTTATGATAGTATTATCAGTATCGGAGGTCGCAATAATCTCAGCTGACAATAAACTTACTTTATCGTTACCTGGTGCATCTACCCCCATTTGCCACCTGCGCTCCATGGAGTTTCGTATTTCTCTACTCAGGTAGTTGTTGATTACGGTAGCTGTAGGCCCTATATCCGTTACTCTGCCGGCCTTCATATACATGGCACTTTTGCAAAGGCTCTGCACTGCCTGCATGTTGTGACTCACAAATATGATAGTGCGGCCATGACTTGCCACATCACTCATTTTGCCTAAGCACTTTTTTTGAAACTCGGCATCACCTACAGCCAGCACTTCGTCTACAATCAATATTTCGGGCTCCAAGTGAGCTGCTACACCAAATGCCAAACGTACATACATGCCTGATGAGTAGCGCTTGACAGGAGTGTCTATGTACATTTCTACACCAGCAAAATCTACTATTTCATCAAATTTGGAAGTAATCTCGCGCTTGGTCATACCTAGTATAGCGCCATTCATGTATATGTTTTCCCTACCAGTGAGCTCGGGGTGAAACCCTGTACCTACCTCTAGCAGTGAAGCTATTCTTCCCTTTATTTTTATTTCGCCCGATGTAGGACTGGTAACCCTAGATAACAACTTGAGTAAAGTAGACTTACCGGCACCATTTTTGCCAATAATGCCTAAAGTATCTCCCTGACATATATCAAAGCTAACATCTTTTAATGCCCATGCATATTCGCTGGTAGCTTTCTTCGTTCTATCGTTTTCTACACCTACCTGCAAGTAAGGGTCTTCTTTACCTCTTACTACACTCCACCATCGTTTGAGGTCGTGACTCAGTGTGCCAGTACCTACCTGACCCAGGCGGTACTGTTTTGATATATTTTCGGCCTTGATTACTATATCCTTACTCATATATTACACTGTATCGATAAACTTCTTTTCAACAACATTAAAAATAACTACACCTATAGTAAGTAGAACAAAAGTAAACACTACACTATACCCCAACCAAAAGTAGCTAAACTGACCCTGACCTAAAAAAGAGTACTTAAACGCTTCGAAGATTGATGTAAGAGGATTTATCCACAACCAAAATTGTTTTTCGGGCGACGCTATAGAAATGGGATAAATGACCGGAGTAGCATACATAAGTAGTTGTATACCAAAAGAAATCAGAAAATTTAAGTCGCGGTACTTGGTAGTAAGCGATGTGATGATAATACCAAAACTCAAACTCATAATAGCAAGCACTAAGAGCAATAACGGGAAAAACACAATGTGCCAGTTGGGCGTAATATCATGTTTTATAAAGTAATAGTATGCCCAAAAAACCACAAACAGACTCAATTGTATGAGCAATTTGAGCATGCCAGATACCACCTTTGAGAGTGGTAATATGATACGCGGAAAATACACTTTACCAAAAATTGTAGCATTTTCGGTAAAAGTCTTAGAGGTAAGATTCAGTGTTTCTGAGAAATAATTCCAGATGGTGATACTACCTAAATAGAATAAAACCGGAGGAACACCATCAGTAGATATTTTGGCTACTTGCCCAAAAATGACCACATAAATGAGCGTAGTCATAATAGGCTGTATTATAAACCAAATTGGACCAAGAATGGTTTGCTTGTATACTGTAATAATGTCTTTTTTTACAAACATTGACAGTAAATCGCGGTAACTCCATACTTCTTTCAGGTTAAGATCAAACTTACCTCTGGCACCTGTTATGTTTATGTTCCAGTGGTCATTGTTATTAACCCTTTCATTATCAGCCATTTGAGCTATTACTTTGATTTGGTTTGTTAATTACCTGCTGTTGTTCTACGCCTTTTTAGATTTTAAGAAAGAAAAAAGTCCTTTTTTCTTGCTTTTCTTTTCATCCTCAAGGTAATAACCATTTCCGTATGAGCCATAACCATAACCGTAGCCATAACCATAGCCGTAACCATAACCGTAGCCGTAACCATAGCCATACCCGTAACCGTAGCCGTAACCATAGCCTTCTTCGTAGCCATAGCCATAAGCAAATCCACGGTTTGCAACTACATCATTCAGAATAAAGTTCAACTTATTCATTCTGTTACTGTAGTACAACTCATTGGGTATACCCAGCTGCTGTTTGTATGTATATCCTTGTCTTACCACATACATACAGGTGTCTGCGTATACATTTAGCAACTGAGCATCTGTTACCAGACCTACAGGCGATGTATCGACTATTACATAATCAAAGTTGTCGCGTAGATAAGCAAATAGATTTTCTGTACTTTTCAACAACACCAACTCGGCGGGGTTGGGGGGAATAGGACCAGAAGGTAATACTAACAGATTATCATCAATACCTGACGGAATCAATATCTGTTCAGCGGTTGCTTTTCCTATAGAATAGTTAGAAAAACCGATATCGTTGTTTAGCCCAAGAGCTTTAGAAATTTTAGGTTTCCTAAGGTCAAGCTCCATCAAAACCACTTTTTTACCAGACATTGCCAGCGTCATAGCAAGGTTGATGGCAATAAATGATTTACCCTCACCACTCATACTAGAAGTGATAAGTATCACTTTTTGCTGCTTGTCTGGTAGTAGGTATTGTAGGTTGGTACGTAAAGCTCTGAACTGCTCAGATATAATGGTGCGGCTATTTTTGCTCACTGCCACACTTTCGCCACCACCATTATTGCCTATCTCGCCTATGATAGGAATTGTGGTCACTTTAGATATGTCACTTTTGCTAATGATTCGAATATTCAAACCTCTTCTGAGTAGAATAACTGCAAATGGTGTAAGTGCACCTATAAGAAACGAAATCATAAGGATACGCTTCTTGTTGGGCGCCACTACCCCGTTTGTAAGTGCTGGGTCTACAACCATTGCGTCAGCTACGGTCGATGATTTTTCAATAGCTGTTTCTTCTCTTTTTTTCATAAAAAAAAAATACAACTATTGCTTTATCTGCTGTTTTCTTGAAAATTCGAGATATTCACGTTCTACAGATGGAACTTCTCTTATATCTCTGATGTTCATACCCAGGGCACTTTTTATTTTTTGCACCTTGAGTTCCATTTCCTTTTTAGACGATGCCAATGCAGCTGCAAGACTCCTTTTCACTTCATCCTTCTGTTTCATTAAGGTGATGGGTATAGGGTTGATAGGAGTCATTGTAACCAAAGCATTATCAATCTTTGTAGCCAGTGTATTATACCTGTTCATCAACTCAGACAAACCTGGATTGTCTAGTAGAGACGCAGGCAGTGTCATGGTGCGGTCGTCTACCTTTTGCAGATAGTCGCTTATAGAACCTATAAGCTCTAACTGAATCTGCGCTTCTTCGAGTTTAGATGCTGTACCCGCTTTAGCATTTACAACCAATGTAGCCTGAGCAGGCATATCGGCAATGCTGTTATCTTGTTTGAACTTAACAATCGATTGTTCTACATCTGATAGTTCCAGTCCTAGAATAGAAATACGTTCATCTATAAAATCGATAGTATTTGTAGCTACTCTGGTTCTATCCTCTACGTTTTTTTCTTTGTAGACCTCCATCAGCTTGTTTATCACATCTACTGCACGTTCTGGTATGGTATTGACCATTGTTATGAGTATGCAACTGGCTGATTTGTTAGGTATACCATAGTTTACAGAGCCCAGCATACCTAGTGCTACATCCAACGCAGGAGTCATGCTTACGGTATAGTCATTGCTAGCTACAGAAAATACGCTTGTTTTTTTAAGATATACCTTACCTATTTCAGGCAATTTTATGGTATCGCCCCAGTTTGCTTTTATGACTTTTCCAGCTGCATCTGTGAGTTGATATTGCTTGTCATTTAAAATATTGACTTTGCAAGAATAATATCCATCAAACGTATCAACTTTTACAAATTCGAATGGTTTGTTGCTATAAAGTTCTGTTTGTTTAAATCTACCTTCGATAGTGTAATAAATATTAAGCGTCAATTTGTTTACAATGTTGATCATTGTAGTACGGCTCTTGAGAATCTCTATTTCATTATCAATATTTATATTGTTGCTGTTGGTTTTTAATGCACTTAATATGTCGTCAGAAGAGCCACCTTTTTTGGAATCATGTAATAGGAGTTCAGCTGAAGCTTTATAGATAGGGGTATAATATCTTAGGTAAATATTGCCCACTATCAATGAGATGATAATGCTTCCCAGCAGCCAAGGCCAAATAGCCAAAACGGTAGTA
>CAZRPA010000002.1:0-55677 GCA_964601855.1 uncultured Flavipsychrobacter sp. | reverse complement strand
CAGCCATTTCAGGTTGAAGGTACCACCACCCCCGGCACCTTCGTCCGATTTTGGCAATACAGGTTCTGACAATGGCTTCATACCCTCACTTGCCACCGGTTTATTAATACCATTCATTAATAATAGTTTTATTTTTCTGTTTATCTAATCAATAATAGTAGTATAGAAACTACACCCACCAAACCAGAAGCTACACTTAAGTATCGGGCTATCACTCCATTGCTGGTTTGTCGCTTGAAATTACTTGGCTCTACATATATATAATCTCTTTGTTTTACGTAGAAATAGGGTGACTTGAAGATATCGCTGGATGTAATATCTAATCTTACATATTTTGTCTTATCACCTTCTCTTCGCACAAGAAGTATGTTATTGCGTTTTGCGGTAAGTGATAGGTCTCCAGCTAGTGCTAATACATCTATAATACTGGTTTTTTCAGTTGGCATTTTTACGATGCCTGGATTGTTAACATCGCCTAAGACAGTTACATCAAAATTGGCGATACGTACATTTACCAATGGGTCTTTGTAGTATTCTTTAGCTTTTTGTTTTATTAGTTCACGAGCTTCTGTGGTAGTTAGTCCAGCTACTTTTACAAAACCAATAAGAGACAACTCTACATATCCGTTTTTATCTACATGAAAACCACTCATCAGGTCTGTAGACACGTTGCTTTTGGCTATCAGCTCATTTCCTTCATTTTGAGCTAAGGTCTGGATAGATATTGATAACACATCGTTTGTGAGTATTATAGGTTCTTCATATACAGTGCCACTATCATGAACGATAACGCTAGGATGTAGTGTATCATTCTTTAAATTGTTGAAGTATACGTAGCGCTTAGGAAGCACGCATGAATGAAGAGAAGAGTATAACAAAAAGGCAAGAAACAGATATAAAATATTATGTCTTCGCCTTAAAGATTGTTGCATTTGAGGTATTTTCATCAAAATTAGTTTAAATTAGCCTAATTATAAAAAAACAGCTACTACTTACAAACAAACGCAATTTATGCTTATTTGTATACAGTACTGCTCTTTTTACTTATAACCTTGCATCTGTCATACCTTTTTCAAGGCAACCTTTTACATCATACACTATTCCTCCAGGTTTCACACGTTTACGCCAGTCTATATCTTTGAAAATAGTATGTGCAACGGCAAGAATTACGGAGTCGTATTCTGTATTCTCTGGCAAATCTCTCACTATATCTATTCCGTACTCATGCAATACCTCTTCAGGTTTTGCCCAAGGATCGTATACTACAACCTCAATTGCATACGATTTGAGCTCACTGATAATGTCTACGACCCGTGTATTGCGTACATCAGGGCAGTTTTCTTTGAATGTAATACCTAACACCAGTACTTTGGCTGCCTTGATAGTAATGCTGTTTTTTATCATCAGCTTCACCACTTCGCCAGCTATATATTTGCCCATACCATCGTTGAGCCTTCTGCCAGCCAAAATAATTTCTGGGTGATACCCTACTTCCTGAGCTTTCTGTGCCAGATAATATGGGTCTACTCCTATACAATGACCACCCACAAGACCTGGCTTGAAGGGCAAGAAGTTCCATTTTGTGGCTGATGCTTCCAATACCTCGTGGGTATCTATGCCCAAGCGATTGAAAATCATAGCCAGTTCGTTGACGAAAGCAATATTTATATCTCGTTGGGAGTTTTCTATCACTTTGGCAGCCTCTGCCACCTTTATACTGGTAGCCTTGTGGGTACCCGCTGTGATGACAGACTGATATAACTTGTCTACTACCTCTGCTATCTCTGGTGTGGAACCAGACGTGATTTTTTTGATTTTAGAGACAGTGTGTAACTTATCTCCTGGGTTGATACGCTCGGGCGAATAGCCACAGAAAAAATCCTGATTAAATACCAAACCAGAGATTCTTTCCAATACAGGTACACACTCGTCTTCCGTAACACCAGGATATACAGTGGATTCGTATACTACAATATCACCTTTTTTCAATACACTACCTACCGTTTCACTTGCTTTGTAAAGCGGTGTGAGGTCTGGTCTGTTATTTCTGTCTACAGGAGTAGGTACAGTGATAATGTATACATTACAATCTGCAATGTCATTTTTGTCGTACGAACATTTTAGACCAGTATCTGTTGTTTTCAATACCTGTTTGAGCAAAGTTTCATCAACCTCTAGGGTGATGTCTATACCTTGTTGTAGCTCTTGAATACGAGTTTTGTTGATGTCAAAACCTACTACACTGTAGTATCTTGCAAACTCAGCTGCCAAAGGAAGACCAACATATCCCAGCCCTATAACTGCTATGTTGTGGATTGAATTTCCCATTCTGTAAATATGTTATATGAGTGCAGTCTTGAAACTTGCAACGTTTGTACTGGTGATTAAAGAAGCGCAAAAATATACTTTCTTATATTAGAAGTGAAACGTTATTGGCACAATCTTGAATTTAGGAACGGATAACCAGCTATTTTGTGGTAATCCTTGGAGCAAGCCATTGCTTTTAGCACTGCCAAGTGTTTTTCGTGGTGCGCATCAGTGCCACAATAATCATACATACCTTTTGCAAGCAACTGTTCTGCAACCATCTTTACATTTTGCCCATAATAACCCGCAATAGACAGCATATTCATCTGAAGCAGACAACCACGGTCTTTCAGTTCTCTGTATTTATCTATATTATGATGAAAGAAGACATACCTCTCGGGATGTGCTATGATGGGTTTGTATCCGGCAGTTTGCATATTAAATATTGCTTGAGCAAGAATGGGCGGCTCAAACATCATAGAAAATTCTACCAATACTTCGTTGTTGTAAATGGGCAATAAAGGTTCACGATCCAGCAAACCCATAAAATAATCATCTATATAGTACTCGGCAGCAGCTTTTATTTGCAGATTAATATTATTTTCTTTCAGTGCTGTTTGTACCTGAGCAAGGGCAGCTTGTATAGTTTGTGTAGTGTTGGGATAATAATCTATAAATACATGGGGAGTGGTAACAATATGTGTGTACCCAAAATCTGCCATGCTACGCAGCAACACCATGCTTTCTTCTATGCTTTTAGCGCCATCGTCAATGCCTGGCAAAAAATGCGAATGCATATCTGCACCCAGCACACTCCAACTCGCTACCTGGGGTACAGGTAAATCGTATTGGTTGTCCTCATTCTTCTTTCTGCCAAATAGTCTTGAAAACATTTTGGCAAGGTAATGAAAATTTCAAACCAATACACAGAATAGGAGTACCGGAGAATGATTGTGGGCCCTTAATTGATGCCACATGCCTTACTGTGTACGGTTTTACTACATTTGTAGGCTCAAAAGCAGTATATGGAATTACCTGAACATTTAGCAGTAACCACACTTGTAGACAATAGCTTACTTGTTTCTTTATCTATATCACCAGAGGCATTTGCCCGAATAGCACATAATAGAAATTATCTGGACAATGTACTGCAACAGGGAGGCACCTACTATGGTATCAATACCGGATTTGGGTCGTTGTGCAATGTACGTATTAACGATAGCGACCTGTCGCAACTACAAGAGAACCTGGTATGCTCTCATGCCTGCGGTATGGGCGACGAAGTGCCACAGGAAATAGTGCGCCTGATGTTGCTGCTGAAAATACATGGACTAAGCCAAGGCTACAGTGGTGTGCGACCAGAAATAGTGCAGCGACTAGCAGACTTTTACAACTTGGGTATTACCCCAGTTGTATTTGAATTGGGTTCTCTAGGTGCATCGGGCGACTTGGCACCACTAGCACATTTGTGCCTTCCACTATTTGGGAAAGGAGATGTGTATTATAAAGGCGCTAAAATGGCTGCTTCAGCAGCATTGCAGCATTCAGGACTAGCACCTATAAAACTAGCAGCTAAAGAAGGGCTTGCATTGCTGAACGGCACCCAGTTTATGAGCTCTTACATTACCTGGAGTGTGCTGGCGGCACAACGCCTATCGGCATGGGCAGACGCTATAGGAGCACTGTCGGCTGATGCTTTTATGGCAAAAGACGAGCCCTACCGCCACGCCATACACCGTGTGCGCCCACACAAAGGACAAATAGCTACTGCCGAATCTATGCGCCAATGGCTGGAAGGTAGCCCCATACAGCAACTGCCCAAAGAACAGGTGCAAGACCCGTATTCGTTCAGGTGTATACCACAGGTGCATGGCGCTACCAAGGATGTACTGGAAACAGTGACTAGGGTGCTGGAAACCGAAATAAACTCAGTAACTGATAACCCCATAGTATTTCATGACGAAGATGCGATAGTGAGTGGCGGCAACTTTCATGGTCAGCCGCTAGCATTACATGCCGACTTTTTGGCTATAGCTATGTCTGAACTGGCCAACATATCTGAGCGACGCACCTACCTGCTGGTGAGTGGTCAGCGTGGGTTGCCGCCGTTCTTGGCACCGGCTGCTGGTCTTAATAGTGGTTTTATGATAGCACAATACACGGCTGCTGCTATAGTGAGCCAAAACAAACAATATTGCACCCCGGCATCGGTAGATAGTATAGTAAGTAGCAATGGGCAAGAAGACCATGTGAGTATGGGTGCCAATGCTGCAACTAAGCTGCGTAAAGTGTTGCTGAACGTGCAGCGAGTATTGGCTATAGAGCTGCTTACTGCTGCGCAAGCATTGGAGCTTCGCCGTCCGGCGCAGTCGTCTACGGCACTAGAAGCAATAGTTGCTCAGCTACGTGCAGTGGCACCCTTTATGGGGCAAGATGAGGTGCTGCATTATAGGCTTATGGCTGCTGAGCGAATGCTGGACAATAATCCGCCTGATATTAAATAATGTGTATTTATAACCCACTACAATTTCACTACAACATCACATATGCATAGGTAGACTATGGACAAACAACCAAATTATATAGTTTTTCAGTGTTACGGAAACGAATGCATTTTTCATGAGTGCGCTTTTGCATTACTGTCATTATCGCGGCTGTATGGTGGTGGCTGTCCTGCCAATACCCAAATATGGATATACACCGATAACCCTGGCTGGTTTAGCACTTTTAGAAATATAAGCCTACCACTCAACTTCTGTGAAATAGCACCTGCCAACATAACCAAATGGAAAGGCAGCATAGATTTTGTGCACCGGGTAAAGATTGAAATTCTTAAAGATTTTACCAGAGAACGAAACGGCAATGTGCTGTACACCGATACCGATGTGGTGTTTACCTGGCCAATAGACTACCTGATGAAACAAATAAGCAGCGGACAACTGTACATGCACGTAAACGAGGGTGTGGTAAGCAGCCGAAGCAACCCGATATTTGCAAAACTAGACACCCACCTGCGTGATAACACACCTATGAAGGTAAATGATAAACCCCTATGGGATCTACCCATGTGGAATGCTGGTGTGCTGGGCTTTGATACTAAATATCGCTACCTGCTAGACGATATACTGACATTTACCGATACAGAATATCCCCGTTTTCCGAAACATATAGTGGAGCAATTTGCCTTCTCGGTGTTTTTGGCTCATGCAGGCACCATCAAAACGGCTGCGCCCTTCGTGCTACACTACTGGAACCTAAAGGAAGTACGTGCAGTACTGGCATCGTTTTTTGCCTACTTCAAAAACCACGACTGGAATGAACTATCTGAATATAGCGGCCTACTGCAAATGCCTGTGCTGATGCAGGAAAAAGTAAACTTTCTGGCTAACCGTGACATAACCGACAAACTGCTGAAAAAACAATGGCAACCAGCAGAATACAACTGGTGCGAAATGTTAACCCAGCTGTAACCTGAAAACTGAGATTTACAGCAGAAAATTATAATTTTACAGGGCACTGCATATAATTAGGTATCATACTACAAGTATTATTGTCTGTTGTATGTGGTTTCAACTTTATTCTAAAGTCGGCTTGGCAGTAGAAACGCTTCCACTGGCAAAACGAACAACAAACCTAATGGTACTAACACAGTTTCGTACACTGAAAGAGCAGCAAAAAAGCGGATTCGCAGTACTTGCCGACCCCGACAAAATAGCACCTGCAGACATGCACCACCTAGCTAGGCTGTGCAACAATGCCGGGGTAGATTATCTGCTGATGGGTGGTAGCCTGCTGATGGTACACCAGATGGAGCTGTGCATACAACGATTTAAGGCAGAGAGTAACATACCTGTAGTGCTGTTCCCGGGTAGCCCAGCACAAGTAACCCCCTATGCTGATGCACTGTTATACCTTTCGCTGATATCGGGCAGAAACCCTGAATTGCTGATAGGGCAACACGTGGCGTCTGCTCCGCAGGTAAAGGCAAGTGGACTGGAGGTAATATCTACAGGGTATATAATAGTAGATGGCGGCACACAAACCACGGTATCGTACATGAGCAATACTACACCTGTACCCGCCGACAAACCCGACATAGCTCTCTGCACCGCATGGGCTGGTGAGCTACAAGGCAAACACGCAATATACCTAGATGCAGGAAGCGGTGCCAAACGACCAGTGTCGGTAGATATGATACGGAAAGTAAGTAGTAATATCGCAGTGCCACTGATAGTGGGTGGAGGTATTTGCACCCCCGAAAAAGTATATGAAAACTGCCGCGCAGGTGCCAATATAATAGTGGTGGGCAATGCCATAGAGCGCGACCCTATGCTCATAAAAGACATGGCACAGGCAGCAAAGGCGGGGAATGAGTTTGTGCTAAGAGACTAAAAAAACACAATCTTCACCAACACCAATATTAGATGTAGCTGAGCTACCCACTGGTCTGTACCTTATAAAGTACACAGATGGTACTAGCAACAAGACGATGAAAATCTGTAAGCAATAAGCATAAATTGCTTATAATACTTACCTGTGATAGATAATGATATGATTTACTATTGCTAACAGTTAATAACAACCGCTATACTTGGATATAGACAGTAAATTTTTCAAAAAAATATTACAGTATCTACTTGCGTCAGATATAATTTACTAACTTGTAAGACGCATTTATTACTCTAATATTATTTTTATGAAAAAACATTTTACTACTGCCCGATTATTTGCAAGTATACTCCTGCTTGCACTACACAGTACATCATTTGCACAGTACTGTACCCCTACCTATTTTCAGGGATGTACACTAGGTGGGTCTATTGATGACTTTCGTATAAATGGCGAAAGTGGCACATCCATTTCAGACTTGACTACTGGATGCTCCACAGTATCCGGGTTTCCACCATTAACCTCTTACCGAGACAATCATAGTACCATGTCAGTAACCCTAGCCCCAGCTAGTACATACACGATAGTGGCTACTAAAGGCAGCCTGTTAGCGGCAGAATTTCAGGTGTTCATAGACTTTAATAACAACAATAGCTTTTTAGATGCTGGAGAAAGTGTAGGCGGTGGTACATTCAGTATTATAGGATCTACCAATTTTATTATCAATATACCTGCTGGTGCTGCATCTGGCATTCATAGAATGAGAGCAGTAGCTTCTGGCGATGAAACGTACCCAGGTCTTACTCCCTGTCCCTCTTACAGCCTTACTGGTGGCGGCAGTAGCACCATAGGCGAGGTACATGATTACAACGTAAACATTACGGGCGCTACTATAGCATGCGCACCTGTTACAGGCCTTGCTGCTACTGCTATCACCAGTAGTGGTGCTACCATAAGCTGGACGGCTGTTACTGGTGCTATAGGGTATGAGTGGGCAGTAACCACCAGTGCCACTCCACCCGCTACGGGTACGCTCACCACAGCCACATCAGCACCAGCCACAGGGCTCGCTGCGGCTACAGCTTATTATGCACATGTACGCACTAAGTGTAGTGCTACCACATTTGCCACATGGGTGAGCATACCATTTACCACTACCAGCAGCACTACACCTACCTGCGATACTGTATCTACCGTAACCATGAGTAGCATCACCAGCGGTGGTGCCACCCTGAGCTGGACAGCAGTAACAGGCGCTAGCGGCTATGAGTGGGCAGTAACTACATCTGCTACTGCACCTGCATCGGGCACTGCCACCACACTTACCACTGCTACAGCATCGGGACTCATTGCCAGCACTGTTTATTATGCATGGGTGCGCACACAGTGTGGTGCTACCTTCTCGGCATGGGTACGCAGGTCATTTACTACAGGTGCTACTTCTACTTGCCCACCTATTACTGGTTTGGCAGTGAGTGCAATAACAGGTACTAGCGCCACTGTAAGCTGGACAGCTGTTACATCTGGTTCACTAGGGTATCAGTATGTGATAAACAATACAGTAACAGACCCTACGGGCTCTGGCACTAATACTACCGCTACATCTACCAGCCCCACAGGCCTCACTGCAGGCACTACTTATTATGCTCATGTACGTGATAGTTGTGGTGCAGGTAGCTTCTCAGCTTGGAGCACTGTACCATTCACTACATTATCTAGCACCTGCAATGCCGTTACTGGTCTTGCAGCCAGTGCCATCACTACTTCTACTGCCACTCTGTCCTGGACTATGGCCACTGGTGCAGTAGCAGCACAATATGTGGTAGACCTCCTACCAACCGACCCTACTATTTCTGGCACAGTATCTACCACCTCTACAGCATCTATTACTGCACTTACAGCATCTACTACCTACTATGCACATGTACGCGATAGCTGTGGTGCTACTGCTTTGTCGGCATGGGTTACTATTCCGTTTACCACATTGGGCACTACAAGCATCTATACCCTGCAACAGGAAGCAACACCTATGAGCATTACGGCTTACCCTAACCCAGTAAACAACCACCTGACTATTGCGATAACTGGTAGCACCTCTGCAAATGCACACTTATTGCTGACGGACATTACAGGTAAAATACTTAAAACCATCAGTCCTACTGGCAACACTACTATTGTAGATGTAGCTGAGCTGCCTACAGGTCTGTACCTTATAAAGTACACAGATGGCACTAACAACAAGACTGTAAAAATCAGCAAGCAATAAGCGGTTTGATGTAAGTGACGTGAAGCAAAATCCGTTCATGATAAAATAACACACATACACCAAATTATCATAAAATAAACCTACCTTTGCGCAGCCTAAGGAAAGGTAGCAGATCGTCCCGGCGGATGTCGGGACGATTTTTTGTTTAAAAGAAACTCATTTTAAAGTACAAGTATGAAAAAAATTATCGGCTACAGAAAGCTGCTCGGTGTTACAGAAAAGGTTACGCTGCAAGATCTCAAAACCATCTACAGAAACCTGATGAAAGATTGGCACCCCGACAAGTTTGCCGACAATCCGGAGCAGCAGGAAGAAGCAGAAATAAAGAGTAAAAGAATTATCGAAGCATACCATTTTCTGGTTAGCATATCGGCTGAGCGTCGCCTGCAAGAGTTGCCAGAATATACACTTACTACATCGGCTTCGCCTATAGTAGACTTCGAATACAAAAACGAAACATTGCTTATCAAGTATCTGGATGGTAGCAGCTATGAGTACTTTGGTGTACCCAAAGCCATCTATGTAAAACTGGTTAATGCGCCAACCCCTGCTCGTTTTGCCCGCCGCCACATCTGCACCACGTTCGTGTACAGAAAAGTAGATAGCGTAACAGAAGTAGCGCAGCAAGCTTAAAAACATTTTCTCCTTTCAAATTATTTATACCCTGCAGGCACTCCTTGCAGGGTATTTTTTATCTATTGCATTGCTAGATGAGTATTTCTCTCTGACTATAGCCCTCTTGTAGACATCCACACTGTACATTTGCCCATGGACTATTTCAAACAGCTACAGCAACTGTTGCTTACAGAGCGTGAGGAAGACAGGCGCAATTATCAGGAGCTTACCAAGTCATCATCAGCAGCAGAGCGACGCACCAATGGTATAACCTGGTATCCTATAGCCATAAGAGGAAAAGAGCTGAGCAAGGCTGAATACCTGACTGTAGAAGTAGAGCGCACTACACATACCGACCTCGCACATCAGTTTAGGTTTGGGGGTGCAGCTATGTTGTTCTCCAATCATGATGCTGCTAACGACCGCATAGAGGGCACCATTACCCACCTTGGTGGCAACCGAATGAAAATATCGCTGCGCACCGACGAGCTACCCGACTGGGCCGACAATGGCAAACTGGGTATAGACTTGCTGTTTGACGATAACAGCTATGACGAAATGCAGCAGGCACTGAAACTGGCAACCACGCTTGCAGACAAGAAGGAAGAAGGTAGACTGATAAATGTGCTTACCGGCAGTACTCCACCAGTCTTTAATACCGATATACCTGTTTATACCAATGCTGCGCTCAACAACTCACAGCAGGCTGCCGTAAACCTCATACTTACTGCCGCAGATGTAGCTATAGTACATGGCCCACCAGGCACTGGCAAAACCACCACTCTGGTTCAAGCCATAAAGGCACTAATAGCACAGGGTGAGGAACGCATACTTGTAGTGGCCCCCAGCAACACGGCTGTAGACTTGCTATCTGACAAACTATCTGCCGAGGGATTGAATGTGCTTAGAGTGGGCAATCCTGCCAGGGTATCTGAGCGGCTGATGTCACTGACACTAGATAGCAAGATGGCTATCCATAGCACCATGAAGGATATAAAACGGCTGAAAAAACAAGCGTCGGAATTTAAAGAAATGGCGCATAAGTACAAGCGCAGTTTTGGGAGGGCAGAGCGCGAGCAGCGAAAAGCACTTTTTGACGAAGCCTACAAAATAATGAAAGATGTGGGCAGGCTAGAGCAATACATTATAGACGATGTAGTAGCAAAAGCACAAGTAATAACCGCTACACCTGTAGGTGCCCATCATTATACTGTTCGCTCGCTCACCTACCACACTGTGGTGATAGACGAAGCTGGCCAAGCACTGGAACCCGCCTGCTGGATACCGATACTGAAGGGCAAAAAAGTAATACTGGCTGGCGACCACTGCCAGTTGCCACCCACCATCAAAAGTGCCGATGCTGGCCGCCAAGGACTGAGCATAACCCTGCTGGAAAAATGTATAGCCCTTTACCCTCAAGCAGTAGCTCTGCTTACCGAGCAATACCGGATGCACCAGCATATAATGGGTTATTCATCGGGCGTGTTTTACAAAAATCTGCTACAGGCGCACGCCACTGTAGCCAGCCATCTGCTGCATGATGCCGAAACACCGCTTGCCTTTATAGATACTGCCGGCTGTGGCTATGAAGAAAAACAAGAACAAACTTCTATCTCTAACCCCGACGAAGCTGCATTACTGCTGCGCCACCTGAGCCAGTTGGTCACCTCTTTGCAGCCACACTATAGCACGGGGTCCTTCCCCAGCATAGCGGTTATATCGCCCTACCGAGAGCAGATATATGTGCTGCGCGAGCTGATGCAGCACTCCCCCGCATTACTGCCCTACAGTGCCAGTATTACCATCAATACCATAGATAGTTTTCAGGGGCAGGAGCGCGACATTGTATACATAAGCATGACCCGCAGCAACGATGCAGGTATCATAGGTTTTTTGTCTGATATCAGGCGTATGAACGTAGCCATGACCCGAGCTCGCAAAAAACTAGTGGTAATAGGCGACAGTGCCACACTATCGCGGCTGGCATTCTACGCCGATTTTATAGCTTATGCTGAGCAACTCAATGCCTACCAAAGTGCATGGGAGTTTATGGATATTTAAGCCACGAAAAAAAGTGAGGTAAACACATTTCTCAAAAAAAATGTTGCCACATTATGCCTTACTTCAAATTTTTAGTAAGTTTAATCCAAATACGTGCGTTATGAAAAATTCTATTTTATTCGTTTTGGGTCTGATATTCACCTTTTTCGTTACTGGTTGCGATAGCTATTCCAAGTATACCATAGACGAAAAACCAATGGTAAAAGCGGATGCGCGCCTGCTGGGTATATGGAAAGCCGTGGGCGATACCAACAGATTCGATTACTTTCTGATTCAGAACAGCGAAGACACACACAAAGAATTTGTGGAGTGGGTGGGCAAAAACAAAGGAGAAGAAAGAGACCGCAATGAAGCGGTAAAAATGATAGTAGAACATTACAAATCGGGCAATGCCAAAAACCCATATACACTCTACCTAACCCGTATGGATCAAAACGGCACCAACCGCCACTACGAAAACTTTACATCCACTATATCTAAAATAGGCAATGCTACTTTTCTGAACATTCCATACAGGAATATACCCACTGAAGATGCAGAGATGGCAACAGAAAAAGAAGAAGCGGGTTTCTTTTTTGTACGCATACTCAGCTTCAACGAAAATGCCAGCTTGTTGAAAATAGCAGTAGTGCATGACCCATCGCTCAAATACCTGAGCAGCAGCAAACAAGTGCGCAAACAGATAGCTGCCAACATGAACAGAGCATCTTACTACTCAGATACCATTACCTTGTATAAAGTAAATGGTTATCACGAATCTAAAAAAGGTTCTATTACGGTAGCCAATAAGTGGGAGTAATTAGTTACAGTTAAAGTAGCTATTCAAAGTAATTGATGACGCATTCTTTCAGCATGCGCTCTTGTTCAGCCATGCCCTTAATGGGTACTTTTTCTATTTCGTTGAAGTGTGGCCAACCATCTTCATCGCGGCCTACAAACTCATAAAACCCATGCTGAGTAAGCAATGTACACACCGCTATGTGCATCAGGTCTTGTTTTTGTTCTTTCGAGAATTTTTTGCGGGGCATTTTGCCTAGCTCGTTTACCCCTATCAAAAACAATATACCCTCCATATCTGGCAGCTTACCAAAACGCTCCCTGAGCATGTTTTCTGTATCTAGCCACCTTTGTTCAAAATTTTCCATATTTCATTTTTTACCGGAGGTCATCTATTTGCATGATGGGCAACAATCATTTTCCAGTATCTGGCGAAATTAGAGCATTACACCTGAAACAGCGTATTGCAGCCGTATCTTTTTAGTGAATATAGCTGTATCTTACAGGCACAATTTTTAAGAAAAGTTAAAAATAAAAGCCATATACCTCTTTGTGGCTTTGGGTTTATATTTTTGATACCACAACTGCATTACAGAGATAAAAAGCACAATAGAAATGGAAATATCTTCATCTTTCGACATTCGCGAACTCAACGAACGCATACACCAGCAAAGTGCCTTTATAGAGCTGCTGAATATGGAGCTGAATAAAGTAGTAGTGGGACAAAAGCACATGGTAGAACGCCTGATGATAGGCATGCTTGCCAATGGCCATGTATTGCTGGAAGGTGTGCCTGGTCTTGCCAAAACATTGGCTATCAAGTCGCTGGCATCTGCTATACATGCTCGTTTTGCCCGTATTCAGTTTACGCCCGATCTGCTGCCTGCCGATGTACTGGGTACTATGGTATACAATCCTCAAGACCATGTGTTTGCGGTGCGCAAAGGTCCCATATTTGCCAACTTCATACTTGCCGATGAAATAAACCGTGCGCCTGCCAAAGTGCAAAGTGCACTGCTAGAAGCCATGCAGGAACGTCAGGTAACCATAGGTGATAGCACTTACAAACTAGAAGAACCGTTTCTGGTACTAGCCACCCAAAACCCGATAGAGCAAGAAGGCACTTATGAGTTGCCCGAAGCACAGGTAGACCGCTTTATGCTGAAGATAGTTATCACTTACCCTAAAAAGGATGAGGAAAGACACATCATACGTACCAATCTGAACCCTGCTGGAGCTGTGAAAATAAACCCAGTAGTGAGCACAGAAGAAATACTGAAAGCCCGTGGACTGGTGCGCGAAGTGTACATGGACGAAAAAATAGAACAATACATACTCGACATCGTTTTCGCTACCCGTTTTCCGGAAGAATACAAACTAGGTAAACTAAAACCATACATTAGCTATGGTGGCTCGCCACGTGCCAGCATCAATTTGGCACTCGCTGCCAAGGCTTATGCATTTATAAAACGCAGAGGATATGTAATACCTGAAGATGTGCGTGCTATATGCCACGACGTAATGCGCCACCGTATTGGGCTCACCTACGAGGCAGAGGCAGAAAACGTGACCAGCGAGCAAATACTCAACGAAATACTGAATGTGGTAGAAGTGCCATAGTAGATAAAAACATTTCTCACCTATTCTACGCCACACCTCAAAGGTGTGGCGTAGTCGTTTTTATACCAAACCTCACGTATTAATGTTTTGAAAATAAAAACACTTATCCACAATTTTCAGCACCGCTTTTTTACCGCCACCATCAGCCCAAATACAATACCATGAAGGGTTTCAGCAGACTGATAGGTGTAATTTGTGGTTTTTTCGCTAAAAATTGATTTGTTGCTGTTGTTTATTTTTACACCTCAAAACCTATCTCTATGCGCGGACAAAAAGTGTACAACTCTATTATCAAAGACGGCAGCATTTCTGGCACAATTCGCAAGGGCCGCAACAATTCCCTTATTAGTAAACGGAATGAATGTATGATAGCCCGTTACTATTACTATGGCTACCTACGAAACAAAGGCTACGAAGAGATACTGAAACTGCTGATGTCTGAGTTTTATTTATCACCTGCTACTATTGCATTTCAGGTGCAGCAGCAATCTGAAAGCCTGGTAAAGCTGCGACAACTGAGCCCAACAGTCTACTACTTTATGAACCGCTGGCCTCATTACAAATGGTAGCATAGCCAGCAATAGAAGTTTACAGACAAGTAACTTGTAGTCAATATTTTATCTCAGAATTTTGTTGCACTTTTATAAAAATTTCATACTCATGGCACTACCCGATATCTTTACTAAAGAAGTATCTGAAGAAATAATAAGCAGAATAAATAAGCTCAACAGCAGCACCCAACCCAAATGGGGTAAAATGTCAGTAGCACAGATGCTGGCACATTGCAGTGTAACGTATGAATACATGTATGAAGACAAACACAAGAAACCAGGCTTCATTATGGGACTGATGTTGAAGCTAATGGTGAAACCAATGGTGGTAAATGAAGTTGCATACAAGCCCAATAATCGTACTGCACCTGCTTTTATCATCACAGATGAGCGTGACTTTGAGAAAGAAAAACAACGACTTACAGAGTTTATTCGCCGCACCCAGCAACACGGTGGTGCTCATTTCGATGGTATGGAGTCACACTCATTTGGTGCACTCAACAAAACTGAGTGGAACAACATGATGTACAAACACCTCAACCACCATCTTACACAGTTTGGTGTGTAAGACACTTCTAGTTATAACACTAGAGGGATAGTAGCAAACTGAATTGCTACTATCCCTCTACTAATTAATTACCTACTTATATCATGCTTTTTTCAGCAGATCTATCAGCTCTGCTTCTATATGTTGCTGTTTGTCTTTGGCATACCACAAGTGCAGTTCATTGGCATAAGTTACAGCCGTTTCGGGGTTGGCTTTTAGTTTTTTTACCAACTCTTGAGCCACTACAGGTCTAGGGCCCCAGCTACCTGTCACGTTATATTCCACGTCCAGTTGCACTATCTTGGGTATAGATTTGGTGCTGTTGGTCAGATAAGCTTCTATCAATTCAGGGTTCTGGTCTCTGTATACAAGTTTCATGGTTATTTTGCCTTCGCTTGCCGCTGCTATAGCATGCATCACAGGTACTATTTGTGCTGCGTCGCCACACCAGTGTTCGGTTATCACCAGCCAGTATATAGGCTGAGCCAGTGCATTGATCACGCTTTTCACCTCATCACCCACATGGTAGGTTTTCTCCACTCGGTGTATACGGTGTTGGTTCATATTTATATACTCCTTGTACTGCGCATCAGGATTAGTAATAGCATCATGGGCCAGATTAACTACATACTTATCGTAGTCAATTCCTTTATTCAGGTACGCCAGATAATCTGCATTATTCAGCACCCCACTTTTTACTTCGGTAGTCATTTTCAATGTTGTTTTATATACACAAAATTAAGCCTATTGTCATTCATAATGACGTACAACACACTGATGTATATCACCCTTTGCTATGATGCTATATCTATTTGCTCTATAAAAATATTAAGATGATGTAAAACAAAAAAGCTACCATGCTTTGAAGCACAGTAGCTGTAATAAGTTTAGTTTTTTTAGATTAGTGTACCAATCAAAAGGACTACAAACGATTAGAGGACAACACACTCATTATTCTTTTCTCCCATTCTTCTGGTTGCTCAGAATAGCCAGTGCGGCTTATAGCTTTAATCCATAACTGAGGATTATCGTTATTCTTCAGTTTAGAATAAAACTTTTTGCGGGTCATCAAGTTGCAAAAGTCTATGTATGACGCATAAACATTATCATACTGCTTATACCTGCTTTTGTTTCCTCTATGGTTTATAATGTTGTTGTGCCCTACTATCCCGAAGTGGTTATTAAGCACTTTAGCCACAGCAGCCGATCCACTAGCCGACTCTACAGCGGCTACAGCCAGTATTACAGATGCAGGTATGCCATAGTGCTCACCCAGCACAGTAGCTATTAATTTATGGTTGGTGATGTACTTGTTATTTTGTGCTTTGGCCGAAAAAATCGCAACCATAAGCACAAGCACCAAAAGCTTTCTTTTTAGTATCTTGTTTATTATTGTCATTACGCTGCAATGTTTAGAAGCTCGGCAAATGTAATGATTTTTTCAATAGGTAGCGCAGTCAAAGTGTTAAAACTACCTAAACCCTACTACTGCACCCTGTTCTCTGGTCTATCGTCCTCTACTTTTATACGGTCTTTGCTTCTGATAATAGGTCTGTAACCTTTTCTCATCTTGGTTTTGCCCATCTTATTTTTGGTGTAAAATATGTACCCTACTGATAAGCAATAGCCTACGCTCTCCATAGAGGAAGTGCGATTTTTGCCTGGCACCAGGTTTAGTAAACCCATTTGAGCTCTGGCTCTGAGAAAAAAACCAGTATGATTTTGGTAACCAATATTAGCTCCACCGCCTAGGTCTAGCTTACGTATATCATCAATAGGCCATTTCCCGAAATCTAGATCCTTTTTAGAAATGATACTACCGCTTTGTATATAGTATTCACCATCTCTGTTGTACCCCAAAAACGGACCTGCACCTATAAAAAAAGTACTATTTTCAAACAATCCTGTTTTATACACCACGTTCAAGGGTATCTCCACAGTACTTATAGTGTATTGCTCATAGCCACTCAACAGATTAGATTTGTAGCCATTGGTAACATGGTATATACCTGGCTGAAAGTAAAAGTGATTGGCGAAGGCATAATCTACAAAGCCTCCCAGCCTGCCACCAAACTTCATATCGGTTTGTTTCCGTTTGTTGTTTGCTTCTATGTTGTAGTCCGATGCATTAAAACCCAACTCCACACCTATACCTAGCTGTGCATGCACTTGCACCGCCATTGTAATTATCATTGCAGTAAGTAGTAGTATACGCTTCATATTATTATGTGCATTGTTGCTGTGGTGAAAGAGACAATTTTGCGCAAAGTTAGCAAAGATTGCTTAGTAGCGGCATTATATGTGATAAAACAGTGTAGCAAATATTCTCTTTATTGCTTCACACCCATAGCGTTTATCGTCTATATTTGATACCCATCTCACGCCTTTTATTGCATTTGTCAGCATTACTTCGTCTGCTTGCAGCAATTCGGATAGGGTCAGTGTGCGTTCTTCCACACCGGGCAACTGCTCTATGATGTACCTGCGCATGACCCCGGCTATGCAGCCATCACTAAGTGGAGGCGTATACACTTTTCCCTCTTTCACCCAAAACAAATTGGCTATAGCACTCTCTATCACATGCCCCTGAGTATTGTACACCAGAGCATCATTCCATTTGTTTTGTTTGGCTTGCCTGGCCGCTATAGC
This sequence comes from uncultured Flavipsychrobacter sp., assembly GCA_964601855.1. Lineage (GTDB taxonomy): Bacteria > Bacteroidota > Bacteroidia > Chitinophagales > Chitinophagaceae > Nemorincola. Next base: position 37,895 of record CAZRPA010000002.1, on the reverse strand, counting down.
ATATACTAGTCCACTTGCACACTTCAGATTGCTGAGGCTATCCGTACCTTTGGCTACGTCAGTAGCCACACCCACCACTAGTCCATTTGTATTTAGCAGCATATTGTCTTCGGGGAGTGAGTAACACTCTATTACATACAGGGGCTTCTGAGCGCCCTCCCCAAATATGCCTCCACCACCTGCATACACTTGTAGCCTCACCCTACAGTAAGCAGATAGATTGTTTCTTTTCACTGTTCGCAGTACTTCTGCCTCCAGCATAGCTGCTGTAAACAGTACCGGCACCTCAAAATACAGTTGCTTCATACCAGCAAACAGTCGCTGCCAGTGATAGCTACCTAGTCTTATTTGCCCGTTTTGCACCAGCATAGTCTCAAAAAGTCCTATGCCATACCTGAATGCACCATTATCAGCAGCTATCACCGCATCGGCGGTAGCAATCAATTTCCCGTTTATGTTAGTGTAGCCCAATCTCAGCGTTATAAAGTTGACAGAAACTGCAACCCTTTGTAAAGTTACAGCTTCGTTAATAAAGCAGCTATTGTCTGCCCTTATAGTCATATTATCTTTGGTATTGCCCCCTATTGGGTAGTTTGTTTTTACATTTGCATCATGTTTAATAATGGATACAGGGGTGCATCGCAAATGCCAACAATTGTTAAGAACATCATTATCATTAATGTGCTGATGTTTTTGCTGCAAACTGTTTTGGGGCAAAAAGCAGACGATTATCTGGCATTACATTTCTGGCAATCACCCGATTTCAGATGGTGGCAGCTATTCACCCACATGTTTATGCATGCTAACATTGGGCATATATTTTTCAACATGTTTGCCTTGTGGATGTTTGGCTCTATACTGGAAAATGTCTTTGGTGAGAAGCGTTTCCTGATGTTTTACCTTATTTGCGGATTAGGCGCGGCAATGTGTCACCTATCGGTACTGGCTATTCAGTTTCACAACTACCAATCTGCATTTCTTTATTATCAGGAGCATCAAACGTTAGCAGACTATGCCAATTTCCTAAAAGCCGGCAACATCACAGAACCTGTTTTTGGTCGCATACTATCTGTATGGAGCGAAACACCAGGCTGCTCAGATTGTGCCGAGGTGTCTATCAGGCTCATTCAAGAAAAATACAATGCACTCATCAGCGAGCCTACAGTGGGTGCATCGGGTGCAGTGTTCGGGTTGTTGTTTGCATTCGGTTATCTATTCCCCAACACTGAGTTGATGCTGCTTTTCCCACCCATACCTATTAAGGCCAAATGGTTTGTGACCGGTTACGCAGCCATAGAGTTGTTTATGGGGCTCAAAAACTCTGCCGGTGACAATATTGCACACTTTGCACACTTAGGTGGCATGCTCTTTGCGTTTATCCTGCTTTGGGCTTGGGGCAAACGCAGACCTGGGTTTTAGTTTTCTCTCCTTTTTTCGTTATAATTCTTCTCAATTTGTGAAGAATTGAAAAGAATTACAGACCCTACAAAGTCAAAACAGCACATAGTAAACAACCAAAACTTTAATAATTTACATCCACTATAAACAAGGTAGGGTATCATTCACTAATTTTACGGTCATAGCGGCTTAGTCAATGTACATTTGGCAAACCGTGTAATAATTTTTAACCCTCTACTTTATTATAATGACCATACTCCGTTTCAGAGTTTATTGGGAAGAAGACGACCAAACCTACCGCGATGTGGAAATTCTGGGTAGCCAGACGTTTTTAGATTTTCACCATTGCATTGTTAAGGCTTATGAGTTTGATGGCAAACATCCGGCATCATTCTTCGAAAGCAACGAGAAGTGGCACAAAGGCAGAGAGCTAAACTCTGAAGTGCTGGTAAACAAAAAAGATGCGCCCGCATTGTCTATGATCAAAACTCCGGTATCGGCGCTCATCAGCCTGCCCGATCAGAAGTTTGTGTACATCTATGACCCTGCTAAAAAATGGACATTCCACCTGGAGCTGATAGGCGTGAGCAAGGAAGAAGTATATAGAAGGGTGTACCCATTCATACTGCGCAAAGAGGGTATTGCCCCAGCACAGTATGGTATAAAAGGTGTGGCGGTAGATAAAATAATGGAAATAGAGGAAAAATATGACCTCGGTGCCGATGAAATGGCAGAAGGCTTTGGTGACGAAGGAGAAGGCGAGGCAGAAGAAAGCACCGAAAGCATGACGGATGATAGTGCTAATGATTTTTAATAAATTTACCCATACCATTACATTACTACCCTGCATCAGCCACAGCTAATGCAGGGTTTATTATAACTACCCATAGTGACCAGCAGCCGCAAAACAGTATATATCTTAGCAGGGCCCACGGCAGTGGGCAAAACAGCAGCGGCTATAGCCCTAGCTCAGCGGCTGGGCACAACCATAGTATCGGCCGATAGCAGACAATGCTATGAAGGTATGACGATAGGCACTGCCAAACCTAATGCTGACGAACTAACGGCCGTGCCACACTATTTTATAAACTGTTTTCCACCCACCACCTCACTATCTGCTGCCGACTACGAAAAACTTGCATTGGGCTATCTGCAAGAGATATTCACCACCCACAATACTGCTGTGGTGTGTGGCGGTACTGGGCTTTACATAAAAGCATTGTGCGAGGGGCTAGATGAAATGCCGGAAACTAACCCCGACATCAGTAGCCGGGTAGAAGCCACCTACAAAGAGCAGGGCATAACATGGCTGCAACAAGCTATGGCAGCCGAAGACCCAGAATTTTACAAAACAGGCGAAATACACAATCCAGCTCGCATGCTACGAGCACTGGCATTTGTGCGCACCACTGGCACCAGCATCCTGCAATACCGTACCCGCCAGCCCAAGGTTCGGCCATTTAGTATAGTGAAGGTGGCACTAGACCTGCCTAGAGAAGTACTCTATGCCCGCATCAATAGTCGGGTAGATAATATGCTGGCGCAAGGATTGGTAGCAGAGGTGCAATCATTAATACCCTATCGCCACCTCAAAAACCTGCAAACCGTGGGCTATGCAGAAATATTCGACTATCTGGATGGCAACTGCACCCTGCAAGAGGCTACCGAAAAAATAAAACAGCACAGCCGAAACTATGCCAAACGACAGATAACATGGTTCAAAAAAGACACACAATTCAACTGGTTTTCTGCTAATGACCCTGAGTTGACAGAGAAAATATTGCAATTGTCGCACTCCTAGTGCATGGCTACAATAGGTGCTCTTGTTGAGTTCAGCCTTACTTTCATCAAATTACTTTAAATTGCTTACTTATTCCATACATGGCGCTCCTTCGCTAGCCTGAAAATTGGTTTTGTTATGAAAAAAATCTTGTTCCTCTTTTCTATTACACTTTTCATTTCTGGCATAGCCAATGCACGCCACAGCCATGCATGTGCCGACCGGAAAAGCAAGCGCAACAAAGCAGCCGCCAAAACCACCATGGCACACCCCGACGAGGGCAATTATGATATAACACATCTCCGCTTCGACCTCAACATAACCGATACATCTATTTACATTTTTCCATCTAGTGTCACCACTACTGCCCGGGTAGTAGTGGCATCTATGACCGATTATGTTTTTGAACTGGGACCATCGCTCATCATAGACTCTGCCAAGGTAAACGGAGCACTGTTACCTGTTTCTGCTACAGGTGCTGTAAGGCGCATCACACTACCATCTGCATTGGCTATGGGTGCTACATTCACAGCTCAGGTATGGTATCATGGCATGCCGCCTACTGGTGGTGGCTTTTTCAATGGCATCACACACACAGTATCATCTGGTGGCACAGACATGGTATATACCGTCAGCGACCCTTGGGTGGCGCTAAACTGGTGGCCATGCAAACAATCTGTCAATGATCAGGCCGACTCTGTGAATATGTACATCACCGTGCCATCGGGTGTTATGGCGGGCAGCAATGGTCTGTTACTACACACCGACACCACCACTACTACCGGCTACTGGACACACCACTGGCGCACCCGCTACCCCATAGACTATTACCTGATTTCTATAGCCATTGCCCGCTACACCGACTACAAAACCTATATGCACTTCACCGGCAGCCCCGACTCTATGCTGATTCATAATTTCTTTATGGATACTGCAACCTTCAACCCGGCACACAAAATCAAATTTGATAGTGTAGACCACATGATAAACTACTTCTCCTCTTTGTTTGGCAGATACCCGTTTTGGCAAGAGAAATACGGCATGTGCTTCACCACACTGGGCGGAGGAATGGAGCACCAAACCATGACCACCATAGGCGTAACAGATGTAGGCACTATAGCTCACGAACTGATGCACCAGTGGTTTGGCGACCATGTGACCTACAAAACATGGGGCGATATGTGGCTCAGCGAGGGTTTTGCTACGTTTTCAGAGCATCTTTACTTAGGCCAGTTCTGGGGTGCTGCTGCTGCCAAAACCCGCCGTCAGGCACATCTTTCCTCCGCCCTGTCTAAGGCTTGTGGCATGACCTATGTAAATGACACCTCTACCAGCGATAGCCTTTTTACATCCAACCAGTATCAGAAGGCAAGTATCTTCATCAACACACTGCGCTACATGGCTCCTGCCGATAGTTTATTCTTCAAGATATTGCGCAACTATCAGAGCACCTACAGCATGGGCAATGCCAGCACTGCCGACTTCAAAGCCATTGCAGAATCGGTGTATGGGTTTAGCCTCGATACGTTCTTCAATCAGTGGGTGTATGGTAGGGGTTTCCCTATTTACAAAACTACCTGGAATCAGATAGGCAGCACCGTATATGTACGATTGGTGCAAACACAGTCTTGTCCATCATATACCAGTCACTTCAGCACCCCAGTGCAGCTGCAGCTACGTGCTGGCAGCATAGATACCTTTGTGAAAGTATACAGTAGTCTGGATACTCAAGAATTTACATTTGAGTGGGCACCCACCATGACCAGTCTGCTCATTAACCCCGATGTGTGGACACTGCTGCGCAATAATGGCATTACCAAAGATGCGGCGTTGGGCTTTGGCACCCTATACAAAAACAACATTCGCATACACCCCAACCCTGCCGAAAACAACTGGCACATAGACCAGCTACCTACTAACACCCAACTGGCATTGACAGACATGGCAGGTAAAGTACTATGGCAAGGTAAAAGCACCAGCGGCACTACACTCATACCCGGCACACAGCTACCCCCTGGCAACTACATGCTGAAGCTGAGCGGCACTACCCACGAACACGTGAAACTGGTACACTGGTAAGCTACAGAGTATTAAGCCTGTGGCACCACAGTTGTCATAGCCATATGCAGCATTTCCATATGGTCAAAGGCCAGCTCGGTTATGTCTTTCACATATACCCATTCTGCCTCTGCGGCATCGTCGCCACCCTGCACCTTTTGGGTGGCAGCATCTGCAAATGCATAATAAGTGACGGTTACGGTACGCCCACGGCTGTCTCTACCCACCTTACCAAAGGTGTGGAGCTGGGTCATAGCAGGTATTATGAGTCCGGTTTCTTCTTGCAATTCGCGTATGGCTGCTGCTTCTAGTTCTTCATCATCCTCTACAAAGCCTCCTGGTATGGCCCACATACCTTTGTAGGGCTCATACTTGCGCCGCACCAGCAGTATTTGCAGCGCATCACCCTTGCCCGAAAAAACCATAGCATCAGCAGCAAGTTTTATATTCTGTATCAACATGCTACAAGGTAATTATTTGTTGCATCACCTAAATCGGTATGTTGGCTTTAGGGCTTGTTAAATATTTTATGGTTTATAGATACTACATAGCCCCGAATAGCTATAATCAGTAACTTCGTGTAACAAAAACTGCTATTATGAAAAACATACTTTTCATTCTTCTTTTCGCATTGGGTGCTACAGCGGCTCATGGTCAGGAAGTGTACAATAGCTCTGGCAAGGCTAACTACAAAAACAAAAAGAAACAAAAAGGATATGACCCAGACAAACTAATATTGGGTGGGGGAATGAATCTGGCTTTTGGTAGTGGTTATGCCAATGTGGGGGTTTCTCCTATAGTAGGCTACAGACTTACCAATCATTTTTCGGCGGGTGTAGGTGTTGGTTATCAATACTATAAGTTCCCCTCTTATTTAGACCCCTTCAACAATTATCACTTTACTTATATGAACATTGTATACCCCAACTTTTGGACTCGTTTGTTTGTATACCGCAATTTTTTTATTACTGGTACATATGAATATGATTTCATCACCCTCAAAGAACCTCTAGACCGCTTCGGCAATCTGAAACAAACCAAACAAAGTGTAAATAACCAATGCTTGCTGGTAGGAGTAGGTTTACGTCAGCCTATAGGTGGTAGAGTTTCTTTTTATGGAGAGTTGTTTTACGATGTTCTTCAGGGTAAGTATAGTCCATACCCATCTGGCTCTCCAGGACTTAGGTTTGGAGTAGCAGCAGGTTTATAAAAAATTGACAATTATTCATAATTTCAGGCCTTGGGTAATAATCCCCGAGGCCTGACTTATTTTCTGCATGAATTCAATCATTCTATTACTTATTATACTAGCATACTTTGCCGTCCTGCTAGGTATCGCATTTTACACCTCTCGTGGTTCCGACAACGAATCATTTTTTATTGGCAATAGGAGCAGTAAGTGGTGGCTGGTTGCCTTTGGCATGATAGGCACGTCGCTATCAGGCATGACGTTTATATCTGTGCCCGGCACAGTGGGCAAAGCTGGTTTTGGCTACTTTCAGGTAGTTATTGGTTACTGGTTGGGTTACTTTGCGGTAGCATATATCTTGCTACCACTCTACTATAGGCTCAATCTTACCTCTATCTACACCTATCTGGAGCAGCGACTAGGCACCAATGCCTACAAAACTGGCTCTATGTTTTTTATCCTCTCACGTACGCTAGGGGCTACTTTGCGGCTTTATCTGGTTATTAAGGTGCTGGAAAAATTTGTGTTGGAAGATATGGGGATTCCATTCGAGCTCACTGCTATTATCATACTAGGGCTTATACTACTATACACCTACCGAGGTGGGGTAAAAACCATAGTATGGACAGACACCCTGCAAACCACCTTTATGCTGCTGGCACTGGTGATATGTGTGGGCTACATAATGCACACTCTGCACCTGAATCTAGGCGAAACCTGGACCGCCATGCAGGCTAAAGGATATACCACTCTCCTCCAAACAGACTTCAAAAGCCCAAGCTTTTTCCTCAAGCAGATATTGGGTGGGGCATTCATCACCATAGCTATGACTGGGCTAGACCAAGAAATGATGCAGAAAAATATCAGCGTCAGCAACCTCAAAGATTCACAGAAAAATATGGTCGTTTTCTGCTTTGTGCTACTGGTGGCCAATTTTATCTTTTTGTTGCTGGGTGGGCTACTCTACCTCTATGCCGACGCTAATGCAATAGCCATAGTAGGCGATGACCTCTTTCCTGCAATAGCCATCAATAGTGGTTTGCCGTTTTTTATCACTGTTTGTTTTATGATAGGACTCATATCGGCAGTGTTCCCTAGTGCCGATGGCGCACTTACTGCACTCACATCCTCCTTCTGTATAGACATACTAGGCATAAGGCGCAACAAAAACCTGACCGAAACACAACAGAAAAAGACACGCCTGCTGGTACATAATGGTTTTGCCATCATTTTTTTGGGTTGTGTGTTTTTCTTCCGCCTTATAGACAATGGCTCGCTTATAGACATTCTGCTCAAGATGGCAGGCTTCACTTATGGTCCACTATTGGGGCTATTTGCTTTTGGTATACTCACCCGGCGCACAATAGGCGCACAGCTACCCATATGGATATGCCTTTGCGCACTGGTGGCCACCTTTGGTATAGACCTTGTAAACAACGCTGGTTGGTATATAGACAAGCTACATATAGGTAGCAGCACTGCTGCAACACTCACGGCTCTTTCTGAGCAGATCTTTGGTGGGTACAAGATAGGGGTAGAGTTATTGATCATTAACGCTGCTTTTACATTTTTACTGCTACTTTTATTTGCTCGAAAAAAAGCAACACCAACCAACAACTAAATATACATGAGAGATCAACTGAACAGTATAAAAATGCGCGACTGGACAGAAACTAAAGCCCACTCCAGTTGGCAGATATTCAAGATAATGGCAGAGTTTGTGCAGGGCTTTGAGACGCTAGCACGCATAGGGCCTTGTGTGTCCATATTTGGGTCTGCCCGTACCAAGCCCGGCCATAAGTATTACGAACTCACCGAAGAAATTGCACGTCGCCTCTCTCAAGAGGGTTTTGGCATCATCACTGGTGGTGGTCCCGGCATTATGGAGGCAGCTAACAAAGGTGCTCACTCAGTAGACGGTAGATCGGTAGGGCTGAACATAGATCTTCCCTTTGAGCAGGAAAGCAACAAGTTTGTGAGTAAAGATACCTCTATCGATTTCGACTACTTTTTTGTGCGCAAGGTTATGTTCACTAAATACTCGCAGGGCTTCATCATGATGCCGGGCGGTTGGGGCACTATGGATGAATTTTTTGAAGTAGCTACACTTATACAGACTCGTAAATTTATACAAACCCCAATGGTGTGTGTAGGGTCTGCTTATTGGTCTGGTCTGTTCAACTGGATGCGCGAGGTAATGCAGGAGACAGAACATAACATCAGCCCTGGCGATCTGGAACTGATAAAGATATTTGACACTGCCGACGAGGTGGTCAACTATATCAGCGAGTTTTATACCCACAACAAACTACAACCTAATTTCTAAGTAATACCAATGACAACATCACTGCTATCGCCTGCCATAGACGCATATACCGCCCAGCACACCACACCCGAAACATCGGTACTGGCTGCGCTGAACCGGGAAACCAATCTGAAGCGGGGCGATGCAGTAATGCTGTCGGGTCATGTGCAGGGTGCAGTATTGCAAATGCTCAGTAACATGATAGCACCCTTGCATATACTAGAGATAGGCACCTATACTGGCTACTCTGCCATCTGTCTGGCACAGGGCTTGCGGCCCGGTGGTCACCTGCACACTATAGAGGTAGATGAAGAGCTGGAAGACATGGCTGCCAGCTACATTACTCAAGCGGGCCTTCGATCGGCTATTACCCAGCACATAGGTGCCGCTGCCGACATTATACCCACCATAGATACCTCGTACGACTTGGTGTTTATAGATGCCGATAAGTCAAACTACGAACTATACTACGACCTCGTTTTCCCCAAAGTACCTATAGGTGGCTACATCATAGCCGACAATGTACTGTACGATGGCGAGGTAGTACTTCCCGCAGCAGCACAAAGTAAAAACGCCCGTGCCATGATAGCCTTCAACGAAAAAGTAAGTGCCGATGCGCGTGTGCAGCATCTACTGCTAGCCGTAAGAGATGGACTGATGATAGTAAGGAAGGTGGCGGAGTAACATGTGGGGTGGAGGGTTGGTCACATAGACCGTTTATCAGATAATTTGGTCTGTAATTGTGAAATAACCGAAATGCTCCAAACAAAAAGCATCTGTTTGCCAACAGGAATTGGCAAACCATCATTAGCGATAACTTCCTACCCCTTTTTCACCTGTACCCCTCTTGCCTCCAGCGCATTTTTCAGGTCTATCCATTGTGTTGTTTTTATGGTGGGGCAATGATAGTTCTCGTACCTATAGTCTTTGTAGAGTATGGTTATAGTGTTGGTGAATGATGATTGCTCAAACCCTATTTCTTTAATTTCTTTCAAGTAAATTCTCTTTTTGAACCAAGGCAAGTTGTGTTTCCTTACCTCCATATATTCATCCGACAGTACAATATAATTCAGCAACAATGACATAGGCAGTACCCATATTACCAGCAGTAATACAGGCAAGTTTGTTATCACAATACTGCTTGCGTTTACTATCACCGGAATAGCACTCAATAACAAAAACACTACCCATATACCTATACCCACTACACTAGCAAACTGGCTACCCTTAAAATGTGTAGTATACATCCCCGGCTGCTGTCGTGCGGCATTTGCTATGTTCTCCTTGCCTACTACTATCCTTATGGCTGGCTGCTCCACAGCTGGGCGTATGTTTTCGTATACTGGCATTGGTGCTGCTGCTTGCACTGTATCTGTTGTATTTTCACTTTTACCTACTAGTGGTACTGTCTGTTTGTTTTCTGCTACATTCTTCAGCGCCAGAAACAAGTCGTAAAATGTATTGTTAGTATTATAAACAAATTGTTTGCCATACAGCTTTATGCGTAGTCCATATTCTAGCTCCAGCAGTATGTAACTCCCAGCGGCTATACTATTTCTCACGTTTATCCCCTTTATTATATTCAGGGGTATGGTATGCATCTGCAATGCTGCAGCAGATCCTCTCACCACATTTAGCACTATTTTTTCTTCTGTTACTGTCACACTCAGTTTAGACTTGGAGGTCAGCATTGAAAGGAAATAGGTAAGGGGCAGTGCCACAAACATCCATGCTGCTACCAGCATGTCTTCGTGCTGCGGAAAAACATCCATCAACAAACCCAACGCTATAAACCCTACAATGATATACACTACGCCGCTAGCTACAACCGCGGCACCCGAACGAACATATGCAGTGTACTGTATCATGTTATATAAAGATAGGGTTATTGTATTTGCGCGCCACTAAATCCACCCTGCAAAACACTATTTAAAAATCTTGCCCGGGTTCAGTATTCCTTTGGGGTCGAAGACATTTTTTATCTGTTGCATCAGTTGCATTTGCGTACTACCAAACGCAATATCCATATAGTCCTTTTGCACCAGCCCTATGCCATGCTCACCCGATATCGTGCCTCCCAGCCGCACCACCTCTGCAAACAGTTTGCGAATACCTTCGGTCAGTTTGTTATTCCAGTCGTCATCGCTCATACCCCCCTTTACTATGTTCACATGCAGGTTGCCATCGCCAGCATGCCCATAACACACCGACTGAAAGCCATATTCCGTACCTAGTCGTTTTATTATAGTTAGCAGCTCTGGTAGCTCTGCCCTAGGCACCACAGTATCTTCCTCTTTGTACACAGAGTTGCTTTTCACTGCCTCGCCCACCTTGCGACGCAGAGTCCACAGCATTTGTTTCTGCTCATGGCTATCTGCCATCAGCACCTCGTCTATGTCATATCGTTGCACTATTTGTGCTATAGCCTCCGCATCTCTGTACAGCTCGTCCATATGGTTGCCATCTACCTCTATCAGCAGGTGCGCAGCCACATCGGCCGGCAGTTGTATGCCCGTGCTTTGTACATAGCGCATAGACCATTCCAGCGCATCGCGCTCCATAAACTCCAGCGCACTGGGTGTATACCCAGCCAGAAATATAGCATTTACTGCTTCGCAAGCTTCCACAGCACTTCTGAACGGCACCAGCAGTAGTAGGTCGTGTTTTACAGCAGGTATAAGGCGCAGCACTATTTTGGTTATTACCCCCAGCGTTCCCTCACTACCCACTATCAGTTGGGTAAGGTTATATCCGGTAGCGTTTTTCAGCACATTAGCTCCCGTCCACATCACTTCGCCATTGGGCAATACTATTTCCAGATTTAGCACATAGTCTTTCACCACACCATACTTTACAGCACGGGGTCCACCGCTGTTTTCAGACACATTACCACCTATAAAGCACGAACCCTTGCTGGCAGGGTCGGGCGGATAAAACAGTCCTTCTGCTTTCAGCAGCTCTTGCAGCACTTGTGTTATTACCCCTGGCTCTGTAGTTACCTGAAAGTTGCGCTTGTCTACATGCAGCACCTTGTCAAACCGTTTCATATCAAGCACCACACCACCTTTCACAGGTAGTGCGCCGCCACTCAGCCCAGTACCCGCGCCGCGAGGCGTTACGGGTAGCAGGTGCTCGTTGCAATAAGCCATTATCCTACTCACCTCTAGTGTAGTAGCTGGCTGCACCACCACCTCTGGCATATATTGCAAGTCCTCAGTTTGGTCAGATGCGCAGCGCAGTCGGTGCTCTGTATCGATATGTACATATTGCACCCCTGTTACCGATACTAAAAAGTCTACATGCGCCTGTATCACCTTATTATATTGCATACTACAAAGTTGCACAAAATATTAAAGCCTCAAATCAGATTTTTACACCCATCCGATTCCCACTACACCTGTTCTACTGACGCAATTAATGCAAATTACGTCATCGCACTGACCTAATTAATAGTAATTGCGTCAGTGATGTATCATCCTCTATTATTGCCACCCATAAATGGCTACATACGCTGCCCCAAAACGACGACTGACCCAATTAATATAAATTACGTCAGTATAATGACCTAATTAATACAAATTACGTCAGTTATTACACTTTACAACAATACTAAACAACATTTGACCCCACATTCGCCTTCGTCAAAATCACCAAATAGCCCATTTCTTACAAATTAGGACACCTAAATGACCTAATTTACACAAATTAAGTCAGCACACTGACCTAATTTATGTAAATTGCGTCAGTCAGTATACATACATCACATATGATGGACACAATCGATAGAATTTTAGCCCACAGAATAGAAAAACAACTGGGCAAACAAAAGGTAATCATGCTTTATGGTTCTCGCCGCACTGGCAAAACCACTATCATAGAGCATATAGCTACTAAGCATGGCAAAAATGTGCTTTTGCTACAGGGCGAAGACATGCAAGTAGCAGACATGCTGGGTCAACGGACTATTGCCAACTACAAAAGACTCACAAAAGGAAAAAAAATTATCATCATCGATGAAGCACAAGCAGTACCAGACATTGGGCTGGTGCTGAAGCTGATGATAGACAACATAAAAGGCATTACCATCATAGCCACTGGCAGCAGCAGTTTCGATCTGGTTAATAAAACCGGCGAACCTCTTGTGGGTAGAAATATTGTATATCAGCTATACCCGGTAGCGCAGGTAGAACTGTCTGCAACTGAAGATGCCCTTACCACAGCCCGCAATCTGGAGCATAGACTCATCTATGGCTCCTACCCTGAGTTGTGGCAGCTTGATGATACACAAGAGCAAAAAAACTACTTACTACAACTAGTGAATAGCTATCTGCTCAAAGATCTGCTGATGCTAGAAAACATAAAGGGACCCGATGTGCTGTACAAACTCTTACAAATGCTGGCATGGCAGGTAGGTAGTCAGGTGAGCACGGTAGAACTAGGCAATGCATTACAAATCAACAAGATTACTGTAGAGCGTTACCTAGATCTCCTATCAAAAGTGTTCATCATCTTCCCTCTTAGTGGATACAGTGGCAACCTGCGTAAAGAAGTAACCAAAAGTAAAAAATGGTACTTCTTTGATAATGGTATACGCAATGCACTCATCAATAACTTTGCACCACTACACAGCCGCAACGATATAGGGCAGCTTTGGGAGCAATATGTACTCAGTGAGCGTATCAAGTACAATAGTTACAGAGACTACAAACCACAATATTTTTTCTGGCGCACTTACGACGGACAAGAAACAGACCTGCTGGAGTATGACAACGGACTCATTAGCACCGTAGAGTGCAAATGGAAAGACCATAAAAAGTCTAAAATCCCCACAGCATTTGCAAAGGCTTACCCTGATGCTACTTTTACGGTTATAGACCAGAATAACTATCTGTCATGGATTACAGACACAGAATAACTGCCAATGTTATACTAAATAGCTCATTGATTGTTGAGATATAACCACCACACTGCATTTGACAACAGAATACGTTATACCTTTGGCGTCCATTTCATAACATGATACTTGTTACCGGCGGCAGCGGATTTCTGGGGATGCATCTAGTGCAGTATTTATCGGCAATGGGCAAAACCGTGCGGGCACTGTATCATTCCACTCCCCCCAACCAACATTTGACATCGCTCCCCGGTATAGAGTGGATGCAATGCGACCTTCTCGATGTTTTTGCGGTAGAAGAAGCCATGCAGGGAGTAACAGATATTTATCATTGCGCGGCCATAGTTACCTTTTCACCGCATCTGCAAGAGCAAATGCTTCACTTCAACCCAGAAAGCACTGCCAATATCGTGAATCAGGCAATAGAGCAGGGTATTCGCAAACTGGTACATGTAAGCTCTGTAGCCGCACTGGGTAGGAGCGGTGATGAAAAAAAAGAAATCACAGAAGAGCAAGAGTGGGCCGAAAGCAAATACAACTCTGCTTATGGCATCAGTAAATACCTAGCCGAAAATGAAGTGTGGCGCGGCATAGGCGAAGGACTCAATGCCGTTATTATCAATCCGTCGGTAATACTGGGTGCAGGCGACTGGGGTAAAGGTTCTGCACAATTAATGTCTGTTGCCAATAGCGAATTCCCCTTTTATACTCATGGGGTCAGTGGATGGGTAGATGTAGCTGATGTGGTGCGCACTATGGTATTGCTCATGAACGCCGACACTGCCGAAGAACGGTATATCATCAATGCTGGCAACCATGGCTTCCGTGAGGTCTTTACACTTATGGCAAAGGCTTTGGACAAAAAACCACCTCGTTTTGCTGCAGGCAGATTCATTACTGGAGTGTTGTGGAGGCTCAGTGCTTTGTACAGCCTCATTACAGGGAAAAATGTAGCCATCACTCGCGAAACAGCCGACACAGCTACAGGTTACTCCTATTACAACAACGAAAAGTTTTTAAAGGATTTCCCAGACTTCACTTACACACCCATCACAGAGTCTATCTACAAAATGGCCCAAGCATTCAAAAAGAATGCTGTTACCACCTGATTTTCAGCAAAACGGTGTCCGCAAAAATTTAAATGATTTTTTCGTTATTTAAAAAAACAATCGTAATCTTGCATCAAGGAAAGAAAAAGATGTTCCAGCCTTTCTTTCAGTACACCTGAAATTTCCTTTATTATTTGTTGCAGTTATTTCAATGATGAATTTTTACACACATTCAGGACTTATCATTTTTATTCAAAAAATTCCAACGGAAAAAGATCTAGCATGCCATACGATATTATGCAGCTAAATGATATGCTCATTCCTGAGCTTATCGATGTAGCTGACACGCTCAAAATAACCAATCCGGGTTCTCTGGACAAACAAGCACTTGTTTATAAAATATTGGATCAGCAGGCTATCATAGCGGCTCCTGTTGCTGATAAACCTAAAAAACGCCCCGGACGCAAACCGAAATCAGCAATCGAAGAAACTGCCGAAGCTGCACCTGAAGCTACCAATACCGAAGCTGCAAATGAAGTTATAGCTCCAGTAGTTGCCGAAGTAACAGCTCCCACAACGCCAGCACAGGTTGTAGAAGAAGTAAAAGTTGAAGAAGTAGCAACACCTGTAGCTACAGAAGTAAAAGAAACTACTGCAACTACCGAAACAAGCAATACACCTCCCCCTACTACCGATAGCGTCAACGATGCCGCAGACAAAAAGCGCAGACAACGCAAACCAAAAGAGGACATCATACCCAATATTAGACCCAAACCCAATAACGATCCTATACCTTCATGGGCTGAAAGAAGACCATCTGAACCCAGATTGCCTCACCTGCAACGCCCACAACCCAGACCTCAGGAAGAACGCCAAGCGGAAGCTCCAAAAACTACTACAGAACAACCAACTAACACCCCTGCTGCTGCACCTGCAGAAGCTGCAAAACCCACAGAAAATACGGGCATCACCATGCCTGTAATGGACTCTCCAGAGGTACAACCACCGCAGCAGTCTAATGAAACAGAGCAGCCCAAACCTGAGCGCCCGCAGCACCATCAGCTCAACAGACCTCCCCGCAGAGACCAACCACAACAGAGCAATTTCAACCTCGAGTTTGAAGGTGTAGTTGCTAGCGAAGGAGTACTGGAAATGATGCCAGATGGTTATGGTTTCTTACGCAGCAGCGATTACAATTATCTTAGCTCTCCCGATGATATATATGTTTCACC
The DNA here is from genome assembly GCA_964601855.1 of uncultured Flavipsychrobacter sp. Taxonomy (GTDB): domain Bacteria; phylum Bacteroidota; class Bacteroidia; order Chitinophagales; family Chitinophagaceae; genus Nemorincola. The sequence goes on along the minus strand of CAZRPA010000002.1, from coordinate 21,990 downwards.
CTCGCAGATAAAACTGTTCGGGCTGAAAACCGGTGATACCGTAAAAGGTAATGTGCGCCCACCTAAAGAAGGTGAAAAATATTTCGCATTACTAAAGGTTGAAACCATCAATGGCCGACTGCCCGACGAAATTCGCGACCGTGTACCGTTCGATTACCTCACACCGCTTTTCCCATTCGAAAAGCTGAACCTTACCACTACCGGCAGCAACTACAGCACCCGTATCATGGACCTCTTTACGCCTATAGGCAAGGGTCAGCGCGGACTTATAGTCGCACAGCCCAAAACAGGTAAAACAATGTTGCTCAAGGAAGTAGCTAATGCAATAGCTGCTAACCACCCTGAGTGCTACCTCATGATAGTGCTGGTAGACGAACGCCCAGAGGAAGTAACAGATATGCAACGCAGTGTAAGGGCAGAGGTTATAGCTTCTACATTTGATGAGCCTGCCGACAAGCACGTTAAAGTGTCTACGATAGCACTGCAAAAAGCCAAGCGCCTCGTAGAGGTAGGACACGATGTGGTGATACTTCTCGACTCCATCACTCGTTTGGCTCGTGCCCACAATACCGTAGCGCCCGCCAGTGGCAAGGTACTTAGTGGTGGTGTAGAGGCAAACGCAATGCAAAAACCAAAACAGTTTTTTGGTGCTGCTCGTAAAATAGAAAATGGTGGCTCGCTTACTATTCTCGCTACCGCACTTATAGATACCGGCTCTAAAATGGACGAAGTAATCTTCGAAGAATTTAAGGGTACCGGCAACATGGAGCTACAGCTAGATAGAAAACTGGCCAATAAGCGCATATATCCAGCTATAGACATCACTTCATCTTCTACCCGCCGCGACGACCTGCTGCTAGACAAAGATGTACATAATAAAATGTGGCTGCTTCGCAATCATATCTCAGATATGAACACCGACGAGGCTATGCACTTCCTACTCAAGCAGATGAAAGGTACCAGAAGCAACGAAGAGTTTTTGGCTACTATGAATAAATAATTTACGATATATAATTCCCACTAAAAATGGCAACCTCAGAACAGGTTGCCATTTTTAGTTTTGGATATGTCGTGCTTTTAACAACTAGGCCATTTCGGTTTTTTTCACCACATTCCTAATAACGTTATCTAAGTCCAATAAAACCGTTTTTAGGTATTTTATAACTTCTTTCTTTAGGTTCTCATCTTGATTCCTATCATCTTCTAGTATGTTCAGCAAACCTAATGCTGTTGCTACCGGTGCCCTAACTATATGCGATTGCAGAAATGCTATTTCTTCTAGCCTTTTGTAGGGCCTCATATCTTTAAAATACGCCGCTGCATAGGTTCTTCCTTCACTTTCAAACAAGTCAGCAGAGGTTATAAGTACAGGTATTTTTTCGCCTGTCTTACTTAATACATGCGCATTAGTTTCATGAAACTTATTTGATGTAGTAAACTCTTCAAACTTTGCTGCTATGTATACTAATTCTTCTTCCGGATGTAGTTTCGTTTGATGTAGCCCTATCATTTCTTCTAGGCTATAACCCATTAGCCTCAACGATGCGTCATTTACAAATGTTATAATTCCTGTTTTCACATCTGCTATAAATACAGCATCATTACTTGCCTTCACTATCAATTTGAGTATGTCAATCATATAAAATGCAACTTTTTGCTAGAAATCGGAAAGTCATAATCTCGTAATCTTTTCAATTACTTTAAGAGCGCATCATCCATTTTCACCTCACCTCCATTGTGTAAGTCATTCAAAACTACACTTTTTACAATTGCAAGTAGCTACTAATATTAGTAGCAGTTCAAAACAAACGAATATAATATAAAAAAGCCCGCAATGAAACTATTCATTGCGGGCTTTCTATTCACTACTAAATTTTACTATTGTTCGTTCAGGTTCATTTTACCACTTACTTTTTTTATCCAGTCTTTCAGTCTAAAGCTAAGCAGACACATTACCGGCACCACTATCAGCGTCAGCACTGTAGCAAAGCTCAAGCCGTATATCATGGTCCATGCCAGCGGAGCCCAAAGGGCATTACTATCGCCACCAAAGAAGATATGTGGGTTGAAGTGGGTAAACAATCCGGCAAAGTCAATATTAAGACCCACAGCCAGCGGTATCAAACCTAGTATTGCTGCAGTAGCTGTCAATAGTACGGGTGTCATACGGGTACGACCTGCTTCTACAATCGAGTCATAAGGGCTCATGCCTTCCTTCAGCATCAGGTCCATAAACTCTACTAGTAGTATACCATTCCTTACCACTATACCCACCAGTGCCACTATACCTATACCACTCATTACCAGCGAGAACGTATTGCCAAAGATACTATACCCTATCAGCACACCGGTAATACTGAATACTACCTCTGTCATGATGATAACTGTACGGCTCAGCGAGTTGAACTGCAACACCAGTATCATAAATATTAGGCTCACTGCTATCAGCATCGCATTACCCAAGAAGCCCATTGTTTCTGCCTGCTCTTCCTGCTGTCCACCCATCACTATATTTACTCCGGCAGGTATTGGGAAGTTCCCTAGTTCGCCCTGCACTGCAGCCACTACATCGTTCGGCTCATATCCTGTCAGTACGTTCGATGACAGAGCTATAATACGTTTCTGATCTTTACGTTTCACACCACCATAAGTAGTAGAGTAGCGTATATCTGCAAATGCACTTACTGGCACTGTGCGTATCATACCACCCATACCCATATCGCGGTATATCACCGGCATATTCCTTATTGCCTCTACATCCTTGCGTTGGTCAGTAGAGTATCTCAGGTATATAGGGTAGTCATCATTAGCATCTCTAAACCTCGATACCTCTTTACCAAACACCGCAGTACGCAGCGCACCCGCTACAGCATAGGTACTGATACTTTCGTTATTCATACGGTTGCGGTCTAGGTCAAAGATGATTTCTGGTTTATTTGCCTGAAAATCACTTCTCAGCTCTTCTATACCAGGCACCTGTTTTTTCTCCAGAAAGCGTTTCAGTCTGGTAGATGTTGCTATCAGCGTATCTAGGTTATCACCGGTTATTTCTATCACTACTGGCTTTGGCAATGGTGGTCCACCTTGTTCTTTATCCACCGTCACTTCTGCTCCCGGATACTCTTTCACTGCAGCACGTATCTTGTCTAGGTAAGCAGCTGTTGACACTCCTTTACGGTGCGAAAACTCCACAAAGGCTACAGTTATTTTACCCTTGTTAGGGAAGTCGCCTACCTCGTTAGATGTAGGATCTACCGCACCCACAGTCACGTTCGATATAACCGACTTCACTACTGGGTTTTTCTTACCATTGTTCAGGTCTATCTCTAGTGCTCTATACACTTTTGTTTCTAGTTTCTGCAATACTGCATCTGTATGTTTCTGGTCGGTACCTATCGGCATGTTCAGATACACGTATACAAAGTTAGGATCGCCCGATGGGAAGAACACAAACGGAGGCTGGCGTGCTACATAGGTAGCTATCGATACTGGAAACAAGATAATAGTACCTATCAGCACCAGCATGGGTCTTTTTAGTGCACGTACCAGCCAGCGTGTATACCACTCTCTGAATGCTGGCCATGCTTTATTCTGGAAGTAAAATATCCACTTAGACAGTATATATTTTTCCAGAAGTATAAATAGATACAACACTATAGTGAAATTACCCATTCCTATACCACCACCGAGATAAAAAATAGCAGCTATAGCCAAAAACACAATCAATATAGCTATGTCCTTACGGGTAAACTTATTTGGAGCATGATATTCATCGTGGCTTTCTGCCTTCATAAAGCTTACAGCAAACACTGGATTGATAAGGTAGGCAACCGCCAGCGATGCCAACAGAGTAATGATAAGCGTTACAGGCATAAAGAACATAAAACTACCTATCACACCCTTCCAGAAAGCCAATGGTATAAATGGCACCAACGTAGTGATAGTACCAGAAAGCACCGGCAAGAACACCTCGCCTGTAGCCATCTTTGCTGCCTCTTTTATACTTCGCTTACCATTGTCAAACAGTCGGTGGGTGTTCTCTATCACCACTATCGCATCATCTACCACTATACCCAGTGCCAGCAGGAAGGAGAACAGTACTATCATATTCAGCGTGAAGCCAATACCTGGCAACACCAAAAAGGCTATAGCACAAGACAATGGTACAGACATAGCCACAAACAGCGCATTTGTCACACCCATAAAGAACATCAATATCAGCGTCACCAGTATAAAACCGATGATGATAGTATTTACCAGATCTACCAGTGTACTTTTTGTTGACTCTGATTGGTCTCCCGTTATTACTATCGTCAGGTCTTTAGGTAGGTCCTCTTTCTGCATTTGTTTCACCAGCGCATCTATTGTTTCACTGGCTTCTATCAGGTTGGCACCACTTGCCTTTATCACGTTCAGGGTTATCACATTTTTACCATCTAGGCGCGCAAAGCTTTTTTGCTCTACAAATGTGTCTATTACAGTCGCTACATCTTTTAGGTAAATGCTCCTACCCTGCTGATTCTTCACTATGATGTCACCTATCTCTGATGCTGCTTTAAATTCGTGTTTTACGCTCAGTATCCTTTTTTGGTTATTCATAGATACCTCACCTGCAGTCATAGATATGTTTTCGCTAGCTACCGTACGGTCTATGTCATCAAATGTTAGTCCTGCTGCCTGCATCCTGAATAGGTCTACATTTATCTGTATCTCCCGCTCTGGTGCTCCCACTAGGTCCACTCTTTTTATAGCTTTTACAGCCTCTATTTTGTCTTTTACCTTATCAGCATAGCTTTTCAGCCTGTTCAGGTCATAGTTGCCCGATACGTTTACGTTCAATATCGGAAACTCAGAAAAGTCTATATCCTTTACCTCTGGCTGAAAAGGCAGATTCTGTGGCAAGTCTTGTTTGGCCTTGTCCACACCATCTTTCACATCCTGTTTGGCCTTGTCTACTTTTACATCTGTGTTAAACTCCACTATCACCACAGAGTAATCCTGAAACGAGTTGCTCGTCACTCTCTTCACCCCTGTCAGGTTCTTCACCTGTTTTTCTATAGGTTTTGTTACCAGATTTTCCATGTTCTCTGGCGACGTACCCGGGTACACAGTTTGTACTATTATCTGCGGCAGTTTTATCTCCGGAAACTGCTCTTTCGGCAGATTGATATACGCCATCAGCCCCGCTAGGGTTATAATAATGGTAAGTATATACACGGCTGTGCGATTATCAATCACCCAACTCGATGGTTTAAATTCTTTGAATTTGTCTTTCATGTTAGTATTGTTAAACTACTATTGTTTGAAAAATTTGCATACCATGCCCATGTAGCTACCTCAGCCACTTACTGCATAGGGGTTTATTGTATTGCTATTGGTTCTCCGTTATCCAGATCTTCGTAGCCTGCTATTATTATCTTGTCGCCTGCTTCTAGGCCTGATAGTACTTCTACCATTCCGTTGGCGTTTCTACCGGTAACTATGTTTACTATTTTAGCCTTGTTGCCATCTGCTATATACACCATCTGTCCTTCCGATGTTTTCTGTATCACAGACACTGGCACCACTATAGCTTTCGGGTTTTCGTAGTTAGCTATTTTCAGTATAGAAGACATATTTGGATGCAACTTGTTGTTGTTGCCCAGTTTTATCTGCACTGTAAATGAACGCGACAGTGGGTCTACTGCTTTTGATACGAAGGTGATTTTAGCCTTCACAGAGTCATTCATGTCTGGGAATAACAAGGTAGCAGGATCGCCTACTTGTACCTTACCTATATAGTTTTCTCCAAGGTTGGCTTCTGCTTTCAGATTGCTGGTGTTTACTACTCTTATAAATCCTGCTGCCGACTGGTCGCCCACTTTCAGGCCCACCATATCTACCGTACCGTTTATAGGCGATAATATGTTGTACAGGTCTTTGTTAGCTTGCAATACTGCTTTCTGCTTCACCAGGTTTTCATAGGTTGCCTTAGCCGACATCAACTGCACCTCAGTTCCTATATTTTGCTCCCACAGTTTCTGTTGTTTTTCATACAACGATTTTGTGAGTTGTATCTGTGGTTCCAGTGCAGCTATTTGCTGGTCTGCTATCACATTGTCTAGCGATGCCAATACCTGCCCTTTGCGCACAGCCTGACCCACCTGCACATTCACACGGTTCACCGTACCCATCGTGCGTGCCGTAGCATTTACTATTTCATCGCCGTTTATTTGTGCCTGTACTTCTATTATCCCGTTAAACACAGTTGGCTGTAGTTCTGCTACAGATACTGCGGTTAGTTTCCCTCCTGTTTTGTCTTTATTGCCTGCTTCCAACTTCTGAATTTTTATATCCAGATCTGCTCTTTGTTTTTTCAATGCAGATAGTTGAACAGTGGGGTCGCCGGCATTGCCCCCGCACGACGCTAGTATCATAGCTGGTACTGCTAATAAAAATATTCGTTTCATTTTATAGTGTGTTGTTTGTTTTGTTGAAGATTGAATGGAACTGTTATTATTTGCTGTGCTCACTTTCTTGTCGTTTTTATATTCGTTGATGTACTATAGTTGTTCCTAAAAAAACATTACTTCAGCATACCTAGTGCTTTTTTCAGGTCAGCTTCTGCATTTATAGCTTCCAGCAGTGCAGCAAAGTAGTTGTTCTGCGATCTTAGCAGGTCTGTTTGTGCCGTCGTCACTTCTAGGTTGCTACCCACACCAGCTTTGTATTTTCTTTGTGCCAGGTCCAGTACGCTGTTCGATAGGTCCAGATTGCGCTTCTGGCTTTGTATCTGCAGCAGTGCGTTTTTCAGTGTAGTGCGTGCATTGGCAGCCTGAAAATCTATCGACTGTTTGGTGTACTCTATGTTGTTTTTGGTTTTTTCTATTTTCAACTTTGCCTCGCGCACCTGATACTGACGGGCAAAACCATTGAATAATGGAACAGTCAATGATAACCCACCATTGTAGTACTCTATATATTTATCCAGCTGCGTGATACCACTAAATGTGCTTGCACCGAAGTTTACCCCTCTCGATGTAAAGCCCGCCAGTGTAGGCAATGCAGCCAGTTTGTACCTTTTCAGGTCATACTCATTCAGCTTCAGTGCATTCATCAGTACAGTATACTCAGGCACTCTATCATAGCTGCCTTTTTCTGTTACTAGTAGTGCTAGTTGGGCAGTGTTTTTTTCTATACTGGTATCTGTCAGTATTATCTGTGCATTGATATCCATGCCCAGTTGGTACTTCAGCATTTGTTCTGCCACTGTCAGCATGTTGGCTACCTTCAGGCTATCTGTAGCCAGGTTGTTTATCTGCACACTAGTACGCTCTACATCTATTTTTTCGGCAAAGCCCGCTTCTCTTGTTTTTATCAGGTCTTGCTCCATAGTCCTTGCCAGAGCCAATGAACTTTTTATTATCTCAAATTGTTTGTACGATATTACCAGCGAGTTATATGCCTTATGTACACCGTATCTTATGTTTTCGGCAGTCATCTGTTCTGTGCTACGCGCCAAGTCCATTATGCTGTTACGTGCCTGTAGTGCCACCAGCAAGCTACCATCAAACAGTACCTGCGACAACGTTACACTTGCAGATGCAGTATAGGGTATCGTAAATGGCACCGGACTAATCGTTCCCTTAGGTGCTTGTGGATTGAACGCACTGGCATCGAAAAACGAAAACTGCTGGTGTTTAGGGCTAAAGTGTACCAAATCAGATTTCCCGCCCAGGGTTGGCATAGCCAGTGCTGTAGTTTGCTTCACCTGCGCTTGTTGTATCTGCACATCCAGTCGGGCATTTTTCATGGTTACGCTGTTACTCATAGCATACGCTATACAGTCGTCTAGGCTTAGTTTCACGGGTTGCTGGGCTTGGGCTCCGGTAGCTATTACTATCAGGCTAGCCAGTGTTACATATAGTCTTCTCATATTATTGTGTTTGCTTGTGTGGTTGAGTTTCCTTGTTTTATGTATTTCTCTTTGTACGTTTTGTATTGCTCTATGCCTGCCGGGGTCATTATTCCATACATAAAATTCTCTCCCAGTTCCAGTGCTACCGACATCAATTCTGCTCTTTCATTTACCATCAATGTAGGTTGCAGCATCATCAGTCCTGTTTCTATCCTGAATCTTGCCAGCAGTTCTGCATTTAGGTCCTCACGATAAAATCCCTCTTTTATGCCTTGCAGTATGTTGTCGCGCACCATAGTCACATCGCGCTCCAGCAGCTGCTCTCTGAATTTTTTATATGCCTCCGGAAAAAACCTTTGCATCTCAAACATTGCCATCGGGTTGATCCGTTTATACAAAGCATCAAAAAATGCCAGTATTTTCACCATTGCCTCCAGTGCATTCTCTGCATCTTGCAGCATGCATTCACAGTTGGCGGTAGTATTGTTTTTATACCACGTCATTGTCTCGCTCACCACCTCATGTTTGTTGGCAAAATGCTGATACAATGTCTTTTTCGATATGCCCGCCCTGCGTGCTATATCGTCCATCGTTATGGTTTTAAACCCATATTGGGTAAACAACTCTATAGATGAACCAAGTATTTTATCAAGTGCTTCCATATTTCTCACGCAAAACTAAGGAAACGTTTTACACAAAAAAAGTTTCCATCGTGTTTTGTGTGTCTATACGACTATTATTTTTGTCGATAACAGGGTTTTCACGGCACAAAAGTAGCTGCATAGTCGCTTTTCACCATCACCAAACCCAAATTTGTGGATATCTTTTCAATAATATAACATTAGATGTAAATGTGTGATTGTACTGCATTTCAATCTACATGTTGTTGCATGTCATCATTTCATACAGTTTATATAGGTCTTCATTTACCAGATCATCAACCCATTTTCTGCCAAAGCATCACACACAAACTTAAAATAGTCCGTAACAAAATCGTTAACACATACCGCCTTTCTCTTCGCCAACACCAACAACCACAATTTGGTTGACACAAATTTTTCGGGTAGTTTAGCTTATGAACCTCATTATACATATTCTCAAAACCGCTAGCCTCGGTATATTTGTGTTCTTTCAGTTTTACTTTTTATACTCTGGCAACTTCGACTATTTGTTATTTAGTAAAGATTGGCATTGGATTAGCTTTTTGGTTATAGCCGTAACCATTCCCGCCAACATATTTGTAATATGGATATTATTATCTTACAAAAATGAAAATAGGTGGCTAGTAGCTATGATCCCTATTTCCGCGATTATAAATGGTCCTTGCTTCGGATTCTGGACAGGAAAACACGAAAAAGAATGTTATGCGAAATATGGAGTTAAGACTTGGGGTATTGTCACAAGCTCATTTTACAGCAGGGGTCCAAGAATGTACTATGAATTCTATATTGGTGACGCATTTTATCCATCTTACAATGTAAAGAACCCACTAAGACACGTTTACGGAGATAGTGTTGCCGTAATTTACAATTCAAAATGTCCAGAAATGAACGCTGCTATCGAAAACATCGATGACCTATAACATACAAGTGAACCAAGCAATGCCACAAAACCTAGTTTACTCAAACTGTAAACAGCATTGATAAAATGCAATATTTCCACAAACAAAAAAAGCTGAGCATCCATTACAGACACTCAGCTTCATTAAATGCACTATTCCGATAAGGTTTATTCGCAGCTTATTATTTTACTACGCTGAACCTAGCCGATGCAGCAGCACCTTCGCCTTGCAGGCGCACTATGTACATGCCCGCTGGCAGGTTGTTCACGTTTATGCTTACTTCGTTATTACCAGCTTTCAGGTTAGTACCGTTTATTGTGTTTACCACACGTCCTGTAGCATCACATACTACCAGATTGATAGCGGCAGGTGTACCTATTATATCAAAACCAAAGGTTACATTATCTGTAGCTGGGTTGGGGTATACATTGAGCGTTGTCGCTTTGCTGGCTATATCTTTTACCGCTGTAGTCATCATACCTCTGTAGTATTTGGCATCGCTTACATACAGTGTACCAGTGCCTGATGTGTCATAGTTGATGGTCATCAATGGTGAGTGAAAGCCTGCTACATACCAGCTATAACTTTCAGTTTGAGACACATTAACATCTGGCATACCCATAAAGTCAAGACTATCTTTAGTTATTTCTACATGACGTACTCTTAGTGCATTGTTGAATGTACCAAAAGGAGTAGTGATAGTTCCCCATGCATCGCAGGTAAATGTGCTAGTTCCAGATAAGTACATAGTAGCACCAAAAATATCAAGCTGCGCTGCAAAGGTATCAGTATAAGTAGTGCCGTATGTCAATGGAAATTTCAATACAGTATTATGATTGCTAAGATGCACATACGTACCACTCGAGTAGGCACCTATCAGTTCCAGGCCTGTTGAAGAAGTTATTCCATAAGCATAGTCGCTACCATCATACATAACTATGTTTGATCCTGCAAACGAATCGCAGTAAGGCGTAGCAGTACAAGTAAAGTAGGATGTAGTATCGCTGTCATTGCGCACTACCGAGCTGAAATCCCAAGTTATAGACGCACCTGCTGCGCCTTTGTTCACACCAGCTGTGTCTACCGAGTATCCGTAATAAACATCTCCTGCTACAGGGTTATTGGTAGCAGCAGTAAGGGTTGGTTGTGCAATAGAGGTTGCAGCTGCTGCACAGATGATGAGGCCGAGTAAAAATTGTTTTTTCATTGTTTGTTTGGTTTGTGTGTTGTTTGTTTATTAGCCTGTTGGCAAAACCCATGCCACAACACTACTAGCATTAGTAGCTTAACAATTATTTAAGAATCACCACAAACTGCTTTGGCACACCAAAACCCAATTAAAAACACAAAGGGCTGCATCGCTTTTCACACGATACAGCCATTCCATATTGTTCGTATTTCTTGATTATATTATATCACGGAGCATCTCCAGTAGTTCTTCTATAGCAGTAGAAAAATCGCATCTAAATAGTTTCAATAATTATTTGAACATCCTTATTCATCCTCATTACTATCCTTAAACAATACTGCTAGGTCTAATGAAAACCCAGGTAAAATTGGTGTTGTTACAATGTCGCCCGCTGTGTAAAAAGGTGATTCAATAAACCTCCCATCTACAAGTGTATATACCCTCAACCACTGATTTTGCGGGCTCACCACCCAATATTCTTTTACACCAGCTTCTTCATAGGCATCATGTTTATTTTTCAACTCTTTTGCATTGTTGCCTGGGCTCAGTACCTCTACCACTATATCAGGTGCTCCTATGCAGCCTCTTTTATCCAGTTTGGTTAGGTCACATACCACACAAACATCAGGCTGCAAAACGGTGATGATCTCTTTGTCATTATTCGATTTACGTGGCAGCCGCACATCAAATGGTGCTACATATACCTTGCAGGGTTTGTCTTGAAGAAACATACCTATAAGAATATGAATAGAACCCACTATTTCCTGATGAAACCTGTTAGGCGCAGGACTCATCTTAAATATCTTTCCTTTTATTAATTCAACACGTTCCTCAAACCGCCATTTAAAATAATCGGCGTAGGTATATGATTTACTCAGATCAAGTTCAGCGAATTGCATATTGCAAAAATAAATGAAATAGGTGTACTAAAAATGTTCTGCTATACTGTTTAGAACCCCTAACAATACAAAGTCAAAAATGTATTCTATCTGAAGAATTATAGGTGCAATAAATAATCTGTAATTATAAGCTGGAATTTCATTTACCAACATTGTTTCTGATAAGTGAGTGGGCTTCTTCCACAGTAAAGTTTTGGGTTTCACCATTCATGTATGCCTTCCTTCGCTCATAAAATGTCTCTATATCTTCAGCAGAAAACTTATGCTGTTCAGTCATGCTATTCTCAAGTATCGTATAAATCGCCTCAATATTTCGGTCATCAGCAGCATCTATATAGCGATGCAGTTGCTGCCTTTTTTCTGTAATAATCATATCTTGAGTTTTAAAGTATAAAGGTACAAAAAAGTGTATTCTATCCAGTTACCTGCTTTTAGTATATCAACTGGTGCGTAAGGCATGCTATGACTACTACTGCACACCAAAACCGTACCAAAAACACAAAGGGCTGCATCGCTTTACGCAAAATGCAGCCCTTCTATATTTTACAGATTATTACTCGCTTATTTTACTCCGTGCATCATTTTTTTCAATGTTCCAGATAATAAGAACAATAAAACTGATGCAATTCCTGAAAGTGCAACGAAAACCATGAAGAATTCAAAAAGATTATGAATGGTAAAACCAGCAAAATGTGGATTTTCAATACTGATTTTTGCACTATTAAGAAAGCTTAATTGATCTTGAGTTGGAACAATTTTTTTATCTAATATTCCTTGTAAGTCAATACCTTTCTCAGATGCAGCAATAAATTTATCAGTTGTGTTGGGAATAAGTGCACCTAACGTTCCTGCCAATGCATAACCAGATGCATTTGATAAAAAGAAAACACCCATTAGCAACGAAGAAAAACGCTGAGGAGCCAGCTTAGCAACCAATGAAAGTCCTATGGGCGATAAACATAATTCGCCTAGTGTATGCAAAAGGTATAATAAAATGAGCCATCCAACACTCATTTTTTCTGTCATACCTAATGACTTTACACGCATAGCAATTATAAAAAACCCAAGCGCCAATAAGAACAAACCAATAGACTGCTTAACAGGTGATATAGGCTCCTTACCTTTTTTGCCAAGTTGCACCCACATATAACTAAAAGGGAATGCAAAAATTACAATAAATATAGCATTAAAATTTTGAACAAGGCTTGGTGGCATAGCCCATCCAAATATATGTGTATCTGTTTGTTGGTCTGCAATGAATGTCAATGAAGAACCTGCTTGTTCAAAACAACCCCAAAAAAATATAACAAAGAAACCCACAATATATACTACCAGTATCCTCTGTGTCTCAACCTTAGTTAATGACCTATCTGTGAGTATGAAAGCAGCTAAACTTAAACCAGATGCATAGATAAAAGGATACAAAAAGGTCTTAATAGGGGATGATGCTAATGCACTGAAATATGTACCAAGCCCAGATGCGCCTTGTTGAATTGGCATGGAAATTGGATCCCATGCAAGGTATTGAAACAAGAAATAAAGAACTACAAACAGGACACTGACTATTACTGTTGACTTGGTAGTGAACTTTGCTTGTACTGACTCTTCTCCAGACACATTCAAAGTCTTACTAGGAACACCACCAATTGGTTTACCTTCAGGAGTAACTATGTATTTGTTTTTAAGAAAATAGAATATAACTGTTGCTAGCATCATAGCAACAGAAGCAGCAAGAAAGCCCCATTTAAAAGCCGAAACATCTCTCACACCAGCAGCATCCTTTACATCTCCAACAGTTGAGCATATGTAATTGCCCAAAAATGCGCCCATGTTTATACCCATGTAGAATATAGTAAAGGCGGAATCTAGACGGCTATCCCCCTTAGGATAAAGACTGCCTACCATTGACGAAATGTTGGGCTTAAAGAAACCATTACCGAAAATGATTACAATAAACGCCAGATAAGTAATGTTTTGTGCAAAACTCAAGTCTGTACTGTATCTAGACGCACTCATAAATAATAACATTTGGCCTATAGCCATCATTATACCACCTATAAGAATACAATTTCTGTTTCCCAAGAACCGATCAGACATAAAGCCACCCAACATAGGTGTCAGGTAACACAATGCTAAGAAACCGCCGTATATAAGAGAACTTTCCGACTCCTTAAAAGCCAATGCGTGTATTAAAAACAAAGACAAAATGGCTCTCATGCCATAGAAATTGAATCTTTCCCACATCTCTGTAGTAAAAAGCACACCCAAACCCTTAGGATGACCTTTGCTAGGTGTGATTATTGGTTCTTGTACTGTACTCATACGATTGTTAGTTTTAAGTTTTTTATTTTACCGAACTGCCAATATAAATAAAAAAATCAGGGTACAGCCCCCAATTTTTTGTTTTTTTGCACTCATGTCGGTAAAAATGCAAAATATCCTCCTTTTGGGGGCAGGTGGCAGGGAGTGTACCCTAGCTTGGAAACTAAAAAACAGCCCTCTTTGTGCCCATCTCTTTATAGCACCTGGCAATGCTGGCACCAGCCAGTACGGCACTAATTTGCCTATAGCCGTTACAGATTTTATTGCCATAAAAGAAGCCTGTCTAGCTCACAACATAGACATACTGCTACCTGGCCCCGAAGACCCGCTGGTTGCAGGCATATACGACTTTATAAAAAACGACCCTCAACTGCAACACATTGTAGTAGCGGGTCCATCAAAAGAAGGTGCCCAGCTAGAAGGCAGCAAAGCCTTCTCTAAACGGTTTATGGAGCGCCACAACATACCTACCGCTGCCTACCGCGAGTTCACCGCCCATAACTATGCCGAAGGCGAAGCCTACCTGAAAACCTGCTCCACACCCATAGTGCTCAAAGCCGACGGACTAGCTGCTGGCAAGGGTGTGGTAATAGCCCAAAGTACCACCGAGGCACTAGATGCATTCAAAGCTATGATACAAGACCGCCAGTTTGGCGATGCCAGCAGCAAGGTGGTCATAGAGCAGTTTCTAGATGGTATAGAATTATCCGTATTTGTACTCACAGACGGTACACACTATGTGCTGCTGCCCGAGGCCAAGGACTACAAACGTATAGGCGAGGGCGATACTGGCCTCAATACCGGAGGCATGGGGGCTATATCGCCCGTACCATTTGCCGATGCTGCCTTTATGCAGCAAGTAAAAGAACGCATCATAGACCCTACCGTTAACGGACTAAAAGCCGAAAACATAACCTATCAGGGTTTTATATTCTTTGGGCTGATAAAAGTAAATGGCGAGCCCTACGTTATAGAATACAACTGCCGCATGGGCGACCCCGAAACAGAAGTAGTAATACCCCGTCTCGAAAACGACCTCGTAGCACTGCTGCTGCTCATGCACGATGGCAAGCTCAACGAAGCTACCGTAACCCACAGCCCCCTAGCCGCAGGCGCAGTAATGCTGGTAGCTGGTGGCTACCCAGGCAGCTACGCCAAGGGCAGTATCATGACCGGCTTTGACAAGGTTACCGACAGTATGTTGTTTCATGCAGGCACCGCCTCTCACGGCAATGATATTGTGACCAACGGTGGCAGAGTACTAGCCATCACCTCTCTAGGCAACGACATAAAAGCAGCCCTAGCAAAAAGCTACCAAAACGCAGCCCTTATACACTACGATGGTATGTACTACAGGAGAGATATAGGGTGGGAGTTTTAATCATCTACATTTACTCATTTCACCTCCTATACTACTTCTGCAAGCATCAAGCAGCAGTAGTATCACTGTTGTCTACTTCGCTGTCATTAGCTTGCCACAGTTCTATTTTGTTGCCTTCTGGGTCCATGATGTGAGCAAATTTTCCGAAGTCATATTCTTGTACTTCGCCCAGCGGTTCTATGCCTTCTTTTTTGAGTTCTTCTAGCAGATAGTCCAGATTCTCTACCCTGAAGTTGAACATAAACTCCTTGGTAGATGGCTCAAAGTATTTGTTTTCGGCTTTGAATGTACCCCATACAGTATTTCCCTTCACAGAGGGTTTGTCCAGGTGCCTCCACTCGAAGGTGGCACCATACTCGTCTGTGGGTAGGCCCAGGTGCTGTGCATACCAGTTGCGCACAGCCTCGGGGTCTTGGCATTTAAAGAATATGCCGCCTATACCTGTTACTTTTTGGGGTGTTGACATAACAAACCGATTATTTTAGAAACTACAAAAATAAAGCTCCCATATTCAGGGAGCTTTGCAATATATGTATATTCAGTTGATTTTTTTAAATAAACAATTCAGCCAGTTCGTTCAGTTTTTGAACTATTTCTGCTTTGTTGTCCATCATACTTTTACGTTTCATTTCCAGCACTTTCGCAAAAAGCATGCGTTGTTTTTGTGTTAGCTCGCCATACTTTGTTACTTCTTCTTTGTTGGCAGCATCTCTCATCTTATAGCGCACTACTTTAAGCTCCGCATGTACCATTTGGTCTATGTCGGCAAATGTTTTGTCGGCTGCTGTGGCATCTCCCTTGCCTAGCTGTTTGTTCAGTTCTTTTACCTTGCTGTTGAAATCTGAAACAGATACGGGCGCAGCAACATCTAGTGGGGGTGCAGACTCGTGCTGGGCTTGTACATAGGTAGTACTGGCAGCCACAAGACAACACAATAGAAGAAAACGCTTCATGGACGTTAGTTTAATGATTGATAATTAATAAAGTGTACTGCTTTAGCTTAGATAGTCAATGAAAACTCGCCCAACTTAGCATGAATAGCAGCTCTGTTGGCAGCCAAGTCTGTTTTCAGTCCCCAAACAATATTGTAAATAGCTGTTTGGTTTTCTAGTACCGACCTAAAAGAAGCCTCAGCCCCAGGAGTCGTGGCTCCATGTATGTTGGTTTTAGATGCACCCAGCACAGACAACATCATTGTATGTATTTCTTGCCATGTAGCCTGGGCAGCAGTCATGTTGCCAGCAGCTATGTGGGAATCCATAAGGTTTACTTTAGTGTTGAATGCGGCTTGGGTAACCGGTGTACCGGCTGGTGCAGCGTAAGCAGCTACTGGCAATACTGATGTCACACCCACTGTAGCGGCAAGAAGAAAACAAGATAATAAAATGCGTTTCATTGCTGAAGTATTTTTTATAAAGGTACAAAAAGTTAATAAATATCGTTACTCATTATCTAAGACAGTAGCACCCCCCCCATATAGTTGGGTTTTGTAGCGTAAAGATGGAGATTTTAACATTTCGCCTAGTCCCAGGTCTTTCCATTTAGCATCTACAGTAGCTATTGTGGCATCATCTGCCACTATAATATTCGGCCATGGTCGGTCAAAGTTATCGTGAGTTTTGGTTTTGCGGGTACCATCCAGCCCCAGTATCTGGCGGTGAGTACCCCCAAACATATGGTCGCGCCTAGGGTCTAGGTTGTTGCAGAACCTCCACAGCACATCTGGTATATCTCCTGCATCTACCGTATGTTCTACATACAGTATCATTTTTATACCCTCTACACCCGGCTGGCGGCATATCTGCTGGTGCAGGTCTGCTACATGGCCGGGGCGGTCTTTGCGCATAGCCACAAACAGCACAGGTATCTGGTGCTGACGCATCAGATTGTCATTGATACCCGTTATCTCAGGTAGCGCTGTAGCTATAGCCTGCGCATTAAAAGCAGGATGAATGGTGTATGGCTGCAACGGAGTGGTTATTTCTTCCTCTGTTTTGCGGGTACCATCTATACACATCTTGCCACCAAAGCCCATCTTAGAGCAGCTATGATCTAGCACATCCATTGGCCCCTGACTAAAATAGACGTCGGTAGTGGGGTTGAGATTGTTGAATACCTCTCGCGCCAGATTTTTGTAGTCGTCAATTTTTATGCCGTTTTGGGCTACGCCATCAGCCAGTACCAGTATCTTGTTGAACATCATCTGTCCAGCACCCCACATGGCATTCATTACCTTTTGTCCTTGCCCTGCATACTCTTTCTGAATGGTGGTAATAACCAGATTGTGAAACACCCCTTCTACAGGCATGTTCATATCTGCTATCTCGGGCACCATCGTCATCTTGATGGGGGTAAGGAAAATGCGCTCTGTAGCCTTGCCTATCCATGCATCTTCCTGCGGGGGTATGCCCACTATAGTAGCAGGGTATATGGCATCCTTGCGGTGCGTAATAGCCGTGACGTGGAACCGTGGGTACCAGTCGGGCAGGGAGTAGTAGCCAGTATGGTCGCCAAACGGACCTTCCCAAATCATCTCTTCAGATGGGTCTACGTAGCCTTCTATTACAAAGTCGGCATCGGCAGGTACTTCTATATCGGGTTGCGATATACAGCGCACCAGTTCTACCTTTTTCTTGCGCAGAAAACCAGCCAACATATACTCATCTACATTCTCTGGCAGGGGTGCTGTGGCAGCATAGGTATATACAGGGTCGCCACCCAGTGCCACCGCCACCGGCATCATTTTGCCCAGTTTTTTGTACTCATTGTAGTGCCTGGCAGATACCTTGTGCTTGTGCCAGTGCATACCTGTGAGCGTAGGGCCAAAGACCTGCATCCGGTACATACCTATATTGCGGATACCATTGTTAGGATCCTTGGTGTGTATCGCAGGCAGTGTTACAAACGGCCCACCATCTTGCGGCCAACATGTGAGAACGGGTATCTTGCTCATGTCGGGGTTAGCCATTACCACCTCCTGACACGCACCTCTACCACTTACCACCTTGGGCATGTAAGAAGAAAATTTGGCCAATTCTGGCAGCATAGACAGTTTCTCTAACAACCCGCTTTTGGGGGTCGACATTTTTTTGAGCAGCCCATCTATATCATTCATGGCATCATCGAGGTGATTGATGCCCAGAGCTATACACATCCGCTTGTCGCTGCCCATAGAGTTGATGAGGACGGGAAAACCCGTGCCTGTATTCTCGAACAACAATGCTTTGTTTCTGTCTCCGGATTTTGATATCCGATCGGTAATTTCTGCTATCTCCAACACAGGATCTACAAATGTTTTGATCCTAACCAGTTCGCCCGCCTGCTCCAGTACCTCTATGAAAGCGCGGAGTGATTTATACGCCATAGTACAAAGGTAGGGAAAGGTAATGAGGCTGCGACCACCTGCATTATAACTGCAAATGATGTGTGGTAAGTGAAAATTGATAAAGACAACTACTTTTTAAGTAACAACTGTGGCGAGCTGATACCCATTTTTATTTTGTGTGCTATCAGTAGTGCCCGCTCTATTCGTTTATCTACCGACTTTACCAATGTGACCAAGTGCATAATGCCGCGCTTTTTGCCGTCTGTTAGTGCCTCGAATGCTGTGGCTGCTTCCGGGTCAGAATCCAGCACTTCTTGCAGCTCCACGGGCATGGAGAACTGGTATTCAGCAGTATCTACCTCTAGGTGAATATGTAATTTGCTACCAGCACTAATGCCCAGTTGTTTGCACACTTTGCTGCCTACCGTAATGTAATGGTACCCTTCTTTGCTACTCATGAGGGCACTGTGCAGGGTCAGTGAGCCATTGATAGTGCATACTACCCGCTTATTGCCATGGGCCAACAGTGGCGCTGCTGCTGATGGGTCTACTATGATACAATGCCCCCAACTACCTGACTTCTCTAAGATACACTCCATAACACAAATATATGGCATGTGTGAACTAGTGAGGTGTTATGCTTATTGTTGATTGCAATAATTTCCGGTTTGTTGCTGGTGTTTTCATGTGTTTGGATAGATAATATTTGATTATCAATGCTAACCAATTTTGCAGGCAGGCATGCAATTGCCAGTAGTGTTTTGCGAGGTACTGTACCTTCTGGTAGTGGGAGACACATTGAACACCACCTACCTAATGACCACAAAAAATACGCCAAAATGGAGGTTTTCAGACATTAAGTTATACCACATTTTGAGTTTTCGCAAATGGACCTATGTATCAGACTGAATGTGGCGAGGCGACTAGTACAAATAAAGGTTGAAATACTATAAAAATATTTTTATTTTTGGCTCATGCAATAATCCCAATGCCCGTCCGGGCTAAAACATAACAATTCACTTTTTCGCAAATTGCGAACACCTTGTTATGTCTTACTGATTTCAATCTTCATTTTTTACTATTCCACATTTTCATAGCAAATGTTGTGATTATGGAAGGGGATTAATTAATTCAACAATGGGACAAATTATTATAAATTCAATAGAATCAAAAGCCTTACTTGGTAAGTGTGCATCAATATTAGTTGAAGCTTACAATACAGAACCGTGGAATGATGAATGGACGGAGGAAAAAGCATTGGAGAAGTTAGAGTGTTTTTATGATTCACCTAAATTTATAGGCTTTCTAGCCTATGAAGGAGACGAGATAAAAGGTGCTTGTATAGGCAATATTGAACCGTATTATACAGGAGATTATTATTACCTCAAAGAAATGTTTGTTTCTCCGTCAGCTCAAAAGAAAGGCATAGGCAAGAAAATGATGGATGCGCTAAAACAACACTTGGAACACTTGGGAATTAGGCAAATTGTATTGTTTACATCAAAGGATTATTTCCCTTTTAATTTTTACGAAAAGGAACAATTCAAAACGATGGAGGGCATGAATATGATGCACTTTGGTGCCGAAAATGGGTAAGCAACACTTATGCGTTTGCACAACTAAAATCAAAGTTCGGAGTGTGTTTCGACCCAATCGAAACACACTCTTATTATTGTACACCTCATGGTAAGTTTCCTTTACTTACCATTTGCTTAATCGGATATTTAAAAAAGAATTGTTGTGCGTGTAGTCCAGAAAACTATCATTTGGAAAGCATTGATAGACAGAGTAATGTGAAATAAAAAATCACTGCCTATCGCTAATTCGTAGTTTGTATATATTTACCCCTATTGCATAGCCATAAATACTCCCATCTGGCAACTTTACTATTCTAATTTTATTACAAGCCTTTCCTAAGTCAATTTTAGTCCAATCTTTTCCTCCATTATTTGTTTGATAACCAGTATTCATAGTGCCAATAAATCCGTTTTTTTCGTCAATAAACCCTACACCAAATGACCTTGATTTGTAATCTTTGCATAGTTCATATTCTTTCCATTTTTTCCCACCATTTGTGGTTTTAATAAAGTGCTGTGTCACAACGGAGGTGTCGGGATTGTAGCTTTGAATGGTAGCATATCCTACTTTGGCAGACGGAAAGAACATTTTCCAAGATATTTCAAATGGTCTGTCGCTTTCATATACTTTTTTCCATGTCTTTCCTTGATCCATAGTATGCAGAATAACTGCATGACTATTTTCTATATCATCCGTTGAAGATGCGCATGCAAATCCTTCCTTTTTGTTGAACATTTTGATATCGTACATGGCACTACAGTATTTACTCATGTCCATACTGGTGAACGTATTTCCGTTGTCGTGACTTACAATAAAATTTGAAGGACTACCTACTCTTCCCACGCCATAAATGTGGTATTTGTAGCCAATCTCGCCATGATTAATGTATTCTTCTTTCACTATGTCTAGTGCACACAGTCCTTTTACGTATTTGCCTGAGTAGTTTACAGGTTCCCAGCTTTCTCCCCCATCTGTAGTTTTGTATAGCGGGATAGTATCGGTTACGTTAGGAAAGTAATCAGTACCCACCGTTCCTACAAAACCGTGTAAACTATCAATAAAGGCAACACACCTGAAAAAGGTTCCTTTCTTTTCTAGCTGCAATTTCCAGATTTGGCCACCATCGGTAGTATGGTATATCTTGCCGAAACCATTGATGTACCAACCAACCCTTTCGTTCACAAAAAATATGTCGTCTTGTTTTCCTTTGTAGGTTTCGGTATTGAGCTTCTCCCAATTATACGTTGGCTGTGCGAATGATACATTGCACATTAGCATTGCACATACTATGTAGACTATTTTTATGGTTTTCATTCGCTTTTTGTATGATGGTTACTACTAACCCAGATCGAAATTTAAATTCTATGCAAAAAAACTAAACTTATCTAAGCAACCCAATTTTAAAGACATACTGCCAGCTAGATTTAGAATTTTCAGCATTTGGGGTATTCTGGTGCTTGGTTTTGTGGTTCATATTCGGTTTGATTTTCATTTCTGTAGCCGTCGCTAAAAAGCTATGGCTACTGATAGGTTTTTCCGGTTTGTTTCCGGTTGTTTCATGCGTTTTGATAGATAAGTGGTTGATTATCAATGGTATTCACTTTTCCGGTATGCATGCGCTTTCCGGTGGGGTTAGTTTGTCTTAACCACTGATTTATCTGATTCTGTTGATTTGGGTTGTTATCCTGGCTTGTTGTCATATAGGGTTTATTTTTAATTTCCGGTTTGTTTCCGGTGTTTTCCTATGTTTTGATAGATAAGTGATTGATTATCAATGGTATTCACTTTTCCGGTATGCATGCGCTTTCCGGTTGTTATGGGGTAATGCACTGCAAACA
>CAZRPA010000001.1:0-89645 GCA_964601855.1 uncultured Flavipsychrobacter sp. | reverse complement strand
GAGTTTGGTTTCCATTTTCTCAATAATATTGACGAAGTCTTTACTGAAGCGGATTTGGACAAGAAAAGATACTTTCTTGGTTCGACCTTCCCTGAAAAGTTGGTTTATAAAGATGGCACCTATCGAACCACATCAGACGACAATGTACTTATCCTATTAGCTAATACAGGCAAGGGTTTGGGAGAAAAGAAAGAAGGAAGGCGAGATTTATTTCGCCTTCCTTCCCGTAAAGTGGCCTCGCCAGGAATCGAACCTGGATCTGGAGCTTCGGAAACTCTTATACTATCCATTGTACTACAAGGCCAGTAAATGGTGGGCAAAAGTAAGACTTTCGGGTTAATATAGTAGCGGGTGTTATTATTGGTAGGCTAGTTTATGCAAAGTCTTCCACTACCAGTTGTTCCTGACACATGTAGTACTCGCGAGGGTCGTTTGATGCTACAAATACCAGCCTGCCTGCGGCATATACATCCATCCATTCTTTGTATTGCTGCACTCCTTTTTCATCTAGGTTGGTACAGGGCTCATCGAGCATGAGTATAGGTGTATTGGCAAATATAGCCTGTGCCAGCTTCACCCGTTGTTTCATACCAGATGAATAATCGTATATAGGTTTGTCGGCTGCTGCTTGTAGCCCCATAAGCCCTATCATCTGGGTGGTAGTAAGTGATGCCAATGGCTGCTTGAATGAAAAATGAAAATCCAAAAACTCGCGCAGCGTAAACTCTTCTACCAGCTCCATACCCGGTGCACAAAAGCTGATATATCTGAATATATCTCCGGCAGCTATAGCATTACCCGCATCTCCTTGATATATAACTTTCCCTGATGATGCGGTTTGCATGCCAGCTATAATTCGGAGCAGTGTGGACTTGCCACTACCATTTGCACCCAGCAGTGCATAGGCACCTGGCGACTGAAAAGTGTAATTGACATCCTTGAAAATCCGGTTGCGCTGAAATCGCTTACTTACCTGCTCCAGAGTAATTTTCATTGCCCCAAAAGTAAAGTATGCACACGAAATGTAGTGCTAAATAAACTGTAGTATTTTGTACTGACTTAGCGGTAAGCAGCAAATATTTGCCTGTTGCGGTTTGTTACAGTATTTTCACCATCGGTATTGCTGATAACTTATGCCTATTAATTTTTCTTCTTTTATACATTATACCCGCAATGAGCGCCTGGGAATTGTGGCGATATCGGTAATGCTGGTAAGCCTTATAGCTATAAGGGCTACCATGGGGCTGTGGGTAAAACCAAATACTGACCCTGAGAAAGAAAAACAACTGATAGAAAAATGGGGAAAATACCAGCAGAGTAAGCAGCCTACATCTGTAGCTAACATAGTAAGACCCGCATACGAAAAGGAAAATAGTGCTAATACTACTCCCCTAGCCCAACATCTGAACATCAATACGGCAGACACTGCTACGCTGATGCGCATAAAAGGTGTGGGTAAAACGACAGCAGAGAAAATAATATATCGCCGCAACAACAAAGGGGACTTTACCCATATCAAACAACTACACGAGGTAGGTAGCTTTAGCGAAGAGCACCTGACAATGCTCTCCGCTCATATAATATTTACCGACTCGCTAAGTGCACAATAAGCCTAGCCCTTAAGCATAGCAATAGCATCGGCAATGGTAATTTTTTTCTGCTCACCAGTCACGAAGTTTTTAATACTTACGCTATTCGTTTGTCTTTCTTCATCGCCGGGTAGCAACACGTAAGCTACCTCGCGTTTGTTGGCATACTTCATTTGTTTGTCAAACTTGGCAGCATCGGGGTATATCTCAGCAGCCACACCTGCAGCACGGCATTGCTTTAGTACATCGAGCGCATATAGTTCGTTTTCACCACCAAAGTTGAGGATGATGGCTTTGGCACTTACGGACACTTGCTGCGGAAACAAACGTAACTCGTCCATAATATCATAGATGCGGTCTACGCCAAATGACACTCCTACGCCAGACAATCCTTTAAGCCCAAATAGCCCAGTTAGGTCATCGTACCTGCCACCGCCGCCTATACTACCCATTTTTACATGAGGGTGAGTGCAAACCACTTCTACTATCACTCCTGTATAATAATTGAGCCCTCTTGCCAAACTAATGTCTACATCGGCTGAAATAGTACTACCATCACTTTCCCACAAAGAAGTATAATATTCGAGCGACTTGCGTATCTCTTCTACACCTGCTTTGCCAGATGGGCTATCTGCCATCAGGGCATCGTAGGCTGCTAGTTTTTCATTATTGGTGCCCGTTATCTCTATTGCTTTTTGTAGCAATGCAGTGCCTGCCTCGTCTATTCCTCTGTTGTGCAGTTCTGTAGCCACTCCGCTCCAGCCTATCTTATCTAGCTTATCCATTGCGATGGTTATATCCATCATTTTTTCGGGATGACCGCATATCTCCGATAATCCCTGCAATAGTTTTCTGCTGTTAATTTTTATAGCCACCGGCAAGCCTAACTGTGTAAAAGCCTGACTGTAGATACACAATAACTCAGCCTCGTTGATAAGCGATGTGCTGCCCACTACATCTGCATCGCACTGCCAAAACTCTCTATATCTACCTTTTTGTGGGCGGTCGGCGCGCCATACTGGCTGCATCTGGTAACGACGGAATGGGAATGCTATATCGTTCTGGTTCATGGCCACATACCTAGCAAAGGGTATAGTGAGGTCATACCTCAATGCACGCTCAGTAACCACAGGAGATGAGTAAGATTTGCTAAGTACTTTTTCCCACTCCGAACTTAGTTTAGCTTTATCTACCTCTTTTTTTATTTCATGAAGGCCGTTATTCAATATCTTAAAAATTAACCTATCCCCCTCCTCTCCATATTTTCCTGTAAGTGTGGTCAGGTTTTCCATGGCAGGAGTTTCTAATGGCTGAAAACCATATAGTTCGAAAATACCCTTCAGGGTATCGAGTATATATCTACGTTTGCGCACTACATCGGGCGAAAAATCTCTTGTTCCTTGTGGTATAGCTGGTTTTGACATTGCTTTTTATGCTGAAATTTACTTGTTACCTTACTTATTGTTATTCTCTTTATTTCCGTACTTATCTATTATTACATCGCAGGTGTTGTTTATAAGTTTATACACTTCTAGGTAGCCATCTTCTTTGCCATACCATGGGTCTGGCACCGATGCATTGCTACCCGGCATAGCCTCATTAAGAAAGTATATTACCTTACTCATTATAGCTGCTCCACCACCTATCAGTTGTATATTGTCATACACATCGGCAGCCATAGCATAAATGATATCGTACTCCTGAAAGTCTGCTTTGGTAAATCTTCTGGCTCGCTGGTTGCTGATATCTATGCCGTGCGCTCTGCATACTTTTTGGGAGTGTGGGTGTGGCGGCTCGCCTATATGGTATGACTCTGTACCCGCAGAATCTACCACCCAATTCAATCCGTTTTGCTTAGCCTTATGCTGTAGCACACCCTCCGCTATTGGCGAACGGCAGATATTACCCAAACAAACCATCAATACCCGCATGTGGCAAAACTACTACCGTTTGTCGGATTTGGAAACGATAATTACAACCACTTTTCATATAATATACGGGTAGCTACATACCCCTGATGCTCCAACAGCGCCCGCATACCTTCATTGACTACTAATGTGTGCCTACTTATGCGCCCTACGCCTCTTTTTGTGTATTCTTCCTCCAGCCTCGTATTCAGCATTTTGTAGATTCCCTGTAGTCTGTATTCGGGCAGCACATATCCGTCCGATACGTACAATTCCTTACCTACATACTCTTCTATACGACTATCATCAGGCTCTTCGGCATAGCCAAAAATGAAACCAGCGGGTTGGCCGCCCACATACGCCATCAGGCAAATACCCTCACACTCCTCTTGCATAGCTATTACATGGCTCATGTAGGCAGATTGTATAGTATGCCACAGTGCAGTTTTGCTATGCAATCTTTTTTCGTTGGTGTGCAGCCCATGCATCATTTCGCTTACCGTAGCGTAATGGTCGGCTATATTAATCGATTTTATAACTATATCTTCCATGCGGGGGATACAAGTAAGCTGTTAGCTGTAATACTTAATATAGTACAGCCCAGTGCCCTTTAAACCAAAACTCCAAAACTTCTTGCCGGCAGCAGTAACCCCAATTCTGAAACCCAGAAAACCTATACTATGCCCCACACCGTTTTTGGTGACCGTGCTTGTCACTGGTCCGTTTCTGAATGTTTTGCGATATCTCCAGCCCATATTAGTAGTTAGTTTGTTGATGAAGGCCAATCAGCAGAATTCTTACCGTAGTCTTTATTGGGTTTGCTACCCATTTCCATTTCCAGCACGCCACCTGCCAGTAGGGTCTCATGGTCTATGTACACCTTTGTGTATGGTGCGCCATTGAGCAGTACACTCTGAATGTAAGGATTGTTTTTGCCAGCGTTTTTTGCTTTGATCTGCATTGTATTGCCTGAAGGCAGCTTCATTGTTACCTCGTCAAACATGGGACTACCAAACACATACTCACCCTTACCAGGATTGGCAGGATAAAAACCAGTCATGCTCCATACCGCCCAAGCACTCATTTGCCCACAATCTTCATTGCCCGAGTAGCCTTCTGGCTGGTCGTGATACATAGAGTCCATAATCAGTCGCACCCACTGTTGGGTCTTCCACGACTCACCTACATAACTATACATGTATGCTATATGGTGACTTGGCTCATTGCCATGTGCATACTGCCCTATAAGCCCACTCACATCTGGCGGTGCGCTCTCTCCCTTAACACCCGATGGTGCACTGAACAGAGCATCGAGTTTGCGGGTAAATGCATCATAGCTACCAAATCCCTTTGCTAAACCTCTAATATCGTGAGGTACAAAAAATGTGTACTGCCATGCATTACCCTCTTCATAAAACGACTTACTGCCATCGGTAGAAGTATAATAGGGATCAAATGGCTGTGTCCATGTACCATCACTGTTTTTGGCTCTTATAAATCCGGTTTCTTTGTCAAACAAGATTTTGTAAGCAGCAGCTCTTTTCATGAATAGTTCATAGTCTTCTATTTTACCAAGCTTGTAAGCCACCTGAGCTATACACCAGTCGTCAAATGCGTACTCTAATGTTTTAGTAACAGTGTGCCACGCTTTATCTTGCGGTACGTAGCCATAAGTACGATAATCTTTAGTTCCTCTTACATCCTGAAAGGCACTTTTTTTCATTGCCTCCAGCACACGTTCTGGGTCTACACCCAGTGTATTTTTAAGTACCGCATCGGCCAACACTGGCACGGCATGATAGCCACTCATACAGTTGGTTTCGTAAGTGCTAAGGTCCCATACTGGCAATAGCCCTGTTTCATCGCAGAAAGCCAGCATGCTATTGAGTATATCTTTGTTGCGCTCGGGCTGAGTAAGTGTAAACAAGGGATGTAAACCCCTAAATGTATCCCATAGCGAGAATACTGTGTATCGCTGTCCGTCGCCCATAT
Organism: uncultured Flavipsychrobacter sp.; assembly: GCA_964601855.1. Taxonomy (GTDB): domain Bacteria; phylum Bacteroidota; class Bacteroidia; order Chitinophagales; family Chitinophagaceae; genus Nemorincola. The sequence continues at coordinate 84,157 of CAZRPA010000001.1, read as the reverse complement.
TGAGTGTATTTCCCTCAGCGTTTTTATACTCACCATCTCTGTCAGAGTAGAGTACTGGTGCTATGCATGTATGGTACAATGCAGTGTAAAAAATCCTCTTCAGTTTTTCGTCATTGGTTTTTACGGTTATCTTCTGCATTTCAGCCTCCCACTTTTCCTCAGCCTCATGTCTCACCTCATCAAAGTCCCAATGAGGTATTTCGTTAAGTGCTAATAGTGCTTTGTCTGTACTAACACTAGATAGACCTACTTTCATCATCAATGGAATTCCTTTCAGGTCACCTAACTCTAGCTCTGCATTGTACCTATTATTGCCTAATGCCGGAAGCGACACTTCTTTGTGTGTATTGTTGTCAAAAAAGGTTATTTTTTTTACAGGTATAGATAGCTTGGCAGCAAAATATACCCGCTGTGTTTTGGCCCAACCAGCGGAGTATCTGTAACCTACTATAGTAGTATCATTAAGTAATTTTATAGACGTACTCGTAGCACTGTCATAGTTTATCATGTAAGTAAGCTGAAATCTCACATGCGCTTTACTTCCCTTAGGAAATGTGTATTTGTGCATTCCGCAACGCTCAGTAGCGGTCAGCGCTACTTCAACACCACTGTTTAGTTTCACTTCATAGTATCCGGCTTTGGCATGTTCATTTTTATGATCGAAACCTACCTTAAAGTATTTTGACACTTCATCAATATGGGAGGTATGCGGCATAACAGAAATATCTGTCCAGTCGCCACAACCAGTGCCACTTAGATGCATGTGACTGAAACCAGCTATTGTTGTGTCGGAATAATTATATCCGCTACACCAGTCCCATCCTTCCGAACCATTGTCGGGACTTAGCTGCACCATACCAAAGGGCACACTTACACCGGGGAAGGTATGACCATGCCCACCAGTACCAATGATGGGATCAATATATTTTATGAGCTGTTGCCCTTGTATATTACCCGCCAACAACAGCATTGCTGCCACACACAACATGTTCTTTATTGCTACCTGCATAGCACGAAGATAATATTTAGTGTGCATTTTACAGATTGATTTCTGTGCGAAAAAGCAGTGCAATTCTACCATTAATGAATACTCTCAAATAACATTAGGCAATCATTATCTATGACTTAATTGCAGCAAAAGATACTACTTGGCACCTAGAGTATACAATAATATTGACCCAAGGAAAGGGATTTAATCAATGAATACGGGGTAGTAACAGCCTTGTTAAAAAAGCAATCATCTAAATAAAAGTGTCTTTTTTGCACTTTTGCCCGTATCTTCGCAGCCAGTTATATTACAATTCAGCACTACTTTTTAAATATTTCTTCAATGTCACTGTTAAGTATCAATTCGCAAATGCTCATGGGCATGCCAAATTCAGGGGAACTGATGATTCTTTTAATCATCATTGTTGTGTTGTTTGGCGGTAAAAAAATACCAGAACTTGCTAAGGGTCTTGGCAAAGGTATACGCGAGTTTAATGATGCCAAAGACGGTATCAAAAACGAAATAGAAAGCGGTTTGAAAGAAAAAGACAAAACAACGTCTACTAATAACAACGCTTAATATAGGGCTACAGCCTTTCATCTTATTTTTCATCAGCTTCCCTTTATAAAAGGGTTGCATGCTTCACCGCCTTAAAAACGATAAAACATGCAATACAGATCTTTTTTGCTAATTTTTGCCTGTTTGCTCGTAATGGCAGTCAATGCCAGTGCGCAGAAAGAGGTGATCATATCCAGAAAACCAGCTGCTGCACAGTTGAAAGATACTACCAAAAATCAGGCATTACTTACAGAAAACATCAACCCTAAAGATCTAGCCAAATACGGCGAAGTGCCGCTAGCGGGCACTAAATCATACTTCGGCGAAAAAAACGATTATGTAAATGAGTATGTACGGAAGTATCTGGAAGTACATAACAAAACGCTGAATAGTGTACAAAATTCCAGTTCTAAGCCATTTTCGGTTATAGATAATGTGCTGGAAAAAAAACAACTACCCAAAGAGCTTAAATATTTGGCTGTAATAGAATCAGCACTTAATCACAAAGCAGTGTCGAGAGCTGGAGCAGTAGGTCCGTGGCAACTCATGGAGTCGACTGCAAAAATGATGGGGTTATCTGTGAATAGAAAACAAGATGACCGCACAGATTGGTACAAGTCGACAACAGCAGCTACTAAATATCTGGAACTGTTGTATGGTCAGCTAAATGACTGGCTGTTAGTGATAGCAGCCTACAATAGCGGGCCTACCCCTGTGCAGCGGGCAATAGACCGTACAGGCAGCCGCAACTTTTGGGATATAAAAGAATATCTTCCCAAAGAAACGCAGGGGCATGTATTGGCATTTATAGCTACCGCCAGTATATTTGAAAATCTTAGCAAATTTATCAATCTGGGCAGTGTACCAGTAGATTTTAAATTCGGTAAGGAAGATGAACTGCTAACTGCCAAAAGAGACCCACTCACTGGCAAACCACTCATCACTCCACCCGCTGGCGAGGCTACCGCTGCCGCCACTGCTGAGAAGAAACCACAGTTTACTGCCGAGGAGCTGCAAAACATGTCTATAGTTCGCATCAAAACCCCTGTGCATTTCGATATTATGCAGCAAGAATTGGGTATTGATAAAAAGTTATTGACTAAATGGAATACCGACTACGAATCATTTATCTACAAAACTTACCCTACCCCATTTTACAATCTGCGAATACCCAAAGATAAATTGGATGCATACCTTGCAAAAAAAGATATGATAGCAAGTAAGTCTGCCGCTGCATTTGCACAGACTAGTCATTAGTATTGGTTTGGCATCTTTATTCCCTACTATTCCATTATTCATTGATACATTTCTATTCGGAACAGGTGCCATATTCACTTCACACCAGTAATTAAATCATAAATCTAGTAAGTTACTACACTGGTCATTAAGTTATTGTTACTCCACTACTGTAGTGCTCGATATAGTATCTTTATCTGGCACTACTACCGCCTACATGCTATACCACAATTAAATCTGCACTATGATCTGGCACACACTGGATACCAAAACCGTTCTGAATGAACTCAATTCTTCTGAACGTGGACTATCTGAAAGTGCTGTAAGCGCATCGAGGCAAACCCATGGCAAAAATGAACTTACCAACGTAAAAAAGGTAGGAGCATTCACCATACTGCTACATCAGTTCACCGACTTTATGATTATCATCTTGATGGTAGCTGCTGTTATATCTGGTTTAGCAGGCGACATGGTAGATACGGTTATAATATTGGTGATAGTGCTGCTCAATGCCATATTGGGATTCGTGCAGGAATACCGCGCTGAGAAGACAATGGAAGCGCTGCGCAGTATGGCAACGCCGATATCGAAAGTAAAAAGAGACGGAAAAACCATAGAATTATCCTCTACCGAAATTGTGCCGGGTGATATAGTGCTGCTGGAGGCGGGTCAACTAGTACCTGCCGATTTACGGATACTGGAAGCACACTCGCTACAAATAGAAGAAGCAACCCTAACCGGCGAGTCTGTACCTGCCAGCAAAACCAGCAACCTAAATACCACTACAGACCTGCCGCTAGGCGACCGAAATAACATGGCCTACAAGACTACCAAAATAATAAATGGAAGAGGCTACGGGGTGGCAGTGGCTACGGGTATGCTTACTGAAATAGGGAAAATAGCAGGTATGCTGCAAACCAAGGAAATGAAAACGCCACTGCAACTACGAATGGCCGACTTCAGCAAAAAACTATCCTGGATTATTTTGGGCATTTGTGTATTAATGTTTGTTCTGGGCATAATGCGGGGCGAGGCACCACTACCCATGCTACTGGTAGCCATTACACTGGCGGTAGCTGCTATTCCTGAGGCTCTACCAGCACTGATAACCATAGCACTGGCAAGAGGTGCAAAAAGACTGGCTACAAAAAACGTAGTGGTGCGCAAGCTACCTGCGGTAGAAACACTGGGTTCTGTGACCTATATATGCTCTGATAAAACTGGCACACTGACCAGAAACGAGATGAAGGTAACAGAGACAGTAGAGGCAGACTTAGGTGATATCCAAACACGCCCTTACACAATGCTGGAAATAGGCATGGCGCTCAATCATGACCTGATACAAAATGAAGATAATAAATGGATAGGTGACCCTACCGAGATAGCACTGGCAGATTATATAACTACCAAATTTGACATAACTACAGTAAAAGTAATACAGAAAAAATACCCCCGAATAGCCGAGCTACCATTTGATGCTGACAGGAAAAGAATGACAACCATTCATAGCTTTGAGGATAAGTACCTTGTGATAACTAAAGGAGCTATCGAATCGGTACTCTCTGCAATAGACACCGACCAATCAGCACCCGAAAACAAGGCTGCCGATATGGCTGCAAACGGACTAAGGGTATTATGCTTCGGGTATAAAATCATAGATACTGTACCTACCACACCTACCATAGACAATATAGAAACAAACCTCTCCTACGCTGGTATGGCGGGCATGATAGACCCTCCTAGAGATGAAGTAAAAAAGGCAATAGAAGAAGCTAAGTCAGCAGGTATAACACCTGTAATGATAACGGGCGACCACCTGGCTACCGCATCTAGTATAGCCAAGCAAATAGGCATATTAACCTCTGGAAAAATTGCGGTATCAGGTACTGAGCTAGCCGCACTATCGGCACTAGAACTGGAAGACAAAATAGAACATATAAGCGTGTACGCGCGAGTGACGCCTCAACAAAAGCTGGATATAGTAAAGGCACTACAAAAACGCAACCACTTTGTAGCCATGACTGGTGATGGTGCCAATGATGCTCCATCGCTCAAGACAGCTAATATAGGCATAGCCATGGGCATAACGGGTACAGATGTGAGCAAAGAAGCAGCCCACCTCATATTACTAGACGACAACTTTGCTACTATCATTAAAGCTGTAAAAGAAGGCCGTAGGATATTTGATAATATTCGGCGGTTTGTAAAGTATATTATGGCATGCAATAGTGCAGAAATACTTCTTATTGTTTTGGCTCCTTTTCTGGGTATGACCATTCCGCTGCTACCTATACATATATTATGGATAAATCTGGTAACAGATGGCCTGCCCGGACTGGCACTAGCCAATGAAAAAGCAGAACTAGACATTATGAAACGAAAACCCCGACCACCTGGTGAAAGTATGTTTGCAGATGGCATAGGTATGCACATAATATGGGTGGGTATATTGATGGCAGGCATCACGCTAGCTGTACAGAAATATGCGCTTGCTGATAGTGGTACCCACTGGCAAACTATGGTTTTTACGGTTTTGCTGGTGTCACAGCTAGGGCATGTGTTGGCCATAAGGAGCGATAAATACTTCATTTTCGAAAAAGGATTTTTCTCCAATCCTTTATTACTAGGCGCTGTAGTTGCTACTTTTATGCTACAGTTGGCTATTATATACCTCCCCTTTGCCAACAAAATATTTAAGACACAACCACTTACAATAAACGAGCTATTTATATGTATTCTTCTTTCTGCAGTAGTGTTTCATGCGGTAGAATTAGAGAAATTTATCAAAAGAAAATTAATGTAGCATATGTACCTAGAGAAAGGAAACTTGCCTACATTTGACCAAAACACTACTTAAAATAATAGGTCACGCTACTCATTGAATGCCATAGCTACATATACCGAAGAAGAACTGATACAGTTGCTGAAAGGGCAAAGTAGACAGGCATTCAATTATCTGTACACCAACTATGCACCTGCATTGTATGGTGTTATCTATAAGGTACTAGAAGACGAACAAACCAGCCAAGATGTCCTGCAAGATGTGTTTGTGAAAATATGGAACAATATTGCACAATACAATCCTGATAAAGGTCGCCTGTACACATGGTTACTCAACATAGCTCGCAATTCCGCTATCGATAAAACGAGGTCGAAAGGGGAAATAATGAAAAGTAAAATCCAAACGGGTGAAAACGTCGTACATAATTTGGAGCAGACCAGTAAAACTGAAGTACCTACCGACACTATAGGTCTTCGTAAAATGGTAAACCAACTGAAACCAGAGTATGCCAGCATTATAGACCTTGCCTACTTCAACGGATACACGATAGAGGAAATATCAAAAACACTCAATATACCATCTGGGACAGTAAAAACGCGCATGAGAAGTGCGATGGGACAATTGCGAGAAATATATGCAGTAAAATAAATTATTTAAGAAAGAAAGTGAACACACAAGAATACATAGAATCAGGCAACTTAGAGGCTTACGCCCTCGGTTCTCTACCTCCCGACGAAGCCGGGAATGTGGCAGAGATGCTGAGTGCTAATGCCGACCTAAGAAATGAACTTGCCCTGATAGAAAAAACTATGTTGGTGTTCGCTGCATCATTGGCACCTGCTTTACCTGCCAACTTTGCTGACAAAATATGGCATGAAACAGGTGGTAAAATAGAACAAGTAGCCACCCCAAATGCTGGCAGTGCTGAAAAAACTATTCCTTTCCAGCCCAGACATTACAAACAACCATTTTCATGGAAGTATGCAGCTACATGGGTTGCACTTTCTGGTAGCATAGCCATAAACATGATGCTGTGGAACAACAATAAAAAAACTGAAGTGCAAAATGTAGCAATGCTGCAAAAGCTAGATACACTACAAACACAACAGCTACAACTAACAAGCCTGATAGACGGATACCAGAAAGCCAAAAACATGATGGCAGACACTGCTATGAAAACCATAGTAATGCACACCATGCAAAAAGGGCATCCCATGGCAGCTACACTATACTGGAGTCAGGAAAAACAAGTAGCCTACGTATCTGTAGACGGGCTACCAGCACCCCCACCTGGCATGCAATACCAGGTATGGGCCATACAAAACGGCAAACCTGTAGATATGGGCGTGCTGCCCAATAATATGGCTAATACACCCAGCATACGCAAGATAAATATGAAAGTAACCAGCGGCGAAGCATTTGCTATATCACTGGAAAAAGAAGGTGGAAGTCCAGTACCCACTATGCAGAACATCTACGTGATGGGCAAAGCATAGCTACCGCTTACTACCCTACTTACTCACGCCAAATTAGCAGATTAAGACATTTGAATCTCACCTTCGAGATAGGTGACAGCATGACCACTTATGGCTACTCTGTTGCCGTTTTGTTTACACCATAGTTTCCCTTTGCGTGCCGAGAGCTGTGTAGCCACCATTTCTGTTTTGCCTAGTTCTTTGCTCCAGTACGGTGTAAGCGTTGTGTGTGCCGACCCAGTTACCGGATCTTCATTGATACCAGAAACTGGCGAAAAAAACCGAGATACAAAATCTGTAGCAGACCCAGTGGCAGTAACTATAACGCCCCTCACATCGAGCGAAGAAAGAATATCAAAATCGGGACGAAGGTTGAGTACATGCTGCTCTGATGGCAACACCGCCATAAAATCTGTTTTGCCTTTGTAGGTCTCCATGGGTTCTATACCCAGTGCTTTAGAGAGTTTAGCGGGAGTAGGTACTTTTACAAAAGTGTCTGTAGGAAAATCCAACGTTAGCATGTTGCCATTTCTAGTCACCTTTAGCACTCCGCTGTGTATAGAACGAAACTCAATTTCGTTGTCGGTCCTGTCAAGGTGATTAAAAATAACGTGAGCTGCTGCCAAGGTAGCATGTCCACATAGCTCCACCTCTATAACAGGTGTAAACCACCTGATGTCATACACATCTTCTACAGCTACTATAAATGCTGTTTCTGCCTGATTATTTTCGGCAGCTATAGCCTGCATTTTACGCTCTGGAAGCCATTTCTCTAACAGGCAAATAGCAGCAGGATTACCACCAAAAAGCTCTTGTGTAAAGGCATCTACCTGATACATTTTAATCTTCATTCCTATTCTTGTTGACCGGTGTTTTGGAACAAATATAACGGAGAAAAAGCAAAGTAATTGATGTAATAATAGTAATAACAGTTTACTATAGATTTGGAAAAATTGTACGATACTAAATGCGTATTTTTGATACATTAAACACAAGTTCTACACACTTCTATTACCTGCATATTGACCGATCTTAGCACCAACAGAACCTATGTAGAGCCCCTCACTGAGGCTGAACTGTTGTTGCTGACTAACAAAGAACATAGGGAAAGAAAACAATACTTTGCTGTATATAGAATACTGATGCTCATCAGTTTTGTTTTACCCTACATTACATCTTGGTACAGAGCTTACGAGGGCGCCCCCAATGCTTTTTCTTATATCCGTTACTTCTTCACTACAGCGGTGCTGCTGGGTATTATCTCCTTTGCTACCTACAGCAGTTACAAGCTATACCATCGCAAAATTCAACAAGACATAGCAGACAAAACTAAAACAGTAGAAACTAGCTGTATTACCAAAAAAGTAATCAACGCATCCAACAATGCTTATTACTTTTACACCACATCCAGAGTGAAGATAAGTATGGAAGTATCTGAAGAGTATTACTACAGCCTTAAAGAGGGCGACGAAGTAAGCATTGAGTACACCACGCATGCACAGCACTATCTTGGCTACTTTTGATAGAAAACACTGCAAAATAGAATGAAAATAGATACCGTAATATTTGATATGGATGGGTTGTTACTGGATACTGAACCTCTTTGGGGTGAGTGTATGCTACGTGTAGCCAACAACAACAATATCAATATAACTCCTGCCCAATTTAAAGAAACTACAGGTCTGCGTATATATGAGGTTACAGACCACTGGGCTATACATTACCCATGGAGTGGCAAATCTGCCAAAGCAGTAGCCGATGAAATACTAGACGAAATTATTGCGGCATCAAAACTACATGCTACCGTATTGCCTGGAGTAGAAAACACCCTACAATTGCTACGTGACAATAATTACAAAATAGGTTTGGCGTCCTCGTCTCCTCAGAGAATGATAGACGAACTCATTCAACATTTTGATATTCTACACTACTTTGATGTAGTTACATCTGCCGACGTAGTAGATCTGGGCAAACCTCACCCTGCTGTGTTTCTGCATTGTGCCAATACCCTTGGCTCACACCCAGGCAAGTGCTTGGTGCTGGAAGACTCAGTGAATGGTATGATAGCAGGCAAAGCTGCCCGCATGAAGGTAATAGTAGTACCGGACCAAAATCACTACCACGATGTCAGGTTTTCGCTGGCAGATGATAAGCTAAATAGTATGACTGAGTTTGGGCTACACCTACTATTTTGATCTTGTCAATTCAGTTCAAACGGAAGAGCTATTACTTGGAATTTCTAATTTTATGTAACATCGCTTCTGTTTCAGTTACATCCGCTTTGGCTACTATACCTGCAGCTATAGCTTCAATAGCTATCTTCTCAGCTTTTTTCCTATTGCCTGTCTTATAAAGAAGAGCTGCATAAGTATCCAGATAGGCATAGGTGGGCTCTTTATCGGTAACTTGTTTCATCCAACCCACACTCTTTTTCAGTAAAGACTGGTTATCGCAATGCTCATAAAGATCCCAACTTATTGTATTTACATAATCTGTATTATTGAAACCTTGTTTGTCAATGTAGTCACTAGCTGCATTTGCGTATTGCTCCCAGCTTTTTAGTTCTTTGAAATAAGATAACCTGCAATATATTTTAGACATTGTTGCTTCTTCGCCCATGTAGGCACCCACCATCTGCAACACTACCTCAAATGCACTATCGCTTTTTGCCTTAGTAGCCTCAGAGAGTTGTTTACCTATCAAGTTATTGAGCTTATCGTTTACACTCACCTTGCCAAAGATTTTGCGATACCGCTCCACATTTGCCAGAAAATAGTACGTGTATTTATCACCCACATCAAACTTAGATATTACAGCCCAGCTCACTTCAGAGTGTGGGTCGCGCTGCATGCGCATAAAAGATTGCACTTCATCAGTGGTAGGAAATGTGCGTTTGCCATTTTCTGCAAACACATTTTTGTAAAAATCTGGAAAATCAATATCCAGCGTTTCCGTAAAACCAGGAGCATATATCTGCTCTGATGGCTGTAGTACCTTTTTTAGTTCTGCCAAAAAAGCATCCTTCTTCTGGTATCCAGCAGACTGATACACATATCGCCCCTCAGGATTGAAGTATAAAAACGAAGGAAAACCTGAAACGTGATATTTCATAGCCATTTTCACACCCTCGCCATGTTCCATATCCATTTTTACGGCTATGTAGTTTTGCTGTACCATTGCTACTACTTCATCATTGGTCATGGTTTCTTTATCCATCACCTTGCACCAGCCACACCAGTCAGTGTAGCAGTCTACTACTATATATTTATTTTCAGCCTTGGCTTTAGCCAATACTTCTTTCCAGGGTTTGTTGAAATATGCCACTTCTCCAGCATATACATTTACTGCAAAAGCTAAACACAGCATTACCCATAAAAGTCTTTTTACTATCATATCGGTGCCAATTAGTTGATTATTTACTATTCGCGCTATAAAGATATAAACCTACCTATTACTAAAAACAGCAGATAGCAACATTAACAAACCTTGATGTCAGCAAAATTTGAAGTGGGCAATAATCCATTGCAAAATATTAACTAAAAGTAAAACGCAGACTGTCCTTCAAATTGATTATTGAATTATTGTGCAAAAGAGTTTATTTTTCAGCAAAATATCATCAATGGCACGCTTACAACAATCTATACTTTCTCTGGCTCTTGCTTCGCTCATTGCAATAGGCTGTGGCACCGACAAACCACCAAGACTAGCTACATCAGACACGCTGGACCACTACTACCGTGGCAATGAATATGTGCTGAATGACAAACCAGATAGTGCCATAGCGGAGTATATGATGTGTATAAAAGCCGACTCTACCAACTGGCGTGCATACTACCAGCTAGGAGGTATATATCAATTACAAGGCGATTTTGCCAACTCTCTGAACTGCTTCAACAAATCTGTGGAACTGAAACCCGAATTTACGCTGGGCTTCTTCAACAAATCGAACCTAGAGGAGATGATAGGAGACGAAAAGAGCAGTATGGCAGACCTAAAAAGAACCATATCATTGAAAAAAGATTTCTTTATGGCTATCCTTTCTAAGGCACGTAAAGAATCAAGTACCGGAAACTACAAAGCTGCTATTGCCGACTTTGATGAGGCTATAAGTTTGCGACCAGATTTTTATCTTGCTTACAGTATGCGTGGCTCATGCAAGTTTAAAATGGGTGATTTTGCAGGTGCGGTAGGTGATTTTGAGAAAGAAATAGAACTAATGCCCAATCATATAATGGGTTATGTGAACCGTGCTGTAGCCTATGGCGAACTAAAAAACTACCGCGCTGCAGTAGATGACCTTTCAGTAGCTATACAACTAGACCCTATGTGGTCTCAATCGTTTATATATAGAGGTATTTATTACAACAAGATGAACAAAAAAGATAGTGGATGCGGAGATTTTCGTGTAGCAACAAAGCTAAAAAACCCGCAAGCCGAGAGCTTCTCCAATGAATATTGCAAGTAATTTGTGAAAGAAATTTAACAAATAGACAATTTTCTGTTGTATAGTTGAAAATGTTTGGTATATTTATTAAAATAAAAATACCAGATTATGAAAAAACTATTAACACTTATTCCTTCATTGCTGCTACTGAGTGCACTAAATGGTAGTGCTCAGGTTTTCTGGACAGAGAGTTTTGAAACTGGTGCGACTACTGGTCTAGAAGTATCCAGTTATTCGGGCCCTAATGGTGCGTGGACACTGAGCGTAACTGGCTCAGAAGGCAGCGAACCCAACCGCTGGTATGTAAGCTGCCAAGAAGCAGGGCAACTGGCAGGTGTGTGTGGCAGTACCTGCACTTCTTCGTTTGGGCTGGGTGCTACATTGCACATAGGCTCAGACCCTGGTTTGATAGGTGATAATGGTGCATCTTATGATGCTGGTGGGCTATGTGGCTTAATAGCATGTCCACAAACCGACCGCAGAGCACAGTCGCCCACTATCAACTGTACTGGCAAATACAACATCAGACTGAAATTCTATTACATACTCAACGGTCAAGGCACTACAGACGATGGTAGTGTATATTACTCACCAGATAATGGCACCACATGGAGCCTACTAATGACCCCAGCAAAAACAACAACCTGCACTAGCGGACAGGGCAGATGGGACTCAACAGGTATTAACTTACCATCATCTGCCAACAATAACGCCAATGTAAAAATTGGGTTCAGGTGGGTGAACAATGACGATGGCGTGGGTACAGACCCTTCTTTCGCTGTAGATAGTGTGTCGCTGCGCACACCAGCCACCACCGTTATAGATGCATCTATGACAGCCAGTGCCACTACTGCCTGCGAGGATAGCTGCATCACATTCACCAATACCAGTACAGGTACAGTTGATAGCTTCAAATTTAGCTGTCCAGGTGCTGCCATAGCTACCGCTACTACCAGCCCAGCAAGTGTATGTTTCCCCAATGCTGGCAACCAAACAGTAAAAATATACCTATATAGCGGTGGAGTAATAGTAGATTCGGCTAGTACTGCCGTAAGCATCACCCCATCTCCCCGCCCTACTATCACCCTCACAGGCACTACACTTTCTGTACCAGCACTATACACCGCCTACCAGTGGTATAATGGTCTTACACCCATAGCAGGCGCTACCAGTTCGTCATACACCTATACTACTATGGGGGCTTTTGGCATCATTGTAGATTCGGCAGGATGCAGAGGCGTGAGTATCTACAACCCACTGAGCGTAACCAACATAAACGGCACAGCCAGCGAATACAAAATAGCACAAACCAACAATAGCTCGCTGACACTAGTAGCTAATGTACCAGTAACCAGCAATTTGAATGTGACAATACTAGACGCTACAGGCAAACTTATAACCACCGATAGCTGGACTAAAGGACAATCTACGGTACAGATAAACGGCATTACTACCCCAGCAGGTATGTACATAGTAAGAATAAGCAACGACCATACCGTAGCAGTAATACGGTGGATGAAACAATAAAACTGGTACTGATTTTATAATAAAGCCTTGACGTATGTCGGGGCTTTATTGTTTGATGCGGTAAGTGTACAATCAAGAATGATTCGTCATTAACCACAAAATTCAAAGTGATAATTCCCAAACAAAAACGATGGCTGATGTGATGTAAGACACATACGCCTCAAAATCAACTATCTATTCACTACTTAATACAATTAGACATATTTTTGCAGCACAACCAAAATAAATTCACATGAGTTTCATTACAGACATAGTTGCCCGTCAGGTACTAGACAGCAGAGGAAATCCTACAGTGGAAGCAGATGTACACACCAGCGATGGTATAATGGGCAGAGCCGCTGTACCCAGCGGTGCCAGCACCGGCAAACACGAAGCAGTAGAGCTGCGCGATGGTGATAAGAAAAAATATCTGGGCAAGGGTGTACTGAAAGCAGTAAGTAACATAAACGACATAATAGCCGAAGAACTATACGGAGTGGACATAGCTGACCAACGCGCTATAGACAAGTCTCTGTTGGAAATAGATGGTACACCTAATAAATCTAAACTGGGTGCCAATGCAATGTTGGCAGTAAGCCTGGCAGCAGCAAAGGCAGCAGCACAGGTATCTGGCTTGCCACTGTATAGATATGTAGGTGGTGCTAACGCACGTACCCTACCTGTACCTATGATGAACATCCTGAATGGTGGTGCTCATGCCGATAACAAAATAGACTTTCAAGAGTTTATGGTAATGCCCATTGGTGCATCATCGTTTAGCGAAGGACTGCGCTGGGGTGTAGAGATTTTTCATGCACTGAAAACAGTACTGAAAGAAAAAGGCTATAGTACCAATGTAGGTGACGAAGGTGGCTTTGCACCTAACATTCAGAGCAACGAAGAAGCTATAGAAACAGTACTGAAAGCAATAGAAAAAGCAGGGTACAAACCAGGCTCACAAGTGGGTATAGCTATGGATGCTGCCAATAGTGAACTGTGGGTGGAGAAAGAAAAGAAATACCATTTCCACAAAAGCGATGGTAAAAAAATGAGCAGCGATGAGCTGGTAGAATATTGGGTAAAATGGTGCAAAAAGTACCCTATAGTAAGTATAGAAGATGGCATGGCAGAAGATGACTGGAAGGGCTGGAAAAAACTTACCGAAGCTCTGGGCGACAAAGTGCAACTGGTAGGCGACGACCTGTTTGTAACCAATGTAACTAGGCTGGAAAAAGGCATAACAGAATCTATAGCCAACGGACTTTTGGTAAAAGTAAACCAGATAGGCACCCTCAGCGAAACCATAGATGCTGTAACAATGGCTCAGCACAACCGCTACAACACCATAATGAGTCACCGCAGCGGCGAAACTGAAGATGTAACCATTGCTGATCTGGCTGTGGCACTCAACTGCGGACAGATAAAAACTGGATCTGCTAGTCGTAGCGACCGTATGGCGAAGTATAACCAACTGCTGCGTATAGAAGAAGAACTGAAAGGCAACGCTTTTTATCCGGGCAAATCGCTTAAATTTGGTAAATAAATAGCACCTCTTTATGCACACTAAAAAAGTAACCAAAGTACTCATGAACAAATACTTCATAGTAGGTATCTGTTTTGTGGCTTGGGTTATGTACTTCGACCAAAATGACTGGATGAGTCTGAAACAACGCCAGGAAGAACTGAACGGAGTGAAAGACAACATTAGCTACCTAAGGCAAGAAATAAGCAAAATGAATGCGGAGAAAACTGCACTAATTGGTGACAACAACGGCAACCTTAACAATCCGCAAATGGTGGAACAATATGCCCGCGAGCACTTCAGGATGAAACAAGAAGGCGAAGATGTGTATGTAATAGAAAAATAAAACGATAAAACTACGGTATATACAGCCACCCCTAAGGTGGCTGTATGTGTTTATGATAGTACTGACTAACACTAGTTTATAACATTTTGCTATGCAGTGATAGCTACAAAATTGACCTGCTTCACGCACATACATTTTCATTAACCACAAATTGTTGCCACCTTTGTCACGCAACAGACGACAACGAAAAGAGGAAAATGATAACCATAATAGCAGGCACTAACAGACAAGACAGCATGACCCTACGCACAGCTAGGGCATATTACGATATAATAGCTACACATACTACAGATGTTCAAATTCTGTCTTTAGAGAACAAACAAGTATGGGAACGAGGTACTGAAATGAAAGAGCTGGAAAGCAAATACCTGATACCTGCTACTAAGTTTTTGTTTATAATGCCCGAATACAATGCCAGCTTTCCTGGAGTGCTGAAAATGATGATTGACAACAGCGACATAAAAAAATGCTGGTGGTACAAAAAAGCAGCACTCGTAGGCATATCTGATGGCAGAGCAGGTAACCTACGTGGCACAGAACATATGACTGCTATTATGAACTATATGAAGGTAAATGTACTTTATAACAAAATACTGCTATCTAAAATAAAAGAAGAAATAAACCTGAATAGCGAAATTATAAAGCCTGAAACACAGCACCTTATAAATATTCAAGTAGAAGAATTGCTGAAATTCTGATGAAATAACATCACAGCTGCATTGTATTGAGGACGATTTACTTAAATAAATCCCAATATTGCTCATTTTTACACGTGAGGGAGCATAATTACCCTACGGCATTCTACATTTGATGTCTATATGAAATTTCGTTTCCTCATTATCCTCACAGTTATTGGCCTTGCAGAGTATTACAGCTTCACGCTGGTAAGGTCTATGATTCGTAATATAGCTCCCACTTGGCGCACTACTATCATGACACTCTATGTGTCGCTGACAGCACTGAGTTGGTTTGGGCTTATTTTCTTCAGAATGATGAACTGGGCAAATTTCCCTCATCTTCTTCGCAATATTTATATTGCCTTTGTGCTGGGCTTTGCTGTGGGCAAGATACTCATACTGCTGGTAATGCTCCTAGATGATCTACGCAGATTACTTACCTGGACCGTCACCTCATTTGCCTACCGTAATTCACCATCTGCCAATGCTGGTGTAACTGTAGACCGCTCTACCTTTATGAAGCAGGCAGCCCTCGTGCTGGGTGGTTTGTCGGTAGTGGGCTTCACTGCTGGCATTACCAACCGCTACAAGTATCGTGTGCGCCGTAGTAAACTGAGCTTCAACACCCTACCCGATGCCTTTAAAGGACTAAGAATAGTACAAATATCAGATATACACACAGGCAGCTTTGATAACCATGCTGCCGTAGCAGAGGGCATAGCCCGGGTAATGCACCAAAAAGCTGATATTATATTGTTTACTGGAGACCTAGTAAACAACATTGCCGATGAGGTAGACGATAAATATCTGGAAATATTCTCCAGGCTTAAAGCTCCCATGGGTGTTTACTCTACACTAGGCAATCATGACTATGGCGACTATGTGCAGTGGCCCAGCCATGAGGCAAAAAAAGACAATCTGGAAAAACTGAAAGCTATACATGCCAAAGCAGGCTGGAGACTACTGATGAACGAGCACATAGTGCTAGAACGCGGCAATGACAAAATTGCACTGGTAGGTATAGAAAACTGGAGTGCCAAAGCTAACTTCCCCAAGTATGGCGATATGAATAAGGCATACGAAGGACTAGAGGAGAAAAATATACCCTTCAAAATACTGCTCTCACACGACCCATCACATTGGCGCGAAGAGGTAGTAAGCAAGTTTAAAGACATACAGCTTACACTGAGCGGTCATACCCACGGCATGCAGTTTGGGGTAGATAGTAAGTGGTTTAAATGGAGTCCTGTACAATACATGTATAATGAGTGGGCAGGTATATACACAGAAAACAACCAATCACTCTATGTAAACAGAGGATTTGGTTTTCTTGGTTATCCCGGCAGGCTGGGTGTGCTTCCCGAAATCACAGTATTGGACTTTGTATAAACTGCTATCTTACTTATTGATAGCAGCTATTATTTCAGGGTCCATAGGAGTAGTCTTAGGCGAAAATATAGCTACCAATTTACCAGTCTCATCTATCAGATATTTCTGGAAGTTCCATTTTACCGAGTTATCTTCTAGTCCGTTGTACTCCTTGTGAGTAAGCCAAACATATATGGGTGCTTTACCTTTTCCTTTCACTGATACTTTCGATGCCATAGGAAAAGTGACATCGTACTTAGTGCGACACATAGTAGCAATTTTCTCATCAGAACCAGGCTCTTGAAACATAAAACTGTTGGCCGGAAAACCCACTATCACTAGCTTGTCTTTGTGCGCCCGATACAGTTGTTCCAGTTCGTCAAACTGTGGAGTCAAGCCGCATAATGATGCTGTGTTAACAATGAGTATCTTTTTGCCTTTGTACTGGGCAAAGTCAATTTCGCCACCGTCTATCGCCTTTACTTTGTAGTCATAGATACTAGCTGGCACTTTCTTATCACTTCCAAACAACCCTCCCAAAAACGACATCATAGCTATTATTATTAAACCAAAAATCAATACTGCACTTCTTACGCTCTTTTTCATCCCACTTTTAGTTTGTGTGGCTTACATGTCACTCTATGGGTACTCATACTCACCACCATTCATAAACTCATTATTTTCTGCTATGGTTTTGTCTACATACTGCAGCACTATATGGTGCAGAGTAGGTCCCTGACCGAAAAATACCTTTACGGCTACAGGCAATACTGCTATGGTAATACCCCACTGTGCCAACTTATCGTTGTGCAAGCGCAGGCGAGCTGCATCTTTTTCGGTGGTAAGTATTATTTTTTCTGCCACATCCCACTTTTCGAAGGTAGACTTTATTTCCTCCAGATCTGCTGATACAAAATAGTGGTGATCTTTGTAGGTAAGCGTATGCACATCTGCTGCATGCTGTTTCACAAAGCCCACCAGTGGTTCGGGGCGGGCTATACCACACACCAGCAATACATTTTTACCCGATATATCTACTGGTTCGCCAGTTACAAAGTTGAAAGGCACATCATATTGCAAGCCTGTAAAAAACACATGCTGCCCTTTTATAGGCGCTAGTGCCACCACCATCTCCTTTGCTTGTGCTTCGGTGAGGTTGTCGGGGCACTTAGAAACTATAATCACATCTGCCCGCTTACTGGCACTTCTGCTTTCGCGCAGGCTACCAAAGGGGAGTATGTAGTCTTTGTAGTAGGGTTTGGAATAGTCAGTGATCAGCACATTTAGCCCTGCCTTCACAGACCGGTGTTGATAGGCATCGTCTAGCAATATCACATCTACATCGGGGCGTCGTTGCAGCAGTGCTGGTATGCCTGTTATACGCTCTTCTGCTACACTTACAGCCAGTTCCGGAAACTTTAGGAAATATTGCATCGGCTCGTCACCTATGCGCAGCGCATTTGTTTGCTCATCTGCCAGTATGAATCCCTGAGTACGGCGTTTGTATCCCCTGCTCATCGTGGCTACCTGATACTGATATTGCAGTAAGCGAATGAGATACTCTACATGGGGTGTTTTGCCCGTACCACCAGTAGACAAATTGCCAATGGAAATAACAGGCACACTAAACCGTATAGACGAAAAAAAGCCTACGTCATACATCCGGTTTCGCCACCATACCAGTGCTCCATAAATCAGAGCAAATGGATAGAGCAGCAAACGGACAACGGAAAATACATAATACAGGAAGTTGCCTTGCTCCATAGTGGTGCAAATAACGACAAAAATTATGAAGCAGCTATATAGCTACATTCGCAAAAGTGATAAAAACAAGATTTAACCCTTCGTTGGCTTATGAGTAGCTATACCTGCCACTATCATAGCCCAACCCAGTATAAAGAAAACACCACCTATAGGTGTGAGTATACCCAACGGTCCAATAGTCCCCCCATTGATACTGAGCAAAGAAATAGCATAAAGCGACCCACTAAACAAAAGTATACCAGTAACAAAAAAGCTAGTTGCCAGCCTTAATTGTTTGGTAGGAAAACTATGATACAAAACACCCACAAACAGCAGTGCAAAACTGTGATAAAAATGATACCGCACTCCTGTTTCGAAAACCAGCAATTTATCAGGAGCCATTACTGCTTTGAGCGCATGAGCCCCAAATGCCCCTAACATAACTGCAATTGCAGCAAAAGATGCCCCGAAAACAATAGCTTGCTTATTCATGACTTAGAATTTCATCAAAGGTAGCAAGCGAAATGTCTTTAGCGAGTAAAATATGATGTGCTTGTTGGTAGAACGACTCTCTAACTGAGAGCAAATCTCCCAATTGTTGTTGCAGTGCATTGTCTTTGTACAACAACGGACGGTAGTCAGTGCTACGCTCTAGATTTCGGCTCAGGTACTGCGCATCGGCTGCAATGTATATCACTACCCCGGCAGCTTTCATTATCTGCATATTGTTAAAGAAACAAGGAGTACCCCCACCACATGATATGATACCGCCATTGGGCATAGAGTCTATTGTACTCAGCAGTGTAGCATGTTCTATTTTCCTGAATCCTTCCTCTCCTAATTCTTTAAAAATCTCCCCTATCGTTTTGCGCTGTTCTGTTTTTATTACTGCATCTAGGTCAGCAAAAGGCACTTTGATGTGATGTGCCAAATTGCCACCCCAATAACTTTTGCCCACCCCAGGCATACCTATCAGGAATATAAGTTTGTTGCTTTTCTTAAAAACTATCTGTTTCATGAATTATAATATCACTTAGTTGCTATAGTGCGTAGCTACTAAACGGTGAGCAAGAACATACTCGCACAAGGTAATGCCCATATACCATACACCCAAAAACGGAGCGGTATATAACAATAGGTAAAACATGAAAAAATAAAAATCAATAAACGCAGAAAACAAACCAATACCTACCAAAAGCAAGATGATAACTTCATACCACCGTCTGCCACCAATGCGGCTTTTATTGCCATACTTCAACCTATGTATCAATGTGCTAAAAACCTGAACGACACCTAAACAAAAGTAAATGATCATTATGTGACGCATTGCCAGGCCACAAGATGTATGTCTGTTTAACAAAATATAGCACAATGGCAGCAATAATGCTCCAAGTTGGACAGAAATATCTATCAATTTCAATCTCTTGAATGATAACATTGCCGATGATTTTTATAATTTTGGGTGTCAAATGTACAGTCAATAACCACATTAATTAATTATATAATTCACAAAGCAAAGAAAACCAACTACTTGATAATTCATTCTAATGGCTTTTGAGTCAATGTTAAGTAATTATTAAGTATCTCGGGTCTATTATTAATGTCCATATTAAGCAGATAGCTTTGCACTGATTTAAAAAACGCCATACATGTCATTCGATTCTATATTGAAGTTTTTTTTGCCTAAAGATCGAGTATTTTATACATTGTTTGAAGAGGTAGCTACTACCCTCGTACAAATGGGTGAAATATTCAAGACTGCAATGAATGAAAAAGACTTGAATAAAAGAGATGAAATGCTGAGGAAGCTCGAGGAAATGGAGCATAAAAATGACGAAACTACCCATCAGATATTTATAGAATTGGGTAGCAACTTCATTACCCCGCTCGATCGTGAAGATATTCACTACTTAGCCACTTCGCTCGATGATATAGCTGACTATATTTGGGGAGCAGCCAAAAGAATTGTCAACTACCAGATAGACGACAAAAACAATACCATTCAGGAATTTGCGGAGATTATTTGTAAGTCTATCAAGGCAATCAACACCAGCATATATGGTCTCAGAGGCATGAAAAACCTACGAGACATCACCGCATCTTGTGTGATAGTAAATAGTCTGGAAAATGATGCCGACAATTTACTGGATAGTGCAATGCTCAACCTATTTTCATCAAATATAAGTGCGGTAGAGCTTATTAAGCAGAAAGACATATTTCAAATGCTGGAAGTCGTTACAGACAAGTGCGAAGATGCAGCAAATGTTGTTGAGTCTATCATCATTAAGTACGCTTAACCAATAGCTTTTTATGTCTTTAATGCTAATTGTAGTTTTATTTCTTGCCTTACTTTTCGACTATATCAATGGTTTTCATGATGCAGCGAATTCTATAGCTACCGTAGTTTCCACCAAGGTGCTTAGCCCATTTCAGGCTGTGGTATGGGCTGCATTTTTCAACTTTGTAGCATTTTTTATATTCAAAGATCACGGCGTTGCCGATACAGTAGCAAAAACTGTACACTCTGACTCAGTTACATTGGTCGTTATATTTTCAGGATTAATAGCTGCTATCGCTTGGAATTTGCTTACATGGTGGTTTGGTATTCCCTCTAGTTCATCTCATACATTAATTGGTGGATTCGCTGGCGCAGCCATTGCGCACAATGGTTTTGGGGCTATAAATTCTGAGCCCATCCTCAAAACAGTTAGTTTTATAGTTCTGGCACCACTTATCGGTATGATAATGGCATTTATTATCTCTCTATGGTTTATATACTCTTTCCGCAAAGGCTGGTTACCCAAGATTGTTTCGCTTATTGTGATGCTGGTTGTTGGCTTTTGTCTGATGCAGTATATAGAGCTAGACCCTGCTAAACTTAAAAACTACCACGAATCGTACATAGCCAATGTATTGCTGGAAAGCAAAAACCTCAAGTGGCTGCTTATGGGGGTGATATTACTAGCCATGAGTACCTTCACTATGGTACTAGGCTCGCTCAATACTGCCCGTGCTACTCTATACCTCAAGCGGTTTCAGTTGGTATCATCTGCTATATTCAGCATAGGCCATGGTGGTAATGATGCTCAGAAAGTAATGGGTATCATCATGGCAGCGCTAATATGCGACCATAGAATTTCTGCTGGTGATCCAATGCCTTATTGGGTACCATTAGCATGTTACACAGCTATATCTGTGGGTACGATGAGTGGTGGATGGAAAATTATTAAAACAATGGGAACTCGCATCACAAAAGTTACTCCTTTTGAAGGTGTAGCTGCCGAAACTGCTGGTGCCGTAACCTTATTCCTTACAGAAAACCTGAAAATACCAGTAAGTACCACCCACACCATCACTGGCTCAATAATAGGTGTAGGTGCTACCAAACGTCTTTCCGCTGTGCGCTGGGGGGTTACTATCAATCTGCTTTGGGCTTGGGTACTTACCATACCCGTAAGCGGTGCACTAGCTGCTTTGTGCTACTGGATAGTAAGCTTGTTTTAGACAGCACTATTTATTGGCTTCGGTTTTGAACACCAATTACTTTGTTGGGTACACTTTGTTAATAGCATCGGTTCTGGAGCTCACTTGCAGCTTTTCGTAAATATTATGAATGTGTTTGCGCACAGTTTCTATGCTTACAAACAGCTTTGCGGCTATTTCCTTATACCTGTATCCTTTTGATAAATAATTCAGTATTTCCTGCTCTCTTACAGATAGCTTATCCAGCTCATTGTTCACAGACACATTTTGCACTGCAAAAAAGTGGTTTATCACTTTGCGCGCTATTTGGCTATTCATAGGTGCGCCACCGTTGCTGGCATCGGTTATTGCTTCCAGTATTTTATCGGCAGGTGTAGACTTCGTTATGTATCCTACAGCACCCGCCTGTAGTGCTTTGAAGATATTATCAGTATCCTCTAGCGAGGTACACATCACAAACGGCAGATCTGGACATATCTTTTTTATGGCTTGCACACAGTCTATGCCACTTAGCTCGCCAGGCATATGTATGTCCATTAGCACCACATCTACATCCAAAAGCGGTATCTGCGCTATGGCATCTGCACTGTGCCCATAAGCAGCCACACACTCAAAATGAGTACTACCTTCTATCAGTGCAGCCAGCATATTGCGAGTCTGCAACTGATCTTCTACAATTGCTACTCTGGTTATCTTCATTTGTTATTCTATATTGATAGTAAAATTACACCTATGACATACTAAAAGCAATTACACTTAAGTAGTATTTCAACGTAAATTAGAATGGAATACTTAGCTACCAATACTGATTACTACCGCTGAGCACCTATTGCTATTTCTTCAGTGCTCAGTTGACTAAAAGGTATTGATATAATTATAGTGCTTCCTGCGTTCACAGCCGAAGATACATGAAAGCTGCCGTGTATTTGTTCTATTCTGTTTTTCATATTCCTCAGTCCGTTACCAGTAGACTCATTACCAGAAAAACCTATTCCGTTGTCCACTATTGTTATCTCCAGCATTTCACGCTGCATAGTAAGTGTAACTGCAACATGGGTAGCCTTAGAATGTTTCATGCAGTTATTCAATGCTTCTTTTACAGTAGAAAAAACATTGCGTTGCACCTCGCCATGAATGGAAACAGGTGGCACATTGTCTGGAAAACTAAGTGTGCACGTAACATCAGACACATCCAGATAGTCGGCACAATACTCCCTGATTCTCGACACCAGATTATCCAGCGTAGTGTTTTCAGGATTGAGCACCCACACCAAATCGTGCATATTATCTACTAGCTGCTTTGAGATGGCCGATATATTATCAATATCTTTCGATGGCAGCTCATTTTTTTTTAGTTTTCTGTTGGCAAGTGCCGACAACAAAGCAATTTTAGACAAACCTGATCCTATGTCATCATGCACATCTTTTGATATGCGCATACGCTCAGTATTGAGTGCGTGCTGTCTTTCCAGCTCCATCGTTTTAGCCTTCACTTTTAGGTAGGTGTAGTAGTGCACAATCAATACTACTAGCGACACTCCAATGGCAATTAACGCCAACCGAAACCACCAAGTGCGCCAAAAGGGAGGCTCCACAATGAGCGCTATTTGTAATGGCACATCGTTCCATTTGCCTTCATTATTACTCACCTTTAGCAAAAAAATATACACTCCCGGTTCCAGATTAGAGTATCTTACTTTGTCATTAGTAGTGTACACCCAGTCTTTATCTAACCCCTGCAGCATGTATGCAAACTTGTTATTCTGTGGCGTAGTATACTCTAAGGCTCTCATCGTAAAACTCACCGTATTTCTGTTGTAGGGCAACACCAGCTTGTCTACATACATTGCAGAGTCGCATGTCATCAGGGTGTCATTGATATATATACCCGTTATGGATGGTATTGCTTTGTAAGGATTGGTGGTGATTTCATTAGGTCTAAACCAATTGATACCAGAAATACCTCCAAAAATCATAGTCCCATCTTGGTGTTTGTAATAAGCTCCAGTGTTAAATTCGTTTGACTGTAACCCATCTTCAGAAGTATAATTGGTGAACCTCACTGTCATATTCTGCAAACCACCATAAGTAACATCCGTTTTCACTATGCCTTTATTAGTACTTAGCCATAGCACACTATCATTTTGGGGTAGTATAGCATAAATATAACTGTTGGCAATACCCGACTCTTCATCAAATACTTTGTACTCGCCCTTTCCTTCCTCATAGGCCACCAGCCCTTGCTCTGTTGCCAACCACAATATGGATGTTGTGCTACTTTTATAAAAATGGCGAATTGGCAGATTACTTAAACCATGCTCTAAAACTTTATGTACTGTGTCGTTACCGAAAGTAATTTTAGCAAATCCATTTCGCTTACCAATGTATATGCTACCATCAGGTACTTTATGAAAATTATAAATCCACCCATTCACTGTACTATCATAAAACATAGGTATCTGTACATAATACCTTGCCGTTGCCGCAGTTTTGTTTACCATGTAAATACCCATGTTGGTGCCCAGTAAATACTGATTCTTGCGCCACTCTGTCACCACATTTATTACAGGTTTTTTATCGGTAGCGTATTGATAAGAATTCACCTCCAGAGCCGAAATAACCTTATTGTTTTGCGCATCCAACCAATACAATCTATTGTTAGCTGCTACTACTATACTACCGCATGAATCTCTTAATATATTAGAAAACTGCACCCCATCTTTATTTACCGGCAACTCCACTGTTTGTTCTTGTCGAGTGGTGGCATTATAACGTATTAGCCCTTTACCAAACACCCCCATCCATATATCGCCAGTATTGTCTTTATATACCGACTTCACCATATACCCTGCATCTTTACCAGCTACAGGTGCATAACTACTAAACTTAGGCAACTTTAGATCTAGTTTAAACGCACCGGCACCTTCTGTGCCTACCCACATATTCCTCGACCGGTCTATGTACAAATTATTGATAGTATTGTCTTGAAAAAACAACACCTCATAGGCCATGGTTTTAATGTTCAGTTTCAGTATTCTACCACCATTCATCTCTGAGCAATATACAAACCCACCAATAGTATCCTCTACTATAGAATTCCAAATAACTCCCTTTTTATCAGTTACATTCGCCAGATAGTACAGGTACTGATTAGTAGTAGGGTTATACAACATCACAGTATCTGTTAACGATAACAGTAATTGACCATTACTCAGCATTTGCACCTTGTTGATACCTACCCTTTGCAACACTTTTTTCTCTTTAAAACTACTTTTACTAAAAAAAAGTAAACCATCAGTAGTTGCAAACCAAATACCCCCGCTACCAAAAACTGCATTTTTCACAATAGCCACATCAGTTCCCCTAATGCTATTTTCTTTACTGAAAGAGTATAATACTCTAGTAGTATCTTTAATACTTATTGCATGCATGCCACTGCCATGTACCATTACCCACATGTTTTCAGTATCAGAGCCTGCTATTATTGAGGCATATCGTGCGTCATACTTATTTAGCCTAAGGGTGAAACTTCGTGTTTTGCGGTTCATACAATACACACCCTGATCGGCAGAAAACCACAAGTTATTGTAGCAGTCTTCAAACAACATAGAGTTGATGTTCCTATCTTTCAAACTTCCATTTTGATTAGTCTTCAGAGAGCTTTTGTATACTATAAACTCTCTGCCGTCATACCGGTTTAGCCCATCGCCTGTTGCCATCCAAATGAAACCATAACTATCTTGAAATATGCTATACACTGAGCTTTGCGACAATCCTTCATTTACACTAAGGTGCTGTAAACGCAGCGCACTTTGCGAAAAACTGCTTTTCGCAAAAAACAAGCCTAAAAAAAATAAGGATAGAAACAATCTACACAACATAGGAATATGTAGTATAAAAGTAGTGCTATGAACTCAATACAACACGACTCTAACATAAAATATAAACCATTTCTTTTGTGCACCTTCAAACTGTATGTTATAAAACACAAACATTATACACAATATCACTTAAACTGATGTCCAAAAATCGCCAACCTACATACGCAATAGCCATGTAACAAAATGTATTTTAACAATACGCCTCACAATTTTTGCGCTACATTTATGTCAGAAAATGAATTATGAGAATAGAGCGTGCAGCACCTGTCAATGAGTTTTTGGCAAAACTTATTTTTCTTGCATTGCCCACAGCAATACTTAGTTTCTTCTTGCTGCTTAGGGTCAATGAGTATTACTCAATATTACGCAATCAGGCACTGCTGCAATCCCTATGTTTCGCTGCTGGCATGGGAGTATCCATGCTTTTTTATTCATTTAGGTTCAGATTTTTACCTACTTTTCTACTGCTCCTAGCTGGCATGTATGGTCTGTATCAGGGGCTAGACCAGTATGAAAGTGGTGAGTTTGATGCTTTTTTTATTGCACGGCAGTTTCAGGTAGCTGCCATACTTATAGGTAGTGGCTGGTTAGCTGGTTGGGGCTTTTTGCGCATGAGGTATTGGTCGGTATTTATATCGGCGGCTACACTTAGCGGCTGTGTACTGGTTATAGCCAAGGGCAATGTAGATACAGTGCGCGGTTTACTCCTTTCCTTTTCACCAGCATTGCTTTATAGCATATACCTCATATTTACTGCCGAACAGATATACAATTACAAAGACAAATCGGCCAAGTTTTGGTGGTTTCTCATACGCCGGTTATCGCTATTTCTTATACTAGCCATACTACTATTAGGGTCTATCATATACTGGCGCAGAGCAGATATAAAAGCCACCATCGACAACTATGGTGGCAAAGGAAAAGAAGGAAAAAACAGTATGCTCAACAAAAACAAGGATAACTCCTTCGACCTCAAAGACTACTCCAAACTGAGTGGTGCATTGGGCAGAAGCAATGAACTGCTTTTTTGTGCACATATAGACAACTTCTTCCCTAATACCGACATACCTAACCCACTTTACCTTACCGCCTTCTACTTCACTAAGTTCGATACACTCACCGAAACCTTTGAGCGAGATTCCACTATTCCATTCAACGACCTCTTCGAACCCGACCCATCTAAAATACCCCTATTCAATACCCGGTCAGACTCGTCAGTGATAAAAAATAGTCTGGGCGAAAAACTGAGACAAACTGTAGAGGTAGAAATATACTGCAAATCGCTATCAGCATCTACCTACCTTGCCCCTAATGTGGGCTACTTTGTACAACCCATAACTATAGAAAAAGACTTCAGAGATCAGTTCAAATCTGCTTTCAGAGCAAAAAGTTATGTATCTGCACTCAACAGTGCATACTTCATATACAACACTACCAACCCTGAGGTACGCAAGTTTCAGGAAATGCGCTTTGAGGTATTACGAGAGGTCAACAGTTATGAAGGCATGGATCAAAAGTTCATGAAATACTACACCTACATGCCTGCCAATTCTAAATTTGGCAACATCAGCGACCTCGCTCATAGTATTACCGACACAGCTAACACCCCAGTAGACAAAGTACTAGCTATAAGAAATTACTTCCTGTCTAAAGATGAACACGGCAAGCGACTATATCAATATACCGACAACCCCGGCATCCCCGACCTGCCCAATGCATCTAAACTCATGTACTTCCTCAACGAGTCGCATAAGGGTTACTGCGCCTATTATGCCGGTGCCACCCTGTTTATGTTGCGCTCGCTAGGCATACCATCGCGCATAGCTGTAGGCTTCCTCACCGAGGAGCGTAGCGATAAAAACAAAGGTTGGTATTGGTATTATGCCAATCAAGCACATGCTTGGGTACAAGTATACTTCCCAGGTTATGGCTGGCTTGATTTCGACACCACCGTAGGCAACGACGAAGAAAACAGATCAACCCCTCAACCCGATGGCACACCGCCTATGCAACCACCCAAAGCATGGCTGGCTGCAGAAGGGGTGATAGTAGATGTAGACACCCTTAAAAAAGCTATGCAAATGGCTGTAAAACAATTCGTATTCCAAGACAAAGACTACAAACCTGCCCAACCCATAACCCTTACCATGGACATGAAAGTAGCGGTTATCTATCGCGACAGTATAGCCATCCCCCTCTCCTCTGTGCAAAAGGGCGATGATGGCACTGTGGTATCCTACTCCGAAACAATGAAAAAACTAGTTGCGGCACCTGGCGAATCTGCTGAGGCACTCACCAAAAGATTTCCTGCTGCCATACCTGCCGATGAACTGTACCTGAAACGTAAAGACCTAGCTGCTCCTAAAGAGAAACCACCAGTACCTGATATAGACAAACCTATACCACTCAGCACCATGCTATGGACCACTGCTATCACCATAGCAGGTATATTGCTGCTACTGGCATTACTACCTGGTATTGTGCTGCGCTATTACCTGCTGCGCTTCCGCAATGCTCCTGCCGCTGGTAGCAAACCCTATTGGGCGTTCAGGGCAGCTACATATTACCTGCATATGTGTGGTATATGGCGGGGCACACTCACCCCCATGCAGTATGCCCGCACATTGGTAGACCCTCAACTGGGCACTTCACTCTCAGGATTTATGAATATATACCTGAAGAAAAAATACGCCAACCAGCCACTCACAGCCTCAGAACAAGAAAAAGTAAATACATTCCTTTTTCCGTTTATTAAAGCTGTGCGTAGCCGCATCAAGTTTAGCACTCGTTTTATAGGATTTATTAATCCCGTTCGTTGTGCGTCATTTTTTGTAATGCCCGAGCAAGAAAGTACCGATCAATGACATAAAGACCTCCAGCGTCTATAATACCTGCCAGCAAGGCAGGTATTATAGACGCACATACTCAAGGCACAACATTTGACGCTCTATAACCAAACATAACTATACAATGAACAATATAAGCAGTACCCTCCTATCGCCTTTCAAGTCCATTGCCCGCATTCTCATGGGTTTTGTGGTATTCATTTCAGGATTTACTTTTTTCCCTAAAGCAGCCAATGCCCAAAACTCGCTACTCTGGCAGATAAGTGGCAAGGATCTCGACCGTCCTTCTTACCTCTTCGGCACCATACACCTCATTTGCCCATCCGACTATCTCTGGACACCCGCCATGAGAAGCTCGCTAGAAGCTACTGATAAGCTGTGTTTGGAAATGGACATGGACGATGCCAATCTATTAATGACAGCATCGGCTGGGCTAATGGACAGAACTGGCAAAAAATTATCCAGCTACTTCACCCCGTCGCAGTATGCCCAATTGAAAAAATACATGAAAGATAGTATGGACATGGACATACAATATCTGGAATTAATGAAACCTATAGCCCTCCAAACACTAATGTCAACCCGTGGAGCTACTATATGCGACAAACCAATATCTTACGAAGAAAAAATGATGGAAGCTGTAAAAGCCAGCAGAAAAGAAATAATAGGTCTGGAAACAGCCGAAGAACAGCTAAGCGTTCTTGAAAACCTACCTACCGATAGTGTGGTAAAAGAGGTAATGGATATGATACACAACAAAACCAACACTCGCAAGGAATATGCAAAAATGGTAGATGCCTATAAAAACCAAGATTTATCAGCACTACACAACATGATAACCAATTCGCCAGAACTAGGCGATGCCACAGCCCCACTGCTCGATGACCGCAACAAAATATGGATACGCAAAATGCCAGCAATGATGCATCGCTCATCAGTGTTTTTTGCAGTAGGTGCCGGTCACCTCCCTGGCCCAAATGGTGTTATTGCCCTATTGCAGGCACAAGGATATACAGTAAAACCAGTGCAATAATTATTTTTCTAATAAACCTACACTACAACATATAAGTAACAAATGATACAGTAAAAATCCACTACCCCATTCGGGTAATTTTGCTACTTTTGAATCAATCATAACTTTCACAAATACAGGCAGCAATCATGACCAGGTACGTAGCATTTCTCAGAGGCATCAATGTTAGTGGGCAAAAACTCATTAAGATGGAAGACCTCCGCTCTTACATGGAAATGCCAGGCATTACAGACGTAGCCACCTATATACAAAGCGGGAATGTACTATTCACATCAGACGAGGTAGACGAAGACATACTGCGAAAACGTATAGAAAAACAACTGGAGCAGAAACTGGGATATAAAGTAGTAGCTATTATACGTATGATACGCGAACTACAAAATGTAGTGCGCAATATGCCTTTCGACACCATAAAAACAGAAGAAAAAAACAGACTTTACGTTACCTTCCTCGCAGAAGTACCCGCTATGGATGCTCAAGGAATAATGGGTGTGTACTCCAACGATGCTGAATATGCACGTATTGTACACAAAGAAGTATACGTATATAGCCCCAACTACGGTAAAACTTGTTTCTCCAATACATTTATAGAAAAGAAACTAGGAATGCAAGCCACAACCAGAAATTGGGCTACCGTCAACAAACTGCTAGATTTATAATCCCTACCCTTCACTCATTCACCGACTATTACCCCACATTTACCGCTACTATACATTTTTTCGCCTATTAGCACTTCTGCACAGTAGCGCATAGAACTACATTTGTACTCATAATACCCCAAATAAATGAGTAACAATAGTTTAAATCAGTATAATGGCGACAATCCCCGAGGACCTAATGCCACAAACAGAGTATTGTTTGGTATAGGTGTAGTTATTTTAGGTATAGGATTAATGCTCAAAACTCTAGGCCTCATTACCTTCAGCTTTCACTTATCGTGGCCCATAATACTCATCATAATCGGAGTCTTATCTGGTCTCAAGAATGGCTTTCGCAACAACTCTTGGTGGATACTTATCACTATAGGTGCAGTTTACCTGATACCACAGTTTCAGATAATGGGCAAATCATCTAAACAGTTTGTGTGGCCTGCATTAGTGATCATCATAGGCATAATGATTGCCTTTCGCCCTCGCCGAAATCGCAAACCCTGCTACGGTAAAACAGTCATCAATTCCCACTTCACCCAAGATAGCCGCATGAATCTGGAAGTCATTTTCGGCGGAAGAAAAGAAATAATAACAGCTAAAGATTTCAAAGGTGGCACGATTTCTGTAACATTTGGTGGATGCGACATCAACCTCACCCAAGCCGACTTTCTGGATGAAACCATAACCCTCGACTGTAATGTTGTTTTTGGAGGCGTAGAGCTAATAGTTCCTTCGCACTGGGATGTACAAAATGACATCAAACCAGTAATGGGAGCTGTAGAAGATGAACGAGTAATACATGTATCGCAAAGTGGCGAAATACGCAAAAAACTGATACTACAGGGAAACTGCACTTTCGGTGGCATCGAAATAAAATCTTACTAATCACAAAACAATATTCATACTCACACAACTATCAACGACAATATATGAAATCGTACACAGCTCAAATAATATATAGAATAGAGTGCGACGGCCAACATACTGACCAATATGAAGAACAATGGAGGCTTGTATTTGGAAACGATGAGCAACATGCACTCTCCGAAGCTCGCAAAGCCGGACAAACCGAAGAAACAACATTTATAGACCGCCACGGGCGTACCATATATTGGCGCATGCTGGCAGTTAAAGACCTGCAACCCGTAGAACTTGTAAATGGAGGATTATTATTCTCTATGGTTCGCGAAGCAGAACTGGTACCTGCCCCCATATGGGCAGCCTAACACACCAGAAGCACCCTAATCACTACACAGCCCCCAGAGGCCCCACCACATTACCATTTACCATTATCTCCATAATGCCACAACTGCCTACAGAGGTAGGTTGTGGCATTTTTTACAGATATACATCAGCTCGCATACTCATCCCCTACACCAGTATCTGATGCATACTACCCATTAACACAGCATAATACATTAAATTCTCCTATATTTACATAATGCGTGCTATGCTGTATCTCATATTCACTATTCTGTTTCAAAGCAATACAACCTATGTTATTGCACAGCAGTCACATGGCTTCACTAGTAGCAAAATATCCTTCTCTCAAATCGAGGACACTGTTATACAACAAGAGTTAGCCACCTTTACTACAACAGGTAAATATATCTTACAGAATTCGCTCAATGGTGCACAACTAACAGAAATCCCTATCGGCAATTGCTCTGAATCAGGCGTATCTTTTTATAAATATTGGGGTAAAGGTAGTTCTGAAATCAACCTACATTTCAAACTTAATTCTCAAAATAAAATACTGGATTCTATTTTTCTCGTTATCAAAAGCCACCTTTGGGTAAGAATACCCGAACATACGCTTATGGGTATTGACCATCTGTATCCTTGCCCAGCAATACCAGAAAATAAGCACGAAAAAATCTATTCTCCCCACTACAAAGCATTTGAAAGCAAAGACAAATTAAGGTATTATATCTACCTACAAGGTGGCTCAGATTCAAACCGCTATGAAGCTACGTGGGTTATAAGTGGCAGTAGGTATGCTGCATTTGTTGCTGATTACATCCCATTAAATTAACTAGTACTTACTCTAGTGCGCCACAACATTGGTAGTATCTTTTCTTAGCCACCCTAGCACTCTATCGGGTTTTACACACCACTTACTTTGAGTCTGTATTAGTTTTAATGTGTCTCTGCTCTTCCCAAACGGACCAGGATTTTGTTGTATAATGGCTATGCTGGTATCTGTTACATGGGTTATTATGGCTACATGTCCGTATTTATTTCCAGCATGCCCATCTAGTATCAGCAAGTCTTCAGGCTGTGGTGCATAATTAGTACCATTCTTATATTGTATCAGATTTCTCTTTGCATTTTGCCCACTATCAGGCAGCGTCCTATCAAAAAAATCCTTCGCGTTACCATAACTATCCGGCATCTTGTGGTGTAGTTTCTCAAAGTAATATCTCTTCACAAACTCCACACACTGATATTTCATACCTATATTATAACCATCTGCTGCTACATTTCTCTCGCCACTATGCCCCACCATTCCGTTATAATACACTATCACATTATTAAAACTATCTATTGGCTCACCTATATAGTATTTCGGGTTAGGGTTTATTGCCGACTTTACAATAAGCTTGTATATAACTATGCCTCCCATCAGTCCCAATAAAGCCGGTATAATGTATTTCTTATTTTTCATCTCTTCGTACAAAATAGCATCCATCATAAAACTACAGCTTATTTACACAATACAAATTGATTCGCTTTATTTTCGGTAGCCCACTTGTTAATAATACAATTATAGACAACAACTATAACACCATAAACAATAGCTTTACTATCAAACAAAGAAGCTTTGTACTTTTACGAAGTAGTTATACTTATATAAAACTAAACGGCTCATTTATGAACAAAATCAATATTGCTGTAGCTAAAGGCGATGGAATAGGACCTGAAATCATGGATGCTGTACTCTCTGTCATCAATGCTACAGGAGTACCATTATCTTATCACTTCGTAGACATGGGAAAATCTTGGTACGAAAAAGGGTTTTCTTCAGGTATGACACCAGATGCGAAAGCAACTATAGAAAAACTGGGCATATTGTTAAAGGGCCCTATGGAGACACCTAAGGGAAAAGGCATGAAAAGCATTAACGTAACAGCACGTAAAATGTGGAGTACTTATGCCAATAAAAGAGTTTTCAAATCATTGAATGGTGTGGATACTGTTTTTTCGAAAGCGGGTATACCTATCGACATTACCATGGTTCGCGAAAACATAGAAGACACCTACGGTGGCATTGAGCACATGCTTACGCATGATGTTGCTCTATGTCGCAGGTTCATTACCAGACCAGGGTCGTTACAAGTACACAAATACACCTTCGACATGGCTCGCAAACAAGGTGCTAAAAAAGTAACTTGTGGACACAAGGCCAACATTATGAAATTGACTGATGGTCTATTTCTCGAAGCGTTTTATGAAGTGGCTAAAGACTACCCCGAAATTCAAGCAAATGATATTATAGTTGACGATCTGGCAATGAAACTGGTTTCCAGACCCAATGACTTTGATGTAATAGTATTGCCAAATCTGCAAGGCGATATCCTATCAGATCTTTGTGCTGGGCTGGTAGGTGGATTAGGCTTCGCACCATCTGCCAATATTGGTGATAATGTCAGCATATTCGAGGCAGTACATGGCTCAGCTCCAGATATTGCTGGCAAAAACATTGCCAACCCCACCGCCTTACTTATCAGCAGCTGCATGATGCTCAGACATCTGGGCTTTCAGCAGGCAGCTAATGCTATAGAACAAGCACTACACACCACCCTCAATCAGGGCTACCACACTAAAGATTTTGGAGCTGGCAAAGAACAAGAATTGAATACAACTCAGTTTGCCGAAATGCTAATAAGTAATCTACCCTCATTACCTACTGTAGCTATACTTGAAGACACGTCAATAGAAACTCCAGCTTTACCAAACGAGTTCAAAACAATGGTTACTCCATACAATGGAGACACTTTTGTAAATGGAGTTGACCTTTTTATAGAGAGTACAGAACAACCTGCTGGTATAGCTCATCGTATCAAAGATAAACTGGCAGATAGCATGGAATTGATAATGATAAGTAACAGAGGCACTCAGGTATACCCTGAAGGCTCATACCTTACTGAGTGCGTCAATCAATATAGAGTGAGAGTAGAACGTGTTCCCGGCTATCCATCACTCACTGCAGATGAAATATTACAGTTCTGCATGCGCATTGCACCCACCATCAAATTATGCTCTATAGAGTGGCTAATGATGTACAATGGTGTACGAGCATATTCATTAGCACAAGGCCAATAATTGGTATTGCTACAATTTAGTATACACCATATGGTATTTGTCTGTCCGGTCAGTGTAGTAAGATACGAGATAGTAGATGACCGGACAGATTATATTTCAAGATAACAAATACACCTTCTACTTACTGCCGTATCACTTGCAGGAGTTCAATTAATTTATAGTAATTACCGTCATGCATACTAAAGTAGGAACAGATCTAGTGCAGGTAAAAAAATTGCTGGAGAATGATGATTTGGTTGCCATTCCTACCGAAACAGTTTACGGCCTCGCCGCAAATGCATTGAGCGAAATAGCCGTACGTAAGATTTTCAAAACCAAAAATCGCCCCCATCACAATCCACTCATAGTACATGTTGCTTCAATTGAGGCAGTTTCGTCTATTGTTACCAGCATACCACCGGCAGCTCAAACGTTATTAAACGCTTTTTCTCCAGGCCCCATTACATTATTGCTGCCCCGCAACTCACGTATTCCAGACATTGTTACTGCCGGTCTTCCTAATGTTGCTATCAGAATACCCGCACATCCTTTAACTTTAAACTTACTTTCCTCACTCAGTTTCCCTTTGGCTGCTCCTAGCGCCAATATCTTTGGCTACATCAGTCCTACATCTCCTTATCATGTACAAAGGCAACTTAATGGATTGATACCCTATATCCTAAATGGTGGCGATTGTATATCAGGCATCGAATCAACTATCGTAGGTTTTGACGAAGATTTGCCTGTAGTATATCGACTGGGCGGAATATCTATAGAGCAACTACACCAAACCATAGGAGAGGTGCGCATACACAACAGCACTAATGTAAGCGCCCCTGCCGCACCCGGCATGCTGGGGCAACATTATTCACCTCATACTCCTTTGTATTTGGTAGATGATATTTCGGCATATACGCAGCAATTCAAAACCACCGAAATTGGGATAATATGTTTCAGCCAATTCGAAAAAAATATTCCAGGTGGGCAACAGCTCATACTAAGCCCCAATGCTGACCTTGACGAAGCAGCCCACAATCTATATGCTGCGATGCATGAAATGGACACTGCTGGATTCAAAATCATATTAGTGCGCCGCTTTCCGGATGTAGGTATAGGCAGGGCAATGAACGACAGATTGAGAAGAGCTTCAGTAAAAATTTAAGCACCTTAGCTGATAAGTATAGCTATCTGTGTGCTACTAAGGCAATCACAGTTTGAAAAGTAGTTAAGTGGTGTGTTGTATTACAATTATAGGGTTGCTCTTTCCCACCCTAAATTCTTACCTTCGCCACCAGCAACCAAAACTACACAACTATGCCAGCAAAGGTATATGACAACATCCTCCAGACAATAGGCAACACTCCGCTAGTTCGCCTACACAAGGTCGTAGCAGATCTGCCCTGCAAAGTTTATGCAAAGGTAGAAACCTTCAACCCCGGCAATAGCATCAAAGACCGCATGGCGCTAAAAATGCTGGAAGTAGCAGAGCGCGAAGGAAAAATAAAACCTGGTGGCACTATTATAGAGGGCACCAGCGGAAATACCGGTATGGGACTTGCACTGGCAGCCATTGTAAAAGGCTACAAATGTATTTTTGCCACTACCGACAAACAGAGCAAGGAAAAAGTTGATATACTAAAGGCACATGGTGCCGAAGTAATAGTGTGTCCTACCAATGTAGAACCAGAAGACCCTCGCAGTTACTACCAAGTAGCACGCCGCCTGCAAAATGAAATACCTAATAGCTGGTACGTAAACCAATATGACAATCTGGCTAATAGACTAGCGCACTATGAGCAAACAGGCCCTGAAATATGGGAGCAAACCGAAGGTAAAGTAACACATCTGGTAGTAGCATCGGGTACTGGTGGCACTATAGTGGGTACTGGTTCTTACCTAAAAGAGAAAAACCCCAATGTACAAGTTTGGGCTATAGACTCTTATGGGAGCTTACTCAAAAAATGGTTCGATACAGGAGAGCTAGATATGGGCGAGGTACATCCTTATATATCAGAAGGTTTTGGTGAAGACTTCTTGCCAGAAAACTACGACCGCAACGCAATAGACCATTTTGAAAAGGTAACAGATAAAGACGGTGCAGTAATGGCTCGCCGCATCACCCGCGAGGAAGGTATTTTTGTAGGTTACTCAGCAGGTTCTGTAGTGGCTGGTCTGCGTCAGCTTAAAGACAAGTTGAAAAAAGACGATGTAGTAGTACTCATATTTCACGACCATGGCACCCGCTATGTGGGCAAGGTATATAATGATGAGTGGATGCTGGACAGAGGCTTCCTAGAAGTAGATACTGTAGGCGACCTTATTAATGGCTTGGGTCGTAGAAGACTGGTAACTATTCCACACGATAGCCAAGTGATAACTGCACTGGAAATGATGAAAAAATATGACATCGAACACATACCGGTACTCAACGGTCTGGAGCTGGTAGGTACAGTATCGCAGGGCAGCCTTTTCCGTAAGCTGATAGAAGAAACCGATGTAAAACAACAGTTGGTATCTGAGGTAATGGATGCCCCTCTACCACTGGTAGACAGAGAAACTCCATTGGAGCGACTCACGCACTACATCAACAAAGACAATGGTGCTGTACTCACTAAAGATGAAAGTGGACAGTACTCTATCCTTACCAAATATGACATTCTCAATGCATTCAGTAAAGGTTAGTAAATAGCATTATTGATAGCAGATACTAGTGGTGACAACTACCATAACAGCAGTTGTCACCACTTTAGTTTAATCCAATTCTTTACCTACAACAGATTCTCCTTTTCCAGTACTAGATGCGCAATTTCAAAACCTTTGTTACAGATGTAGCTCGCAAGCCACCACAAATCATGCCGTTTGTGGCTGTAGCACATGTATTGTGGCTTATCTATACTATCTGGGGGCTTCGCTACATATCTGTAGGCAGTATAGAGTGGTTGCAAGTATTGTGGCTGCTGGCTTACACCACTTGCTGGGTGGCAGCCTGCGATCTGCGACGCTGGGGAGCACTCACTTATATTTTGCTCACACTAGCCAATACCTCTCTTTATCTTTTATTACATACTGTTTACGAGCGCGAGGCATACATGAGTAGCTTGTTTTTATTAGATGGTATGTTTAGTTTTTATCTGCTCTTGTTTTATAAACGTTTCAATGGGTAAAATCTGTCTCTGTGGCAAGCTATCAAGCAAATGGGCTATAGCACTACTGCTTACCGCAATATCCTATAAGGCACCAGCACAAACATGTATGGTAAGCGGTATAGTGCTAACCGAAACCAATAAAATAATACCTGCTGCTACCCTCAAGTTTACCCACAAAAAAGAGTCTACAGAGGTACGTATAGGCGAAGACGGCATGTACTATTCTCCATTGCTCCCAGAGGGCAGTTATTTGGTAGATATTTATGTAGGCGCAACACTGTACAGGGCTGAGCGGCTACACCTCCGTTGCACGAGTAAAACTACTTACTACAACTACAGGCTTAGTGGCACCAAAGCTACCTTGTATACTGATGAATATTACCCATTATCTCGTATGAAAGCAGGAGAGCGTGTGCCTCAACAACCAGACACACAGTAGTACCTTACAATAAAGTAGCTAATAAGGAATTCGCAATCTAAGTTCTGAGGCCTGTATTACTCATAAATATCTTCACTGCTATTGCCAGCAGTATCACCCCAAAAAACTTGCGTATCACTAATATACCTGATGGCCCTAATAGCCGCTCTAGCAGGTTTACTGACCGTAGGGTGATGTAGATGATAATAAGATTGATAAGTATAGCTATCAGTATATTGTACGACTCATAAGCCGCCTTTAGCGACATGACAGTAGTGAGCGTGCCCGACCCCGCTATAAGCGGAAAAGCAACAGGCACAAGAGTGCTTGTTTTAGCGTCGGGGTCGTGTTTGAAAATTTCCAGACCCAGCACCATTTCCAGACCTAAAATAAATATCACTATAGACCCCGCTATAGCAAAGGACTTTATATCTACTCCCATAAACTGCAACATCCTTTCGCCGATAAGAAAGAACAATAGCATTAACCCGCCCGATACCAGTGTAGCCAGCAAGGCATTGATATCGCCAGTTTTTTTCTTTATACCTATAATTACAGGCAGCGACCCCAATATGTCTATTACGGCAAACAAGGTAAAACCCACCGTCACTATCTGGGAAATATCTACTTTGCTGAGTCCTAAGGTTTCCATACAACCGCCAAGATACTTACATTTACGGCACAATTTACTACAATGAGCATTTCAGGATACACACATACAGCAGCAGAGCGGTTTATGCGCTACGTACAGGTAGATACTCAGAGCGACCCAAACTCGCCCTCACAGCCATCTACCCCCAAACAAAAAGACCTTAGCCGAATACTGGTAACCGAGCTACAGGCTATAGGCATCACCGATGCCCTGCTAGACGAGCATGGGTATGTATACGCTACCATACCCGCTACCACTACCAAGGATGTACCGGTGCTTTGTTACTGCTCGCATGTAGATACTGCACCAGACTGTAGTGGCACCAATGTAGTACCTATACTACACAAGGCATGGGACGGCTCAGACATAGTGCTGCCTCACGACAACAGTGTGGTAATAAGTACTCGTGAGCACCCATACCTTGCTGAGCGCATAGGCGACGACATCATTACTGCTTCTGGTCATACCCTGCTGGGTGCCGACGACAAGGCAGGAGTGGCTATCATAATGGATCTGGCTAACTACCTGATGCAACACCCAGAGGTGAAGCATGGCAAAATCCGTATATTATTCACACCCGATGAAGAAATAGGGCGTGGTGTAGCTGCGGTGAATATGGAACAATTGGGTGCTCACTACGGCTACACACTAGATGGCGGCGAACGTGGCCACCTAGAGGGCGAAACCTTCTCTGCCAATGCTGCTACTGTAACTTTTAACGGTATAAGTGCCCACCCAGGCTATGCCAAGGGCAAAATGGTGCATGCCATAAAAGTAGCCGCTGCCTTTGTAGATATGCTGCCCAAAGAGGAGTGGTGCCCCGAAACCACCGAAGGTATGCAGGGTTTTGTGCATCCGGTAGCTATAGAGGGTGGACTAGAAAAAGCCACAATACAGTTCATAGTTCGCGATTTCGATACTGCACAACTAGCTGTGCATGAAGCCAGGCTCAAAGCCATAGCAGAGGCAGCCGTGGCACAGTTTCCGGGTGCTAGCATGACATTTGCAGTAAAGGAGCAGTACCGCAACATGAAAGAAATACTCGACACCTGCCCACATGTGGTAGACTATGCAGGTGAAGCATACCAGCGTGCCGGCATAGAGCCAGTGCGCATGAGCATACGTGGCGGCACAGATGGCAGCAGATTATCGTTTATGGGTCTTCCCTGCCCCAATCTGTTTACTGGCGAAATGGGCATCCATTCGCGTCAAGAATATGTAAGTGTGCAAGACATGCAAAAAGCGGTAGAAGCATTGGTGCATCTATCTCAAATATGGGAAGAGAGAGCCTAAACCAATAGCTATTGCATATAACCAAATAGCGTTACTGCTTGCATAGCTTCTTTTACATCATGTACCCGCAGTATGGTGGCACCATTCATCAGTGCCACCATATTGAGGGCTGTAGTACCATTGAGGGCATTCTCAGGGCTTATTTTCAGTGGCTTACACACCATAGACTTACGCGACAGACCAGCCAGTATCGGCTTACCCAGTGTAGCTAATACCCCCAAATTAGAGAGCAACTCATAATTATGCTCCACCGTCTTACCAAACCCAAAACCAGGGTCCAATATTACCTGATTTATCCCTGCATCAGCACAGCGGTCGCATACCTGCCTCAGGTGGTGTTTCACCTCTGCTACTACATGGGTGTAATGTGGCTGTAGCTGCATGGTGGCTGGTGTACCCTGCATGTGCATGGCTATATAGGGCACTTTTAGCGCTGCTACGGTAGGCAACATATTGGGGTCTATGGCTCCCGCACTTATGTCATTTACTATAGCTGCACCAGCGTCAACAGCTGCTTTGGCTACAACAGCATTGTACGTATCTATACTTATCCATACATGAGGGTGTCTTTGCAATAAGGCGGCAATGATGGGTATTACTCTTCTTAGCTCTTCCTCGGGTTCAATAATAGGCTCGCCGGGCTTACTACTGGCACCACCCACATCTAGTATAGTGGCACCATCTTGCAGCATGGTATCAGCGGCACGGAGTAAACTATCTACATCATTTCCTCGGCCTTTGTTGTAAAAACTATTGGGAGTGGCATTGAGTATACCCATCACTATGGGCTGAGTGATGGTTAGTTGCTTTTCTCTACTATATAGTTCTAACAAACTTTTATGTTTTATTTAATTGTATCTACCATTATTTCTCTTTGCAATTTGTGCTGCTTGCAGTAAGTTTGACAAACCTAAGTATTTGCTTTCTAAAATTTTAGTGATAGAAGTAGATACATGGAGTTTGAGGTTGATTATATTTGCAATTGATTCCCATTATTCTTTTTTTTAGTTCAATATTCAATAGTTGTTATGAAAGTAATTTTATGGATTCTCAGGATTGCCGTGGGTTTGTTATTTATCTTTTCCGGGTTGGTAAAGGCAAACGACCCGCTAGGTCTTACCTACAAAATGAATGAATTTTTTGAGGTATGGGGCATGAATTTTATGCTCAACTATTCTCTGGGTCTTTCTGTTTGCATGATAGCCTTTGAGATAATAGCTGGTTTTGCCATGATAGTAGGCAACTACTTCAGACTATATGTGACCCTAATGTTATTGCTCAACATCTTTTTCACCTTCCTTACAGGTTATGCGCTGTACTCAGGCAAAATAAAAGAATGTGGTTGTTTTGGTGATTGCATCAAAATATCTAACACTGCTACTTTTTACAAAGACATAGCTCTTACTGCTGCAGTGCTCTTTATGTGGATTTTCAGATACCGAGTATTCCCGATATTCAACAAATCTGCCATCAACTTCTCTATCGTATTATTAGGTGCTTTTCTTGCCATAGGGTCGCAGTGGTGGGTATTACATCACTTACCCTACCACGACTGCCTGCCCTACAAAGTGGGCAACAATATATGGGAGAAAATGAAACCCGAACCATGGGCTACTGAAGCAGAATTTGTCACCACATTTGTTTATGAAAAAAATGGTGTAAAACAAGAGTTTACTGCCGAAAACTACCCCTGGAAAGACCCTAGCTGGAAGTTTGTTTCGAGAGAATCAGTGGAGGTAAAACCAGCTACCGGACAGTCTGAGATACATGACTTTTCGCTAACTGATGAAGATGGTGAAGACATAACTGAAGATGTAATGACAGCCAAGGGCTATGTATATATATGGTTTTTGCGCGAACCTGCTAAGGCACATATAGATAATTTAGACAAAATAAAGGCACTTGCCAAAACTGCTGCTGAGCGCAAAATACCTTTCTACGTAGCTTGCTCGGCTGGTAGAGACATCTGCGAAACCTATCAGGAAGCGTGGAATATGAAGGATATTCCATTCTTGATAATAGATGGTACTGTGAGCAAAACAGTAATGCGTACCAACCCTGGGCTGATGCTACTGAGAGATGGTGTGGTGCAAAACAAGTGGAGCTATAAAGACTATCCTGCGGATATAGCTCAGTAGTTTTTATCTCATAATTTCATCTCATTATATTTACAACAGCTATCTTTGGTACACCACTGATAGCTGTTTTTCATTGGTTACAACCTATTTTACTTTATTATACTCATGCCTTATGCGTTTTAATATCCTTGTATTTGGGCTTTTAGTTATCATATTTTCTGCCTGCAATTCTGGTACATCTACACGCTACACAGTGCCGCCTGCACATAGTATTTTCCCGCCAGACAATGATTATGCCTCAGTAGAGGGCGTATATTCAGGGGCGTTTGGAGAGCATGTTATATACCTGACCCTACGAAAGGTGACTGGTAAAAATGTGGTGGGTTACACTTTGCTAAAAGGCGTAAGGCGTAATGTAAGTGGCCCCATGGAGGTGCTAGACGATGTGTATCACCTATCGCTGAAGCAGCCAGGCAACAACCCTACAGATGGCTACTTAGACATAAAAATAGATAAAGCTACCTTGTTACTGTCTGGCACATGGACACCTAGAAATAATGCACAAGAGTCACCAGTCACATTTTCATTGATTAAAAAAACAGAATCTGAAAATTACTATGACAACTATGCATCTTATTCAGACAGTCTGCACCGCATCACATTCGACCAAAACGGACAATGTGTTTATGAGTTTTACAATGACTCTGCCAAAGGTGATAAGAGCCAAATAACTACTGTAAATGGTAGCTGGGTGCTAAAAGATGGTAGTTACACTATAGACTGGGAAGAAAATGAAGTCTTTTCTTCAACCCGCAGCATCTTTGCCAGAGATTCTGTAAAGTATGATACAGCATCGGACTACTACACCCCTACCCTACACTGCAACGACCGCATTTTAACACTAGATCAATATTAGCAGAGCATATGCGCACTATCGGTAACGTTATGGCTATGCTTATTGTAGCTGCTATACTGTATGGTGTATACCTGATGGTGAGGTTGTCATTGCCCTACACACACATAGCTCCTAATATTGACTTTCTGCTCACCAAAACCCACATCTACCACATATCCCATTGGCGCATCAGCTTTTACATACACGTTTTCACCAGTACGCTTGTTTTAGTCGCAGGCTTGTTGCAGTTTATTACCCGCCACAGGGTGTTGCACCGGTTTTCAGGCTATGTGTACAGCATAGTAGTGTTGCTGTTGAGCGGGCCTACGGGGCTGGTAATGGCGTTTTATGCTAATGGTGGCACCCCTGCCAGGGTTAGCTTTGTGCTGCTATCTCTGCTGTGGCTGGGCACTACTGCGGTAGCCATGCGGCATGTATATAAGCGGCAATGGCAGTCACATGCACAGTACATGCTACGCAGTTATGCACTAGCTCTGTCGGCTCTTACACTTAGGGCTTATGCTTTTCTTATAGGGTATTTGGGGTTAGATATCCGACCTGTTACTGCCTACATACTCATAGCTTGGCTAAGCTGGACCATCAACCTACTCGTTGCAGAAGTACTGATACGTAGAGGCTGGCTAAACCGCTTCAAGACCCACTAACCTTACTTCCTTTTACATCTGTAGCACCCAGTGGCGCACCAGTTTCTACAAATTTTCCAGATTCATTGATCAGATAATACAAGGTACCTGC
This sequence comes from uncultured Flavipsychrobacter sp., assembly GCA_964601855.1. Lineage (GTDB taxonomy): Bacteria > Bacteroidota > Bacteroidia > Chitinophagales > Chitinophagaceae > Nemorincola. Next base: position 40,076 of record CAZRPA010000001.1, on the reverse strand, counting down.
CGGCTCAGACGATTCTAGCTCTAGCTTCGTGTATCTATCTTCATCTGCTATGGTCTTGTATTTGTTCATATGCATACTTATCTGCATTGTCAGGTTAGGATGTATAGTGCAAACCCTAAATGTGTCCTCAGGCTTTTTTTGCCCACATACCGTCAACTTATCTATCAGCACACCTTTTTTGTTGTAGGATGCTAGTATGTACCGGGCTGGTAATGGTGCCGACATTTCAAAATCAGGTTTCTCAGCATATATCACAGCTATATAGTTGCTGTTTTCATCTACTAATCCGTATGCATAGTAAAGGTCGCCAGTGGATCTGGAAAATCTTTCTCTGTACCTCATTTCGGTGATATATCGCTCATAGCTGAATGACATATAATCATTTTCTTTTAGTTCTTTTTCTGAGTTGATATCGAGTGTAACGGGTAGTACTAGCCGTTTGAAGTTTTGCACATAACCATCCCATACTACATTTTCAGGATTGTCTACACCACTCATAGCTGTTTCTAATGCCTGATTAAGCCCATAATCTTTCAGATTTTGCAGGTCAGGATTGTTTATGATGTTGTTTTTGTCTACATAGCCAGCCTCAATGGCATACTCTAGGTAATTTCTTGCTTCTTCCTTTTTCTCTAACAAAGAATAGGCACATGCCATGTTGTATAATACATTGGCCACTGGTGCAAAGCCCAATTGTTCTGCTAGCTCATAACTTTTTACAGCTTTTTCGTAGTTTTTGGCTTTTGCGTAAGCATTGCCTAGCTCAAAATAAGTGCGAGCTGTGGGATAGTTGCGGAGTGACTGCAATAAGAGATCAATAGCATCGTATGGGTTGTTTCCTTTTCTGAGGTTTAGTGTTCCTTCCTCATATTGCTTTAGGGCTTTTTGCTGCAACTCACGACTGCCCTGCGCTATACGCTCTATAGTAGTTTTGTCGAATACGTCTACCTGATCAGTGCCCGTAGATGGGCCACCTGAACAAGCATTCAAAAGTGCCATGCAGCTAATGGCGAGGAGTGATAGACGATTCATGAGGCAAGTAGTTTGTACAAAAATATCAATAATTATTCTTTGTTGGTGGTATAAGTAGTCTGTTGTTGCTTGAAATGATAAGATTATTTTGAGGTAATCATTATTGTTAGGTGTTTATGCAGATTGCCGGTTTGTTGCCGGTTGTTTCATGGGTTTTGGTACGTAAGTGGTTGATTATCAATACTATTCACTTTTGCTGGTAGTGGGCGAGGCGACACCAATACATTAAAGTATTTCCCCAACAGTAATTGTCCTATCTTTTAGTAAATTGTTTTACAATACTGTTATTCACAACTACGTGGTATAGCCCAGGTGCGATGCTATTGGTGTTGATACGGATTTGTTTTGAATAATTACCACTATGCACGATTTGCCAACCGCAGACATCTACTATGGACAAAGTTTCTATAGGCTCCTCGGATAAGATGGTTAATACATCTGATACGGGATTGGGGTATAGGAAAACTGATTTTTTGTTTTCAACTACATCATTTACAGAGGTGGTTTGGCTCAATTTGGCAAAAAAGAAGTCGCCGTAAAATGAGCCTGTGTTAACTAAAGTGGTGGCACCTAGCGTAAGCGTGTTGCTTGCTGTCATACCGAAGGCATAAATATTTCCTGAATTATCGGTTTCGAGGGCTGATACAATATCCCCAACATTGCCACCTACATTTATTGCCCACTGCTCGGCACCTGAAGTGTTATATTTGGCTATAATCGCATTGACACCTGTAACCCCAAAAGTGGTATTGTACAATGTAGTGCTGCCAAATGTAATAGATGTATCGACATAATAAGCTGATACATACACATTACCAGCAATATCTGTAGCTATCGCTCTTCCTTCGTTATCACCAGGAGTACCAATCCGATTCAACCAACGCACATTACCTAATGGGTCGTAGGCTACAACAAAAACATCACTTTTATTGGTCATAGAAGTATTGGTGAGGTGAAAAGCCCCTGCATAGAGATTGTTTCCCAGAAAATGCCCGATAACATAACTATTGCCTACACCGTCTGTAGCCATATCGAAGGCGGCGTCATAATCATCGCTGGCGATACCATTGGCCCATAGTATGTTGCCTGAATTGCTATACTTTACTACAAAAACATCGCCGAGATAAGTGCCTGTGGTAGCGGTTAAGGTAGTGGTGCCAATGGTCATAGAAGTACCTGTATAATCGCCGGTGACAACAACATCGCCATTATTGTCTACAGCCATTGCTTTGGGCCTACAGTAAGATGGTGAAGGACCTGCACAGCTTAAAACCCTACCCCAAATGACACTGCCAGAGGGGGAATACTTGACCAAAAAAGTACTGGCATCTGATGTGCCGGTGAGCGTGGTGGTATCGATAGTGATACTACTGTCTGTGAAATAACCTGATACAAATATATTGCCAGACCTATCTGTGCTTACAGCACCTACATTATCGAGGCTGGCTGTGCTAATAACTTTAGCCCATAACACATTGCCAGCACCATTATACTTAACCACAAAAATATCAGTGAGTCCGGGACCTACTACACTTATGGTATCGAATGTGAGGGTGTCTGAAAAAATACCTACTATAATGATATTGCCAGCAGTATCTGTACTGACATCTGTAACCCGAGCTCTGAACCCTGTGGATGGATCTTTGCGCCATAACAAGTTACCAGATGCATCGTACTTGGCTATCAAACCCAAACAACTTAATATATGATTGCCTGATGGATCTTTGTCCATAGAGGGTATGACACTTTCGTCATCGATACTAAAGTTTGTGGCCCATAACCAGCTTTGAGCTGAAGCGGAAGGGCTTGCTAGGATGCTTGTAAGGATTAGTATTAGGTACAGGTGTTTCATATACAGCAATTATAAGGTTACAAATAATACAGGTGTTCTATAGATATAGACGTATATATTGGGGTAGAACCTTGGTGAGCTATAAAAATAAATTGTAGCGTACAGAGACAAATATACTTTTAGAAATACATAGTATGATTGCAGGAATTGCCGGTTTGTTGCCGGTTGTTTCGTGTGTTTTGTGGTATAACTCATTGATTATCAACACTATTCACTTTTACTGGTAGTGGGAGGATTTTCCTGTGATATAGAACACGATACTAATACTTCACACTTAAGCCTTGGTACATGGTGGCTGCGGAATCGTGTTGCATAACTGCGCCTGTAGTGGATATATGGTATAGGTGACCTGTGGCTGTATTGAGGCTTTTGCAAGAAAATATATAATGATCTGTGCATGGGTCTATACATGCTGAATAGAACTTGGTATCGACGTACCCGACAGGAGTAGACAATGTGGTAATAGTACCCGAACTATTGATCTTCACAAATTCATAGGCTGTCATACCGGGACGAATAGCATACAACAAATTGTCGTTGGTGTTGTACCTGAGGCCACTAACATCTACCGGCATGGCTGTGCAAATGGTGGTCACTGAGCCGCCGGGGATGTACTTCTCTATGTTGTAGGTGGTAGCTGAGGCTGGTTTGGTTTGGTAGTAGATAGCACCAGTTGCTGGATCGACGGTGGCGTTATCGTACATCTGAGGGTGCAGGGTTGTTGCTACATCAGTGGTAGTGTAGGTAGTGCCAGAAACAGTAATCTCGGCTATATGGCTGACACCGGCAGAGGTGCGAAAACAATACAACTTACTGTTGAACCTGTTGTATATCAGCCCATCGAAACGGCTGCCTACTGCTGCGTTTGACAGGGGTGTAACCGTTCCGCTCATAGATATGCTGAGCAGTGTGCGGGTGGTATCATTAAATTTGAAGGTATAATAATTGTTTTCGGTAATGTGGAAGGCAGCTTGACGGAATTGTACGTTACCGGCAAATGATGCCATGCTGGTGCTGGTGCCCGTAGTAGTGTTGATTTTGCCGAAAACACAGGGGTAAGTGGCTGTAGTTTCGGTGTGTGTAGCTCTGTAGGCATAGATTTCGGCGGGCACGGGGCAAGTAATTGCTGAGGGGCCTACTGGATCGTTGGGCTGACAACCAGCTGTGAGTAACAAAATAGACAGGCAAGATACGAGCTGTGAGCTGGATGGGTATTTCATAAGAAAAATTGTTAGGTGTATAGTAACTAGACAAGTAAAAAAACAATAAGGTTTGCTTGCTCTGAAATAAATGACTGCTTTGCATGATTTGCCGGTTTGTTGCCGGTTGTTTCCTATGTTTTGATAGATAAGTGATTGATTATCAATGGTGTTCACTTTTGCTGGTATTGGGTGGATTTGCTGGTAGTGAATTAGTCTGAACCACTGATTTACCAGATTATTATGATTCTTATGATGTGTGTTACTTTGTTGGTGTTTTTGTTTCATATTGGGTTTACAGTTAATTTCCGGTTTTGCCGGTTTGTTGCCGGTGTTTTCATGGGTTTTGGTACGTAAGTCATTGATTATCAATGGTATTCATTTTTCCGGTAAACAGGCCACAACTTTCAATTTCCTTTAAAATAAAATTAGCACAGGCTTCGATCTTATCGTCATAAATAAATTGTCTATAACCTTCAGTTGCTGGACTATACCCTACAGCATATTTACCGGCATTTTCTATGAAGAACCAACCTTTATCGACTCTTTTATCAGCTGACCATTGAAACCAGTCATTCGCTATTTCTTCATTAACACTTATTGCTTTTATTAATTCACTTACATTAATATCGGAAAATTCGAGATAACCACTATCCTTCAAGAATGCTACAAATGATTTATTGCCATTTGCACATCTAATTGGGATATCTATTATGTTATTGATAGCTGTTGTTCTGTCCATGTTTTAGAATTAATCCAGTACTTATTGAATTCATGTGACAAAAAATAAGTTTTAAAATATCCCATCTGCTTAGTTCTTAACTTTTGCTAGTGCGCCACACCACCGCCCCCCTACCCTATGCCACAAATAACGAGCCAATGTGGTGGTGGCAGTAATTATTTTATCCACAATTTCTTGGGGGGCATGAGTGGGGGCTTGGTAAAGATACTCAGACCTTAATAGTAACTATATACTATACACATATCATGATAAGAGCAGACAAAATGGTGGTTAGGAAAATAATCAATGTAATTACTTCTTTTCTCTTGGACACTGCCCAAAGAGATGCGAGAAAAGCTAGCAGAAAAAACATTCCAGTGACTAAATTAAAGTTGGCATAAACTTCCGCTGATTTGTAATACCAAGGCACGGGTCCTTCACTACCAAAAGGATAGCCAGTTGTGTTTTTTAATAACCCAACTATTACAAATTCAGATAAATTGATGAAAGACAAGACTGCTGTGAGCAAAAGCGTAAGAAAAGCTAACAGCCCAAACTTTATGTTTACTTTGGATTTCAATAGTACAGAGATTGCAAACAATAACAAGAGGTGTAGGTGTCACTAACCACCCGTCACTGGTACAAATGTACAGATTGATAGATTCTTAAGATACTATTAGAAAATAGCGGAACTTATTTCATTTGTTGTGCCCTTGTAGGATTTGTGTTTTCGCAAATGGGATTGCTTGAAACAGAGGAGGAACGTGCTAAGAAATCTTAGTACCAGTTTCTATATAAACGCCTACATTCGAGTTATGAAAGTTAATCTCGCAGAATCAATTCTTGACAAAGTTGATTTTAATGGCATTGATGATTGGGAAATATATCCTGAAGCACAATATACATGTGGTTGTGGTGAATCGGTATTTTTCAATTTTAGAAACTTTTCTAAACATAGTCGTTCAGATTTCACGAATCTAAGACAAGAAGATGTATTGGAAATTGAAAATATAATAAACGATACGGTAAGGACTGAAACTAATTCATTTTTGGATTTTTATTGTCCCGGATGTAAAAGACCTGTTCGCTTTTACTATTTAAGTTGGGCTGGTGGTAGACATGGAGAGTATGGTTATCGGATAAAATATGTCATAGACAATACTACAATATTCAATGTGAAATCGAATCCATCAGAATTGAGTGCAAAACCGAATCTATTAGAGGTGTTTATTAGAAAAATTTTCCGGCGTAGTTAGCGTTGTTTATTAATAGACTTGGGCTGAAAAGGTTAACTGAATCCACAATTTGAGATATAGATTTTACGCAAGTCGAAAAGACTTGCCGATAGTTAGACACGAGTGGAAAACACTCGCGCCAAATTTATCTGTGGACACTTGAACCAAAGGGGCATGGACCAGATTGGATGACGAGATGTAAGTGTGATTTAGAATGATTCCTATTCCAAGCTGAACATTCTAATTTATACTGAATTTTCTAGTTTCATATACTTTATCACTTCGAAGCACTCTAAAAACGTAACTACCTCTAGGTAGCTTGCTGATGTTCTCAGTAAAGATCGTGCCTTTAGTCTTCTTGTACAATACTGGCTTTCCTGACTGGTTATAAACGAATATTTTGTATTCATCTTCTGAATTAAATGAAAAGAAAATACCAGAATCATCTACACGAAAATCTTTGAGTATTTTTTCTTCGATATAAGTGTAAGCAGCAGATAGTTCAGGAGAACCTTGTTCGAGTGGAGTAACAACAATGGGGTAAAAATTCATTGCTACTTCATCAATTACAGACCTATCTATAACTTCATTGATAGAATGGTCACTAAGTGGCTTCTCAAGTGGACAAGCATCCCCTATCAATACAATCACTTTTTTTGCCGATGACCTCCAGAATTTATATTCATCTACCTTAAATACTGCATCATAGACAGACTCAGGCCAATCGCCGCCGCCTGTAACATATATTGATTCCATGAAATCGATAGCATTGTCAAAATTATTTCCAAAGTCTTTAAAAGTGAACCATTCTGGGCCATCCACGTTTTTATCACCATATAATGCTATTGCCAAACGAACATTACCAATATTATTTATTTGGCTCATCAATGGTATCATACCAGACCTAATAACGTCTATGTCGTCACTCATACTTCCTGTTTTGTCTATAAGAAACAAAAGGTCCGTGTTTTCTTCGACATGACTTTTTATAATGCTCTTAATAGTAGTTACGAGCAATTTATTGTTTACTAAAACTTTTAGTTCACCACCTGTTTTATCGGCAAGTTCGTAAAATCTTCTTGTGGTAATAGTATCGAAAACAGTTTGATCGAATAGAGGTAAAACTGAATAATTCAACTTATTTGAAGAATCAAACATCAATGTTATAGAATCGAATCGAAGACCATCTAATTCTTTACTATCTGGTTGTGGCACATTCGAGCAAGAATAAAAACCGACACTAACTATAGTTAAAGTAAGTAATAATATTATTTCTTTCATAAAAAGGAGTTTACATTTATAGATATAGGGAGTCTGGGAAGAAAAGTAAAAGTAAGAAGAAAACAATTACTACATTGCATGATGTAAAATCCAATTATATGAAATTATTTTTGAAAGCAATGCTGATTTGTATATTAAATAGCTTTGTGGCGAGTGCTCAGATTGATAATGAATGGGATGAAAGAAAGCCTTTTACACTGCAACTGGCTGTAGATGAAGAAAACTTCTACGAGTCGAAAATAGATGCCTCGCCTTATGTGAAAGGACCCAACATACTGCAAATATACCCAGGCGAAGTAGTATATCTGGAAGTGGATATTAAATACGGAAAAATTGAAAGGTTAAGGAGCGTGAAAAAGAATATTCATCCTGACAAAACATTGTCAATAAGCTTGACTCAGAAAGTGGCTGGTAAAAAGCATGAAATGATGCTGCTAAAAGTAGAGAATCCGTTTGAAAATGATTTGACATACACTACAGATATACTTGTAATGCAGAACAACAAATGGATAACCACAAATGTGCTTCCCGTAAAGGCTAAATTAGCTTCTTACGAAATGTGGCCTTATGTTATTGTAAGTGCGGCATTGAGTGATTGGAAATTTGTTGGTAAAAATTAATACTTCATGTACTGCATGCAATTTTACATCTGCTTATGAATCTTGTCCAAAATCAACTAAGCATATAGGAACTGAATCCACAAAAAAACTTCGCAGATTCGAAATACTTATTTACCTTTGCACTCCCTGAAACACAAATCATAACTGCCCAGGTGGCGAAATTGGTAGACGCACTGTGTTCAGGTCGCAGCGTTCGCAAGGATGTGCTGGTTCGAATCCAGTCCTGGGCACCATTTTAAAACCCGCTTTTTGAGCGGGTTTTGCTCTTATAACTTTACTGGAATATTTAATCTACGTTCAGAATTTCTACTTTTCCGTACATTCAACCTATAATTCTGCATATGGGATGGAAAGCTTCAATTGTGATTATTCACAACCCGGCTCGGGCTGCAAACGAACAATTACTTCAAAAAATGGGCTTCAATAAACTAACAAAGATCAAAGACGAACCATTTGAAACTGCCAGAGATCCGGGGAACAAAAAAGTTTACATAGGTACTTATGAAAACAACATTATACTATGTACACCCGATATTCCCATGCAATTCTTTGAGGAGACTGAAACCTATCTTGAAAATAAGTTTAAAAAACTTTTCCCTAACTCAGAAATTTGCGCAATAGTTTTACATAGCACAATAAATCTCTGGGGCTATTCCATAATTATTAACGGAACGAAAGTAAGAGCAAGGGCTGGTAGCTCCGACGACGGGACTTTTGTTGAGGTTGGGTTGCCATTAGCGGAAGAAAACGACCTATTGAGCAAATCAAACCTCGATAGTAGTGGTAAAAGGATTTACGTGTTGGATGACTTTCCAGAAGAAATCTTTAGTGAAGATCAGGTTGGAGAGAACTTCGTATTCTCCATTTGTACGAGATATTTTGGAGTAGAACTTAATAGTGCCGATAAAACACTTTTTGATACGAATTTAATAGGCTACAAATATGGAAGTATTTCTCTAGAGCCTCAGCAATATGATTCTAAACCATGGTGGAAGTTATGGTAGTTGACTTTTTGTGCCGATTTTTAACGTCAAATGTTGGCACAAAATTCCTATTCTTCCTCTATCAGAACACAAAATTCACAAATGCGTTTCAATGCGGTCATTAACTGGTTCGATATTGTACCCTATACTGGAACATCAAACCAATATGTAAACCGGATGGTTTTATTGAACTATTAAAAAAATTGGGGAGAATTTTCTCCATGATTTGTCAGGCCCTTCAGCCTTAATGTTTTCGATAAAAATGCTTTCCCCTGATCTTAACCTCTTGATTTTTCTTTTCAATCGCTTACTTAGAACATTGCTCGATTGAAATGTTTCTTCTCTAAAAAATAGAGTAAATGAAATTATTTTAAAACCTGCCTGTATAGAAATTAAACTATCATCTTTCAATAAAGAGTCTTTTTTAATAAATCCATGATGCGCTCCAGATACAAAAACAAAACGTTTGCGTCTAATTTCATCAATCCTATCATTAAAATCTACATATTTAAATTTGTTGCTATTATGACAATCCAAAACAAACTGCATATATCCTTGGACTGACCAAGATAATATTACATCAGTAGAGCCTTCACTAAATTTTGCTGTATCATTTATATGCTTGTTTAGAATTTCTTTAAGAAGTTTTTGATCTGCATTTATTTGAGCCAAACCAACATATATAATTGCGCGAACAGCCGGGATAGAATCATCAGTGTAGTTTACAAGAGCTTCAACTGAATGAGTAGAGAGCAATAAATAGTATGCTTCACGTGTTTCATCATCCCACCTAACTATCCCATCATACTTTTCTTGTAATGTTTGTATATTTTTTCTGAATTTATTGAACAGAGTGTCATTAGTATATTGTTGCCCGTAACAATATTGCCCTAATAAAACCTGCAAAAAGAGAAAAAGTCTACACAAAGTGCCTTTTAGCATAGAAAGCACAATTTAAGATTTGAGTTTGGAGAAGGATATATATAGATATCATTTTTTATCTTCTGTTTATTTGTATCCTGCCCAATAAAGTTTTCCCTTCTTTATCGAAATACATTGTGAAAGAATCTTTGGGGTTTTCTCTCCTCCAAAGATGAACGGAAATTAAAGTCTCTTCATCTGGTCTGTTCCTCAGATTCCGTTCCAAATCAGTCCATCCAGAATCAATGCTGGTATGGATACTTCTGGTAAGGGCGATACTATTAGAAGTGCCAACACTTTTGTTGTATTCATTATTTGGATCTACTTGTTCTATAGTATTCTTAACTACAGGTATGCTTAGTTCGGGATCTATATATAAATCCTCTCTTTGCAAATATGCCCTTAATAACATTTTAAGCCAAATGATATCTTGTTCGATTCCCCAACTTCTATACTGTTGTTGGTTTCTGTTGACTTGAATTTTCTCTAGTATGTAATTGTCATCTATTTTCTTTATAAACACCTTATATACACAAAATAAAGTCCAACTTCGAGCGAAGAAAATAATATCACCCAAACCAAAAATATGCCACTTGCTTTCCATATTTTCTGCGTACATGCCGTCAAAAAGCTTATTATATTCTTCCGCATTTAATTGTATGCCGAAATTAGCCTCTTGATATTCGGCTGGGAAACCATCCGCAATTTTTAGCTTAAATAATTCAGTCATAATTCTAGTGTGATACTTATTGCAATAAAAATCTTGTTAATATTGGCAAATATCAAAAAAAATAATTCTCATATTGGGTGCAATATTATCCTAATGTGGGGCACAAAAAGCAGAAACATGTACATAAAATACATTTTTCTGCCTTTTTTCATTTTACATCTTTAGCTATTTCCCTGCATTCTTCGTCCTCAAATACTCATACCCTGCTACATTCATCATGAGCATAAGCATGCCGTAGAAGGTGTCTTCGAAGGGGATGGTGATCATGCGGATGCCGAGGTTGTGGGCATCGTTGTAGCGTACTACAGCCTCGGGGGTGAGGGCTCCGGTGAGGATGCCATTGGAAATGAAAAAGGGAAGCAGTATGATGATAAATGTGAGGTAAAAGGCAGCGAGGTATGTAACCCGTCGGTAGAGCATAATGGACACAAACAGTGCGAGGAGTATAAAGGTGACTGAGGTGTAGAGGCGGGGCAGATAAGCGAGCCCTACCAAGAGCATGGCGGCTATGAGCAGCAGCGAAAACCAACGGGCATGGGGGGCAAAACGGGCGGTGGGTATGTAGGTGCTGACGCAATAGTAGGTGAAGACACAGGCGTAGGGTATGCAGATGAAAAAGAGGACTTCCTCGATAGGGAGATTGAACAGGTAGATGCCGCAGACATAGCGGGGGTTGAAGTTCCAGATGCCGATGTGGGTGAAGAAGCCATCCCACACGAGGAAAAAGGCTGCTACGGCGAGGCAGGGCACAAAAAAGTGGCGCCACTGACTAACGAATCTGAACCGTGGATGAAAGGAGAACAGAAACGGAAAGACGATGCAAAAAAAATCGACCAGTAAGTAGAGGTATTTATCAGGCATTAGACTGATTGCGTTTTAGGGCTTCGGTAAAATACTTGATGGGTACCCATAGCATGCCGAAACATTCGCCATCTTCTTTGCCCAGGTGCTTGTGGTGCATTTTGTGGGCACGGCGTATGGCACGGAAGTAAAAGTTGTCGGAGTTGCGGAAGATCTTGAACCGCTGGTGTATGAAGATGTCGTGTACGAAAAAGTAGGCAAACCCATAGATGGTGATGCCCAGCCCTATGAACATGAGGTAGGTGTAAGATGTATAGAGCCCCAGTGCCAGACACAGGATGCCGGGTATGGCAAAGATGAGAAAGAAGTAATCGTTCTTCTCGAAGAATGAGGTGGGGTTCTTCTTGTGGTGGTCTTCGTGGAGATTCCAGAGCAGACCATGCATGACGTACTTGTGGGTGAGCCATGCTACTGCCTCCATGCCAAAGAAGGTGCCTACGAGTATTAATGTATAAGTGAGCCACATAGTATAATGAATATTTAGATTGTACTGATTTTGTAAGGTTGTTTACTGTATTGCTGCTGCAAAGTTACCGGCAAAAGTGGTAGCTAAGCATCGGTAGATGGTGTTAAGTTTTGGAGTAATGCTGCCTCCCAGTCGGAGATGCACAACCTGAACCAGGGTGTGAACTGATGAGGGGTGGCGGCAATGGCGGCTTTGATGTCGGGCAGGCTCATGTAGGTGTACTGGGCTACTTCGGCGGCATCGGGGATGGGTATGGTGTTGCTGATGCCGGTGAATACATGGTCATACTCGTGCTCTATGAGGCCATTGCTGAGGCTGGCATTGTATATAAAGGTGAAGGATTTCTGGAGTGGGCAGGTGAAGCCCATCTCTTCTTGCAGGCGACGGTGAGCTGCTGCGGCTACATCCTCGCCGGGGCGGGGGTGGCTGCAACAGGTGTTGGTCCACTGGAGGGCAGAGTGGTACTTGCCTGCGGCACGCTGCTGCAGGAGTAACTGGCCCTGCGTATTGAAGACAAACACTGATACTGCACGGTGTAGCAGACCGGTGATGTGTGCTTCTTGTTTCTCCATGGTACCTACTTGCTCGTCGTGCGTATCTACTAGTATTACTTGTTCCATTGCTATAGTACTGTGAGGGTTTATTTAAAATATACTGAGGCTGTGCCTGAAATAAGAGGTAACGAGGAGGCCTATCTTGCGACGGTTGGATATGCGTACCCGCTGCACAAGTATGTGTGCTGGTGGTACGGCGCGTATCTTGTTGAACAGGCTGCGATAGTACTTGTATGCCACATAGACCCCAAAACGTGCGTCTTTGGGTAGCTGGCGAATGCCGATGAATGCCTCATCGAAATCGCGGGCGATGTCGAGTTCTATTTGTTTTTTGTCAGCCTCAGAAAAAGATTGGAATGCTACGCCGGGGAAGTAAACTCTGCCCAGGTATTCGTAATCGTTTTTGAGGTCGCGCAGGAAGTTGACCTTCTGAAAGGCTGCACCTAGCTTGCGGGCTGCGGGTACGAGCTTTTGGTAGAGTGCATCGTCGTTGTTGGTAAAGACCCGAAGACACATGAGCCCTACTACCTCTGCTGAGCCTACGATGTATTGGTCGTAAGTGTCGCCAGAGTGGGTGCTGCGCATGAGGTCGGTTTCCATGCTGCTGAGGAAAGTAGTGATAAGCTCGGGCTCGATGTTGTATTGGTTGACTACCTGCTGAAAGCTATTGAGTATGGGGTTCATACTTATCTTACGGTCGATAGAAGCCCATGTTTCTGCCTTGAACTCGTTGAAGAGTGTGAGTTTATCGTAGTCGTGAAAGGTATCAACGATTTCATCGGCAAAGCGAACGAAGCCATAAATGGCATAGATAGGGGCATGCATTTTTTTGTCGAGGCAATGAATGCCCAGAGAGAAGCTGGTGCTGTAGGCCCTAGTGGCCAGTTTACTGCAAGCGGCAGATACGTCGTCGAATATCTGTTTCATGGTATATATTACTTCAAACTTTTTAATAGCTGCTCTGCTGCAACCTGTCCGGAAATGAGTGCGGGTGGTACTCCTGGCCCTGGCACAGTGAGCTGACCTGCATAGAATAAATTGGTTACTTTTTTGTTGCGCAATGATGGCTTGAGTACTGCTGTTTGGCGCAGGGTGTTGGCCAGTCCGTATGCGTTGCCTTTGTAGGCGTGGTAATCGGCTACAAAATCTTTGATACAATAACTTTTATTGTACACTACATATGGCAAGATAGAGTCGTCGCAAAGATCCTCTATGCGCTTCATGATGATGTTGTAGTATTTCTGCCTTAGCTCTTCTGTGTCTTGCAAGCCCGGTGCTATGGGCACGAGTAAAAAGAGGTTTTCCATACCCTCTGGCGCTACTGAGGGGTCGGTCTTAGACGGACAACATACATAGAACAGGGGCTGTGAAGGCCACTGTGGTGATTCGTAGATCTCACGGGCATGAACATCGAGCGAGGTATCGAAAAACAGATTGTGGTGAATGAGTTTTTTGATTTTCTTGCTGACACCCAGATAAAATATGAGGCAAGACGGTGCAAAGGTTTTGCCCTCCCAGTACTGCTCGTTGTAGTTGCGGTGAGTGGCATCGAGCAATACCTGGTCCATGTGGTGGTAGTCGCCGGTGGCTATGATGCCGTCAGTGGGCACTGTGCCCGATGCAGTAAGCAAGCCGCTGGCCGTGCTGCCATTGACCTGAATTTTGCTGATTTCGCTGCTTGTAAAAAACTCTGCACCCAGAGACTCAGCCAGAGACTGCATGCCCTCGCCTATCTTCATCATACCACCCATCGGATACCATGTGCCCATAGAAAGGGCTGCATAGTTCATGAGGCTGTAAAGTGCAGGTATCTGCTTTGCCATGGCACCTAGGAAGAGCACCGGAAACTCCATGAGTGCAACAAGGCGTTCGTCTTTAAAGTAGCTGCGCACGTGACTGCTTACGGACTGAAACACATCGAGCTTGGCTACGCCCTTGATGAGGTCGAGGTTCATAAACTCGAGCCACGAAAAGGCTGGCTTGTACACCAGTTGTTTCATGCCAGTATTGTACTTGTATTCGCCCTCTGCCATAAACTTTTTGAGTTTATCGGCACTACCCTTTTCTATGCTTTCGAATACCTGATAGATACCATCGAGCGAGGCAGGGATGGGGAGTACATCATCTTTGCCAAAGATGATTTGAAAGCCAGGGTCGAGCTGAACGAGGTTGTAATAATCGGAAGGGTGTTTGCCGAAGCTACCAAAGAATTTTTCGAATACATCGGGCATCCAGTACCAACTAGGACCCATATCGAATGTAAAACCCTGTGCCTCAAAAGCTCTTGCCCTGCCGCCGGTAGTATTGTTTTTCTCAAATACAGAAACTTTGTGACCAGCCTGCGCCAGAAATGCTGCCGCAGACATGCCCGAGAACCCACTACCTATGACTGATAAATTTTTCAACTTTGTTTATTTTTTCAGAAATATATCTAAACGTAACTTTTATAAATTTACTTCAAAAGATCGAGTAAATCATGAACACCTTTCATGTGCGACACATTAGGTAAGTTTGTTTGGGAAGAAGACAAGAGATCGAGGCTGCCAGCGACTATAACGTGTGCTTGGGGTTCGGCTGATGCATAAGCTGTAATGAAGTCTTTTACCTCTTCGGCGGGTCTGGCAGCTACAAAAAAAGTAAGTATATATTCGGGAGCTACCATACCTACAATTTTTATCACATCTTCTGTAGGCAAATCCTGACCAAAATAAAGGGTTTGATAGCCACGAGAGCGAATTATATAATTTGCAAACATTAAACCTATCTCGTGCCACTCTAGTGGTGGTAAAAACAACAGAAACCTCTTGGGTTTGTGCGTTGATGAAAGCAAACCATCTGTAGCCGCCATAAGCTTGCGCTTGATGATGCAAGATGCAAAATGCTCTTGTACGGGGGCAGATTTATTGACCGTCCAGAGCACACCGGTTTTTGCCAAAAACGGGTAGACCACCTGCACCATAGTATCGAACATACCCATGCGCAACACCGCAGCAGAGAAAATGCGCTCGAAACCTACTTCATCAAAGGCCAACATACTGGCCAGAAGGTCATTGACATAACCATTGTTGACATGCAGACCAGTGGTGGAGGATGAGTCGTGCTCTATGTGCTCATGTATTTGTTCGTCAGTAAGGGCTGCTATCTTGGATATCTTGTGTCCATAAGACAATAGAGTTGTCACATTGAGCAATTTACGTACCTGGGCGTCGTCGTAGTATCGGCGATTGGTATCGGTTCGGTTTGGGTGGATGAGACTATAGCGTTTTTCCCAAATCCTTATGGTATGTGCCTTGATACCCGTAAGCCGCTCGAGGTCGTTAATTTGATATGACTCCATTGTGTTTAAATAATAGTTGACAAAGTTAAACAAATAAATGCAAACAAGTTAAACAAAAAATGTGAAGGTTATTAAAAAACGGCTATAGTAACAATGCCAAAAACTAGCTAAACCATTGTCTGTAAGTGCATTGGGCTAATAGGAAATAAAAATGAGCACCTGTTACGGATATATTAAGACATGGTTATTTTGAGGGTGAAAGTTAAACAAAACAGTAGGAATAACAGAAATTCAGATAACTTAGTGACAACAAATTTATCCACCAAAAAATCACGAATTATGAACGCAAACGTAAATGTTATCAACTGGTTTGAGATAGCTGTAACAGATATGGCTAGAGCTAAGAAATTTTATGAAACCATTTTCGACATAGAAATGCCTGAAATGGAAATGATGGGAATGAAGATGGCCTTCTTCCCCAGAGAAGACAGCAATGGTAAAGTATCGGGTGCGCTGGTGCAGAGCGAGATGAACAAACCCAACCTAGATGGGGCTAAAATATACTTTAACGGAAACCCCGACCTAGATGTAGCACTGAGCAAAGTAGCCGCTGCAGGTGGCACTGTGACCATGCCTAAAACACATATAGACCCTGAAACCGGCTATATGGCTTTCTTTATAGATACAGAAGGTAATGGTGTGGCGCTACACTCAAACGGATAATTCGACAATAAATATATAATTGTACAAGCATCAGTGAGGGCATAAACACCTTGCTGATGCTCTTTGTTTTTTTGATACGATACGAATAAGCGAAGTTTACTTGTTGCGGCTGTACAGGCGGATTTTAGTGTACTTGATAAATGCACTATAGGCAGATAAACGGCAGATAACGAAGCCATAAAAACCATCGAGAAAGCCGAGCTTGATGAAGTACTCTGATATAAAATGCCAGAAAGGTGAGAAAATGATTTTGAGGATGGTGGCAGATTTACCATTTTCTACCGCAGCACGTGCCGCCAGCTCTGAATAACGCTCAATCTTCTGGAGGTGAGCGCCTATGCTGCTGAAGCTATAGTGCAAGAGGTCGCCAGTAAGTGTGCCTTTAGTATCTGTAGCGGTGTGGGGTTGCCAGTATTCGTGTACTTTACGGTCTGCCCATTGGCCCTTGGTGCGGTTGTAGAGGCGGGTCTGCCAGTCTGGGTACCAGCCGCAGTGTTTTATCCATTGTCCACAATAATTAGTGAGTCGGGGGAGCTTGTACACATTATGTACTGCGCCAGCCTTTACTGCAATTATGGATTGAGTGAGTGAGGGTGTTAGTTCTTCATCAGCATCTAGCGAAAGAATCCAATCGTGAGTGGCTTGGGTGGTGGCAAAGTTTTTCTGCTTGGCATATCCCAGAAAAGGTTGTTGCGCTACCCTAGCCCCCATAGCGGTGGCTATAAACACTGTAGCATCGGTAGAGTGGCTGTCTATTACCACCACTTCATCTGCCACACCAGCTACCGATGCTATGCAGCGGGCTATGTTGGCTTCTTCGTTGTAAGTGATAATAATGACACTAAGGCGCAGCATGATATAAACTATAATTGAGGTAGACTAACTATGATGTGGTAAAAATAGAAAGACATTATTGTTTTGAGGTGTTTTTGATAAGATTATATTTGCAGGGCGATAGCAGAAACCATACTAACTACAGGGAAAGAAAGGCAGAATGAAAGAAAAAAGAAGCGGGAAATTAAAAAAGATATAATTTCGATTTTTTATTTGCAGCATTTGCCTTACCTTTGCAGTCCGAAAAATTTATAACTAATGGAAGCAGTAGCTTTTGTACACGAACAACTTACAACGAAGAAAGAATTCCCAAAATTCAAAGCAGGTGATAACATCACTGTAAACTATAAAATCGTTGAGGGCAATAAAGAACGTATCCAGTCGTTCAAAGGCGATGTGCTGAAACGTCAGGGCACTGGCCACACACAGACTTTTACAGTACGTAAAATGTCGGATGGTGTAGGTGTAGAGCGTTTGTTCCCGCTTTATTCTCCAAACATCGACTCGATAATACTGCACAAAGTAGGTCGTGTACGTCGTGCTAAACTGTTCTATCTGCGCGAGCGTTCAGGTAAATCTGCTCGTATCAAGGAGAAAAAACAAATACACGCATCAGCTAAGAAATAGTCTGATACTAATAAGATATAGGAAAGGAAGGATACATTTGGTTGTATCCTTCCTTTTTGTGTGCGTATGAGTGGTAGCGTAATTATTATTTTATCCATTCTCAACATTCACAAATGGATTGTAAAATGCAGAGCAATTATAAAGAGTCCAGATATTATTCCGGATGGATTAAATAAAGAAGGGATTTCAAACCGATTTGTGTTAATTAGTTTTTTATACGTTCCCCCACTACCATTCACTCTCAGTAGGGCTTTTGCGGGCAGTGTTGAAGCCACGGAAGTTGAGGCCGAAACGAATGCCTGAGTTGCGCCCCATGTTGCTGTCCCAAGACTGAACAAAGTCTATACGGAGTATGCGGAATAATTTCCAGCCTATGTTGTCGATACCTACAAAAGCCTCGGTGTAGTAATGGTGCTCCCCTGCATAAAATGCATTGCCACCAAACAGCAGGTAAAACCTAGCCTGACGTAAGAGTGGAATTTTGTTGCTGAGTAGCCCGTTGAGGTGATACTCTATGTGAGCTTCACCATATATGGGTTCTTTGTTGCTGAAGAGATAATAAGGGGCAAACTGAAAACTCTCGAGGTATGGAGCTGTATACCCAAACCCACGCATTCCATGCAGATGAATAAGATCGGGAAAAGAAACATAGTTATTGTTGAGGAAGCCACCTGCTATGAGGTTGTATCTGAGGCTACCTAGCAAACCCATGCGCACGTCATCTCTGATAGCAAAACGCCATTTATCAAAGTCTGTTTTACTGTCCAATATTCCGGGTAGTCCCTTCTGGTAATGGAATGTAAATAGTGGCCATCGGCTACCATTTGCCACCTTGTAATCGGGGTACTGGGTATAAGTGACACCGGGCCTGTATGACAGCCAAACCGATAGGAGTGCCGCCTGATGAGGCTCCCAAACGGTAGCCACCGTCTGCAATGTGGGTGGTGTATTGCTGCCTACGCCACTGTTGTCGCCAGGTAGTATACTGTAGTCGGTAGTGTTTTGCAGGGGTATGCGCTGCTGCCACGATGCGCGCAGAAACCAAGAGAACCCATTTCCATAATTGCGACGGAGGAAAGCTGCTGCCTCCCAACGTTCATAAATCTTGAGATCGTTTTCTCTGAAGAATAAACTACGATAGGTATTGAACAGCGGCAAAACGGGATTTTCGGGATTGTACTGAAACACATATTTACCACCCTCTGCACCATACATCCATGAGCGATTGAGCCACTCATTGTCGCGAGTGGTATAGTATACCCTACCCATTGCGTTAAAATGTTCGTTGCTAAAACCATAACGCCCCACAACATCTGCAAATAAGTTTTTGCCGGTATCTATCTGATGGCGCACTGATATTTTGGGTGCCAGATTGTACCCTTCTACAATGTTGTAATTGATAATATTATCGTTATTCGTACCCAAAAAGAGCGAATTGAGCGTATAAGTGTTTTTGTATTTTTTGCTGTTGTAACTGGTCTCCAAAAACATGAGACTTAGTGGCTTTATTCTGTTTTCTCTACGCCTTACAGAATCAATATATTCAGGACTGTTGAGTACTATTGTAAGACTGTCTTTCATTACAAAGTCTCGCTGTTCATCCTGTTCTAATGGCACAGGACGGTCTTGCCAGTGTGTGGTGTCTTTTTTATTAGCTGTTTTGTCGTACAGGCTGGTGACATTGCTGGCGAAAATAGAATCTGGTATAGGTTCATTGACCCGCTGTTTGTTGTAAACAGCTACACCAGTAGCAGTAACATCGAACATCATAAACTTGACGGCAAAATAGAGTACCTGGCTTTTTATAACCCAGTTATCTTTTTGTAGAGGCAAGAAAACCTGCTCTACCCTGAGTGTGTCAACAGTGCTCATACCAGACTCTTTGACCAAAGTGACATCGAGACTGTGTATAGCCCACTGGTTGTCTACAATATATATCACTCCGTTAAAGCAGGGCTCATAGAGCCGCCTCTGTATGACTTGTATTTTGTATACAAGGTGACCATCTTCCATAAAAGTACCTAGCAGCTTGTACTTGTAATAGTTGAGTGCATTGTCGCTCACAGGGGAAATGAAACCACGAGATGTACGACCGAAAACACTCACTATATTGTCGTAAAAGGTAATAACAGATGGAAAGCGAGAAAAACCAAGACCACCTTTGTTGCCACTTTCGCGCACAGAGTGTATGACAGTTTTTTCTTTATCGCCATCGGAGTAATAATCGGCTTCCTCCTCGGTAAGGTACAATACTCCCTTGCCAGCACTGTCTACACCTAGGTCTGCAGACTTTATTTTTTGCCCCATAAACTTATCGGGCAATTGACGAGAACGCATAACGCCCTTGAAATAAATAGAAGACTGAAAAGAGCGCACCTGATCGAGATGGAATTTGCGCCGCTTAATGGCACTGCGAATGATGCCATAAGCGGGATCTTCGGCAGATGCACGAACCACAACCTCGCTCATTTCTAGCGATTCTTCTTTGAGTGTAAAGTTGTGAACAACGGTTTCTGTGCCAGTGATAGTTACGTTGTAGGTAGCCTGCCCAAAACCTATAAACTGACATACTACCTTGTGTAAACCAGCATCAACAGATAACATATAGTCGCCACTACCATTGGCATTAACACCATTGGTGGTGCCTTGTATATAAATAGTAGCATAGGGCAATGGTTGACCTTTGTCATCGTAAACCTTGCCCTTTATGACACCCGCCCAAAGACTATGGGCACATAAAAACAGCAGTAGTGTAGTAAAGTAAAATTTCATCAATCTGGTTATAAATCACACAACAACAAAATAGCTTTTGGCTATTATTAACTAACACTATATAGCAAAAGACGGCAAAAAGTTACAATAAACACAAAATCAGTAGGCAGGCGCTGACTGAAAATGACAATGTGGTGTGATTTCGACGAAATGAACTTTACTATGCTAACCTACTGAGCACTAAACAGACCATGTATCTGTGCATCAATTTTACGGACAACATCAGCAAAGTCGAGTTCTTTTTCGGCGAAGTTGCAATTATCTACATCTATCACCAGCAACGGACCATCTTTATAGCCATCTATCCACTTGTTGTAAAAGCCATTTAGCCGCTTCAGGTAATCGAGACGAATATTTTCTTCGTACCCCCTACCCCGCTTCTGAATCTGGTCTACAAGCGTAGGGATAGACGCCTTGAGATAAATAAGCAAATCGGGTGGTTGCACCAATGTTTTGAGGTTCTGAAAAAAGGAAGTATAATTTTCAAAGTCGCGATTGGTCATCAGCCCCATATCAAAAAGGTTTGGAGCAAAAATGTAGGCATCTTCAAAAATAGTACGGTCTTGTATAACAGTTTCGGTGCCCTTACGAATTTCTATAAGGTGCTTGATACGATTATTGAGAAAGTAAATCTGCAAGTTGAACGACCAACGGTGCATGTCTTCATAAAAATCTACCAGATAAGGATTGTGCTCCACATCTTCAAAATGTGGTTTCCACTTGTAATGCTTGGCCAGCATACCCGTAAGTGTGGTTTTGCCAGAGCCTATATTTCCGGCTACTGCAATGTGTTTGGTTTCTGATTTTGAAGGCACTTGTAAAGGCATAACTATTGCGAATATACGGTGAAGCAGATAAAAAGCATCAGTAAAATGTAATGAGGCTGTAGAGGATACTTACTAATGTACTGATACAAAGGCAAATAAAACACCCTGCATGTAAAGGTAAGTACTACCAATAAATGCAGGGCTAAGTAGTAAGGGGCAATCAGAAAAAGTTGATTACCAAAGATTCATTTTATTCCTCAGCGTATTGGGGATGCCGTTTTTGTGCAACAATATTGCTGTGGTCTTGTAACGTACATAGGTGCGCGATACATGTATATACCCTTTGTAGTCGTTTTTGTCGCCCCAAGAGTTTTTCACCACATAGTATTTACGGCCATTTTGATCTGCGGCAAGCCCTACTATGTGCATACCATGATCATCGGTAGTTTCGTAGTTATCGAATGCCAACTGACGCATTTCGGGAGTAATAACTCGCTCGTACTTAGGACCATCAAACATGTACTTCTTTTCAGAATCATCCATGTTTTCATAATCTTTCTCAGGCACATAAGCTACACCATTCTTCCAACTGAAGTATTTTTCGCTGACATCAGTAGCCCAAGACACAGTAAAACCTTTATTGAGGGCATTGTCTATGATATCTGTAAGGTCTTCCATCTGCACATTGTATACTTTGTCGAACGACCAGTTGTCGGGCACCATTAGCATCGTTTTTTTGTAGTAAGGCGCAGTAGTAACAGAGGTTAGTTCCACATAGTCTTCGGGGTGTATGCCTACACGCTCCTTAGCAAAACTTTGGGGAGTATATGTTCTGTAGTTCCACTTGAAGGATTCGGGGATTTCTCCTAAGTAAGAGTTAAGCACATCATTGTAGGCTTTTTTCCAAGATGTGGTGAGTTTGCCGTTGGGGTTAGCCACTACAGCATCCAGCATGCCTTTGAGTATCGCCTGCATTTCAGCAAACTTGTTTTTGTCTGTGCCATAATTCAGTCCTGTATAGGCATCTTTAGGCATAGCACCATACTTTGCATACATATTCAGTACATCGTGGCAAGAGCCACCATCGCCCCAAGCTACAGAGCCATGCATGCGGACATAGTTTTCGGCCTTCTCTGAATACACACACCTAGCACTAAAAATAGGAGCTAACTCTATGGGGTCTTTGCCCATACGCATCATTTCACTTTCCAGAAACGAGTTGGTAGCATAACTCCAGCAAGTACCTGAGCTTGCTTGGTTTTTCACAACAGTACGCTCTAGGTCTATAAGTTTGTTGAACTTGTATTTGCTATCAGTACCTTCTTTTTTCGCCTTGTCTTTATTGATCGTAATTACGTTAGTATTGGTGTAACTCTGATTAGATTCTATTTTCCTTATCAGGTCGTCCTGAGCAGTTGCCAGTAGCGGACACACGGCAAAAGCCAGCATAGTTATTTTTCTCATTGTGGAGTAAGTGCTTTTTGTAAAAGTAAAATTAAAAAAGAAAAGGAACGATGAAAAAATAAATTATACTACCGCCAACCCCTATTCTCAGTCTTGTGTCATCTGTGCAGCATGGCTGCGCAGCCATGCTGCCGTATGAGGCCCTTCTGAAAACAGCAGATCTAAAATACTAAGACCAGACACAAACCCCACACGATCGGCAAATACCTGATAATAAGGAGGTGTGGGTAATGACTGATAATCACCTGTGCGAAGATCGGTAAAATCATCAGGGTATAGGGGCAGGTATAGTTCGGACTGCGACTGGATAAAGCCAAATTTTAGTTGTTCATCGACCCAAGCAAGCGCAGCCATATTGAACTGCAACAATGAAGTATACTCAGTTTGAAACAGAACTGATAACGAATCCTGATAATGAAAAAAGTAGGGCGACCTGTTGTAAACAGATACTATAGTGCGCCAATGCTGCACCTGCCAGCGACTGTCGTTTTGTATCTGCACACTGTGCATGGGCACATGATTTTTGCGACCCTTTACGAGTGGTATACTCAACAATACCGGATTATTAGACCCACCTATCTGGTATCTGTTTCGGTCCGACATTTTGCGGTAATGCTCGTGAATATCGAACACTACCTCTGTAGCAGCAGCTAGGTACAGCCACCAGCCTACTGGCGGAAAGGTGTAATAAGGAGATACAATGCGCATGATAGCAGTAAGATTGCAAATAATGATGAAAAAGCTAACAAAAGTAATCTTTAGCCCGATAAAGAAATGAAGTGATACGCATGCAGAAAAGTGAAAGAAATGGACAGGTATATTCCAACAACTATTTCTATTTTTGGAATCTGAAAACATCCCATTGACTATACCAGAATCGCTGCTGCAAGAGTTGCAAGGAATAAAAGGATTTGACAAGGCAACTTTTTTAGCTGCACACGCTACTGTAGCACCCGTATCTGTGCGCATACATCCAGTGAAGGGCAAGGGAATGTTTATGACTAATGAGCGGGTGATGTGGCACCAGAATGGTGTGTACCTACCTGAGCGACCAGTGTTTACGCTAGACCCCGCCTACCATACCGGAGCGTATTATGTGCAGGAGGCATCGTCTATGTATCTGGGGCGTATGCTGCAACATGTACTAGCTGGCAGAGAGAACCTGCGTATACTAGACCTCTGTGCTGCGCCCGGGGGTAAAAGCACGCTGATAGCCAGTGCGATGACCGACAGCAGCCTGCTAATAGCCAATGAGGTAATAAGAACCCGTGCATCTATACTAGAAGAAAACATAAGCCGCTGGGGCTATATGAATACTTGGGTAACGAGCAATGACCCGAGAGATCTGGGCAAACTAACTGGCTACTTTGATGTGATAGTAGTAGATGCCCCTTGCAGTGGGTCGGGGCTGTGGAGAAAGGATGCTAATGCACTAAACGAATGGAGTGAAGCCAATGTGACGCTGTGCCACCAAAGGCAACAACGCATACTGGCAGATGTATGGCCGGCACTGAAAGAAGACGGTGTGCTGATATATGCTACCTGCTCTTACTCGCCACAAGAAGATGAGGAAGTGCTGGACTGGCTGGCCGCAACCTACGCTACCAAGGGCTTAACGATATCACCAGAAGACAATTGGGGTATAACCGAAGTAGCATCGCCCACGCACCAAATGCCGGGTTACAGGTTTTATCCGGGTAGTGTTAAGGGGGAAGGATTCTTTATAGCAGCAGTGCAAAAAAAAGAATCAGCAGGTAGCCTGAAACCACTAAGGTTTAAAACAGCGATAAACCCTAAAATACAAGCAGCAGCCGCTCACCTACTGCAACGAGACGATATAGTACTGATAGCAGGCAAAGATAATAGCTACAATGCTGTAAATGCGCTACACGAGGCTGACATAGCACTACTACAACAGGCTGTGTACCTGCGCAAAACAGGCATAGAGGCAGGCACACCAGTGGCCAAAGAATGGATACCAGCACACGATGTGGCACTGAGTATAGACATTAGTAAACAACTACCTGCTATAGACACAGACAGAGAGCAGGCGCTGCGCTACCTAAAACGCGAAGAAACAGGTATAGACAACATACCTAAGGGGTGGCATGTGGTGCGGTACAACGGCCAAGGGCTTGGCTGGATAAAGGGCTTGGGCAACAGAACGAACAATTATCTGCCCAAGCAGTGGCGTATACGTATGGACATAGATGCATAAAATGAGCCTCAAAAAAATATAAGGCTATTGTTGTGTTAAGTTTCTGAAAACAGAAAAAACTACTTACCTTTGCAGCCACTGGTAAGTCTTATACGGCCAGCTCCCATTGAATCCCCCAGGACAGGAATGTAGCAAGGGTGTTTGGTTGTAGCGGTGCGATGTGAGTAACTTACCAGTTTTTTTGTGCCTAGTGGTTTCTACTTTTCCGCTAAATACCCGTTTTAGCACTAGATTTACTAATAGGAAAGCGAATTATAGCGGTTTAACTGTCTTAGGTTCTTTACCTGATAAAAATAAATAACCACTAATTGACTTCAGCTAGCCATTACTTTTGATAATGATATCTAAGCGAATAGATTGTTAGCTTGTTTTGTTCAAATTTGTAAATTATTCGGTGCTCGTCGTTGATGCGCCTTGAGTACCAATCAGACCAATTGTGTTTCAATCTTTCTGGCTTACCAATACCATCAAATGGACTAATCTGAATTGCTTCGATTAATTGCCTGATTCTTTTCAAGATGATAGCATTTCCGGATTTTTTCCAGTGTTCCAGATCCTCCAAAGCCGTAGGCATCAGTACTATTTCCATATATCGCCAATAGACACCCTAACACCTAAATTATTTTTTTCTTGTTGGGCTGCTTTATTGAGCCTATCAATCATGGCTGATGATGCAGAGAGATATTCTGTATCGTCCACATCTACACTGCTGGAAGTATAGCTAACATGCAAAGCATCTAAAAAAAGCTTGATAGCAGTTTCCTGATCTGTATCTACAGGGTGTATTGTTAATGTACTCATAGCACAAATATAACAAAATTAAAAGTCTGTGTAAAAATCTACAGCGGATATTGTTTGTTAAATTTAGCTGTAATTAAAAACAGAAAACACTTTAGTTTTGAAAATGAACCTTCAAAAAATATCCGTTGTAATGGTCGGGTTGTAGCGGTGAGATGTGAGTAACTTACCAGTTTTTTTGTGCCTAGTGGTCTCGTTTACTACATTCTGCAAATTAAAAATGCTCTTTTCCATTGCAACTAATAAACCCCAAAAGTGAAACTAGGTTTAGTAATTGAATGAAAAAGAGCAATAAATAATCATCCATTAAATTAACACTCACTCAGCCCTAGCGGCACCTGTATAGCTAGCCCACCCTCGGCAGTTTCTTTGTATTTATGGTTCATGTCTAGTGCAGTTTCGTACATGGTGTTTACTACATCATCGAGTGTGATACGTGCATTTTGCGGATTGCTCTGCAATGCTAGCTGCGATGCGGTGATGGCTTTGATAGCGCCCATGGTGTTGCGCTCTATGCAGGGCACCTGTACCAAGCCACCTACAGGGTCGCAGGTGAGACCTAAGTGGTGCTCCATAGCTATTTCTGCTGCCATCAGGCACTGCTCTACCGACCCACCCATGGCTTCGGTGAGAGCTGCAGCAGCCATAGAAGAGGATACTCCTATCTCTGCCTGACATCCACCCATAGCAGCCGACAGTGTAGCACCTTTTTTGAAAATACTGCCTATCTCTGAGGCAGTAAGCAAAAAGTTGACAATCTTGTCTTCGTCGTTACCATCGCAAAAGGCAATAAAGTACTGAAGCACTGCTGGCACTACGCCTGCAGCACCATTGGTAGGGGCAGTAACTACCCTACTGAATGATGCATTTTCTTCATTAACCGCTAGTGCAAAACAACTAACCCAGTCGAGTGTAGTTTTGAAAGTCTGTTTGCTATTGGCTATTATGGCCAACCACTCATCGTAATTAGCGTATGTATTATCACCAATCAGTTTTTTGTTGAGTGCTTCTGCTCTACGAGTAACTTTAAGTCCACCAGGTAATTCACCACCTATGTGGCATCCTCTGTAAATGCAACTCCGCATTACATTCCAAATGTTGAGTACTCCTTGACGGGTATCTGCTTCAGAACGCCATGTTTTTTCGTTCTCCATCACTACACCTGACACACTAAGCCCTGTTTTTTTGCAAGCAGCCAGCAAGTATTCAGACTTCTCTATGGGATAAGGCAAATGAGCGAAGTTGCCTCCGCCGCCCTCTTCACCTTCTTTTACCACAAAACCACCACCTATAGAGTAGTAAGTTTCGGCTATCTCCTGACCATCACTGAAGGAACATAAAAAAGTAAGTGCATTGGGGTGATACTGCAAGCTTTCTGTCATGAGGAAAGCAACATCAGTAGCAGGATTGAAAGGAATAGACAATTCGCCACCCAGTGTCATTTGTTTTTCTTCACTTATCTGAGCTATACGAGGAGTTATGAGATTGACATCAAATGTTACGGGGTCTTCGCCACATAGGCCTAAAATGACTGCGACATCAGTACCGTGACCTTTGCCTGTCTTGGCTAGAGAGCCATAAAGCAATACCCTGACGTGCTGCACCTTGTGCATACCTATAGCTCTTATGCTATCTACAAACCTGAGTGCTGCCCTCCATGGGCCAAGGGTGTGCGAACTACTGGGACCTACGCCTATCTTAAATATATCGAATACCGAAATACTTTCTTTACTGGTAACCTGCATCTTTAACATGAAAAGGGGGGAAGAATTTCCCCCCACAAATATAACATCAAACAACGCAATAAAAACAAAACTATGGCAGCATTACTTTGTCAATTACATGTATCACACCATTGCTCTGACGAACATCTTTGATGGTTACTGTAGCTACATTACCACTACCATCTTTCACCATCAGATTTTTCCCCTTGGTCATAAAAGTAAGCTCATTGCCCTGTACTGTTTTTAGGGTGGCTGTGCCATTGCCTGCTTTTACTTTTGCCATCAATGCTTTGGCATCAAGGTTGCCAGCTATTACATGATAAGTGAGCACAGCGGTAAGTTTACCCTTTGCCTCAGGCTTTAATAAACCATCTACAGTACCAGCTGGCAGTTTACCAAAGGCATCGTTTGTAGGTGCAAACACGGTGAATGGACCTGCACTCTGCAGTGTTTCTACTAGGCCTGCTGCTTTTACTGCTGCCACCAGCGTGGTGTGGTCTTTAGAGTTCACAGCATTTTCTACTATGTTTTTGGTGGGGTACATAGCGGCGCCACCTACCATTACTGTCTTCTGGGCATACGTGTGTGTGGTAGCACCAGTCATTGTCACTACAGCCATTGCTGCGATCATCATTATCTTTTTCATTTCTCTGCTTTTTTAAGTGGTTAAAAAATGTTTAGTGCTATCATGTACGGAGCATAAACCTTAACGGTTTGGAGCTTGAAGCAAAATATTTTTCGACCAAAAAAACCAACAGTAGGAATTACCAATCTCTGCGCAACAACAGTATTCTACCTGCTAAGTAATACACTGCACACCAGCCAATAGTGGCTATAACATAGGTAGTATCTGAAAACGTATTGCCAGACGGCATGAGCGATTTCATCATTTGCATGAGCTGAAAGGGCAATAATTCGTCGCTAGATTGTAGGGGCAGTAAATTGCCTATAGGAGCACCATCGCGGCTATTGAGTATGCCCTCGAGAATGTGCTCCACAAAATTGGTGTACAATAGAAACAATCCTATTGCCAAACCGCTCCGTTTAATACAAATTGCCAGAAAAAGACCAAGCCCCAAGTAATTGACAGAAAGTAAAAAGAAGTAAAAGACTTTGTAAAACTCTGAAAATAGATTGGATAGAGAACCAGAATTGACCCACCCAAAAAGAGCACCTACAAGGAATAAATATACTGTGGCTAATAAGCTTAGCAGTAATACCATAAGACCTTTGGCATGAAAAAACTGCAATCTACTCCAACCGTCTATCACATTCTGACGATGGGTGCGATAGGTGTACTCATTGGATGTGATAATGATAACCAATATGCTAAGAAAGGTGATAAAGGTGCTGGCCCAAAAGCCCATATTGCTCCACACAGAGGGGAAAGAATAAGCAGTGTTGAGCAGATTGATGCCCCCCATGCTATCCCCTCCACCTATACTTATGATGCCCTTTGCTATCTGATAGTTCCAGAGGGGAAGAAGTACCATAAACAGACCTATAAGCACCCAAAAGGTACGGTAACGTTTTATTTTGAGCCATTCTATGGCAAGTAGTGAGCGCATAAGGGGGTTACTTATTGATGAGTTCCATAAATCTGGTTTCTAGACTTTTCTTTCGGAGAACGAGGTGAGTGAGCACTACGCCCTGAGCCATGCAGTGCTCATTGACCATGGCTGGGGTAATACCCTGAGCGCCAGTGAGCTGCAAGATGCCATCTACTATCCTAAACGATGGAGCAACAGAACCGGGTAAGGTAAGCAGTGCCTGCTGCAATGCAGCCATATCGGCAGAGCGAAGCTCTATCCAGTCTTCTTGGCGTAGCACCTCATCTACAGGACCGTGCAGCAGTAAATTGCCCTGCTTTAGGATAGCCACGTGCGTGCATACTTTCTCCACTTCATCGAGCAAGTGACTGGCTATGATTATGGTAATGCCCTGACTGCTAAGGGTGCGAATAAGCTGCCGAATCTCAGCAATACCTGCCGGGTCGAGGCCATTGGTAGGTTCGTCCAGCACCAGTACTTTAGGATTGCCCAGAAGTGCTGCACCTATTGCCAAACGTTGCTTCATACCTAATGAAAACTCCTGAAACTTACTATGCCTGCGCTCATAAAGCCCTACTTGTTGCAGCACACTGTCGCGAGCGCCTAAGCCACGACCACGAATAGAGGCAGTGATCTCGAGGTTGTTGTATGCCGACATGTAGTGGTAAAAGTTAGGCGTCTCCAGCAGCGCCCCTATTTGACGGCGGGCATCATCGGGTGGCATACCCCCAAACCAGCTATAACTGCCGGCATCAGCCAGCAGAACATTTAGTAGTATGCCCAGCAGGGTAGTTTTTCCACTACCATTGGGCCCCAGCACACCATACACACTACCTTCTGGCACATCAAAGGACACTCCCTTCAGTGCCTGTATGGCACCATAACTTTTCGACAGACTTTGTATGGATAGTATATTGCTCAATGGAATAAGGTAAAATCAAAAGTAAGTAAATAATGATGATGGGTTTGGGGAAATTTAGGGAGTATTAAACAGTAAATCTATACATTAGTATGTGACCAGAATATTAGGCATTAGAAATTAGCGATTATTTCTAATCTTAAACCAACTATTCTCTAATGTAGAGTGTCTACATTACTGAAAAGTTATCGAATCTGTATAAAATGTAATCATGAGAAAAAGCTTACTAACAGTTTTTGCTGTCCTATTTTCACTGATTTCATATGCTGCCCTTACTCCCATTACGGGTGGAGGTACAGTATGTGGTGGCAACAGCCTTGTTATGACTAACGCTACGCCCGGCGGAACATGGTCATTATCTACTACAGCACTAGGCTCTATAAGCTGGACTACAGGCACAACTAGCTCAGCGGTGTTTGCTGCTGCAAGTGCGGGTACAGCTGGTACAGTAACTGTAACTTATACACTAGGAGCAGAAGAGGTCTATAATTCTGTAACAGTCAACCCATCACCTGCACCCATTGCAGGACCACCGGCATTGTGTAACCACGATATATACGTTACCTATACAAGCGCAACACCTGGTGGTGTGTGGTCGTGTGGTGGCACTGCATTTGATTCTATTTCAGCTACTACCGGATCGTTGTACCATTTGCCGGGTTGTGCTAGTGCGTGCGGTGCCGATCTCATTACATATACGCTGCCTACTGGCTGTACAGCCACACGGAGTGTAACTGTAAACCCTATAGTGGTGGCGTATATGCCACCAGATATATGCTTAAGTAGTGGCACTGCAACAGCTTCTGGTACTCCTTCTGGTGGAACATGGTCAGTTTCTACCCCTACGGTAGCTACTATTGGTGCTACCAGTGGAATTATTACTCCATTATCTGCCGGAACTGTAATACTTACTTACAATCTGTTAGGCTGTATAATATCTAACTTCGGCGCCCCGACTATTGTAAGAAGTGGAATAACAAACCACTATGTAATAAATCCGCCCGATACCACTTGCAATGGACCAGACTTTTTCATCAATACCTGTGGAGGGACTGCCTATAACATAACAACCTATTTTGGTGATGGCACATTCAGCAACATAGCTTTAGGTACTGGTTCATCAGCACATTTCCCACATACTTATGCATACCCTGGCACGTATACCGTAAAACAAATTCTTTACAGCGGCACTACGACTATAGACTCAGTACAATTTTCATATGAATACAATTTTTGCAGAACTATACCCATAAAAATATTCAATGACAATAACAGCAACTGTATTTATGATGCTGCTGATTGGTATAATCACAACTCACTTACTATAAGAGTAGATTCTAATAGTATACCTATCGATACTTTGCCTGCTAGCAGTGGTTTGTATTACAAGGCTTATGGACCAGCAGGCACCATATATTCATTCAGGATTATATCAAAACCAAATGGCTTAGTCATTACATGTCCCACAGGCGGAATCATTTACGATACAATAACTAGCTATACTAATACCTATACGCGCAAATGGTTTGGGGTAGAAGGTGGAGCACCAGGTACTTTTGATCTAACCGGTCATGTTTCTAACAGATGTGGCAGACATACGATGTCAACCATCATCTATGTAGACAATTATTACAACACAACTGTTAGCCCACAATTATCAATGAACTTTGGCACACAGTACGATTTCTATTCTTCTATACCTGCACCTACATCTGTAGTAGGTAACATTGCAACATGGAATTTGAGCCCAATTACCTGCACAACAGCAGCTCCAACCAGTATACATGTGCAACTAGAAGTACCTGGAACATGGCTAGTACCAGGCGATGCGATAAACACTGATTATATGATAATGCCCACATCGGGAGATTCTAATATCGACAACAACCACATCATAAGAGAAGATACGGTTAAGTCTTCATTCGACCCTAATGATATTACTGTATCGCCTGCTGGCTTTATCTTGTCAGGTACACAATTGCAATACACTATCAGATTTGAGAATATGGGCAATGATACTGCACACAATATTTATGTGCTAGACACTGTGTCAGATTATCTTGACCTGAGTACATTCCGTTTAGAAATGGCTTCGGCTGCTATGGATATAGCAGTAAAAAAAGAAAGTGGGCTCAATATCATAAAATTCGATTTCCCTAACATCAAGTTGTTAGATAGCTCTCACCATGGCTTGTGTGATGGCATGCTGATTTTTAACATCAAAACAAAAACTGGTCTACCAGATGGCACTGTAATACCCAATAGGGTGGGTATATACTTTGACGACAATGAAGTGATAATGACTAACACCGCAACCGACATAATAGGTATACCATCATTATCAACTCACACAATTAACAAACAAAACAAAGTAGAACTCTACCCCAATCCTGCTGCTAGTGAACTAACAATAAAAACCGAAAAAGAGTCTTTTAATTCCTACACCGTCACCAACAGTATAGGACAGGTACTTGTACAAGAGCAGGTTAACAATAACATTACTAAGGTAGATGTAAGTAAGCTGGCTCCCGGCTTCTATTTTGTAACGCTAAGAGGTGACACCGGAAGTGTAGTGAAGAAATTTGTGAAAGAGTAGAATAACAGCCTAGGCTATCAACTTGAGGAGCTGTTACACGCAGCTCCTTTTTTGTTTTTTAGCTGCTATTGTAGTTACTGAACTAATAACACGGAAAAATCTTACTAATTCGTTTACCGCTCAAAACTATATTTAGCCATACTCCAAAAGGAATCAAGCGCTATAATACGCTGCTTGAAAAACGTAATGAGCAACGGCCAGTCTTCTTGCCGGGCAATGTTTACATTGTGTATCTGTGTGGTGATGCTGCTAATTGTTTTACCATAGTCGTCTTCTGTTAGTGGTTGCCATTGCCATTCTTCGCCCAAGGTTTCGTGCAACACCTGCTTTAGCCCTTGGAGTTGTTCGTAATAAGATGCTTGTAGTTCAATATCTGTTTGAGTGAGTTCTATGGCAATTGATGCCTGCTTGTGGCCAGCATTCATACGAAAGTAAATGCCGGGTATTCCAGTTTTGTAATTTATCCAGTTTACCGACTCACAATCGGCAGAAAGAATAGGCTTCATGTACTGACCGAAAGCAGTCCAGAAGGCTTGTTTTTGCTTTGATTCTTCTTGTTTGGTGTACATATATTCTACTTTCTCATTTATACATATTAAATGCTTTTATCCACTTATTCTTTACTTGCAAAGGTGATCAAAATTGATATCGTATGCAATTAATAGCATCAATTGTGCAGTATGTTGTTAATACTTGTTCTTTGCGAAACATCTTTAGGGGTCACTTTCAAAAAGCAATAAGACCTATTATATACACGGGCAAGATAGCCACCAGAGAATGTGGCAAAGAAAATATTTGACACATATCACGTTGCACGTTACATTTGTATTGTGACTATTAGTTTTCGCCATAAAGGACTAAAGCTATATTATGATAGCGGGAATGCATCAAAATTGCAACCTAAACATGTAGCTAAGATAAGGCTGATACTCACAAGGCTAGAAGCTTGCAGGAGTCACGAAGAGATGCAAGTACCTGGTTATGACCTTCATAAACTCTCGGGAAACTTGAAAGATTTTGGGTCTGTAAAAGTGAATGGAAATTATCGTATCATCTTCAGTTTTGAAGGAGAGAATGTATGTGATGTAGACTATTTAGATTACCATTAAATAAACGACTTATGGCTATGTACCACCCAGCACACCCAGGAGAGCTGATAAAAGAAACAATAGAAGCACTAAGGGAAGAAACAGGGAAAACCCTGACCATACAAGAAATAGCAGATGGCCTGCACACAACACGAAAGACACTCTCAGCCATCATAAATGGCAAGCAATCAGTGTCAACTGAAATGGCCATTAAGCTTGCAGCAGCATTCCAAAATACCACACCTGAGTTCTGGCTAAGGGTACAGAGTAATTATGATCTAGCGCAAGCAAAGGACATAGTCTCTGTAGATGGTATAAAGGTTTTTTGGAAACCTGCGGCATAGCTAATAACTACTTTTCTCACTTCATAAGAAGTGCATGAATTAAATATACTCCACCCTACTCATACCTCAGCGCCACAATAGGGTCGAGGCGGGAAGCCTTGATGGCGGGATATATCCCTGATATAACGCCCACTAGCAGACAAATACTTACGCCCATGGCTATCCACAACCAAGGCACTACAAAACCAGTACCAAAAAAGATACCGACGAGATTGCCTAGTAGCATACCGAGTATGATGCCGCTGATACCACCCAGCAGACTAATGAGTACCGACTCGGTAAGGAATTGTTGCTTGATGGTAGAGGAACGTGCACCCAGAGCCTTACTCACACCTATTTCACGGGTACGCTCTGCCACAGATACCAGCATAATGTTCATTAGCCCAATTACAGAGCCCAATAAGGTGATGATACCAATGATGATGGCCGAATACCTAATGTACACTATACTATCCATCACTTTTTCTACAAGGTCGTTGTTTTGGGATATTGTAAAGTTATTTTCGGTACCCAGTGGCAATTTGCGTACTACCCTGAATGAGCCTTCTGCCTCTTCGCCAGCTATATCTTTGATGTGTACATCGGGTACTTTTACACTGATAAGGTAAGAGTTATTACCTCCAAATAAAGCACGCGCAGTATTGAGCGGGATGAGTACTTTATTGTCGCCATCCATCATCATACTACCTCCCTTCGACTCCATGATACCCACTACCCGGCACTTTACATTGCCTACCGAAACTATCTCGTTTATAGCTTCCTGATTTTTGCCTTTGAATAGCTTTTTAGCTACACCACTACCCAACAAACAAACATAACCGCCCGAATAAACCTCTGCAGTAGAGAAATTCCTACCCGCCTCCAGCTTAGTATCTGTTACAGTAAGGTATGCCTCATCTACACCTGTTACTCGTACATTGGGGTTGGTTTTATTGGATCGGTAATTGACAGTAGCATTACCAGTACCACCTACCGACAGACCTATATTTGCCGGAAATTCGAACCGCTCTTTGAATGTTTTCGCATCTTCGAAACTAATAGCTCTACCATCTACAACAGTCACATTTACCCCACCACCTCTGTGTCTCTTTTTCTTGAGTACATCGCTGGTTATCTGAAAAGTATTGACACCCATGCTGCTGAAGTTGCTATAGACACTCGCTTTCATTACCTCTATAGCAGTAAGTATACCTACCAATGCCATAATACCCAAACCTATGATGGCAATGGTGAGTATTGACCGCAACTTATTGTTGCGGATGGCACGGAAAGCAAGGGTAACATTAAATAATAACTGCATGATTGGTATTGAAAGTTAGTGACAGGTAGGCAACAAAATATACAATGGCAGGTTACCTGCGCACTATTTTGTGTACTGGTATCTGCTCGCCTTTGCTACCTACTGCCTGCAACATATATGTGCCAGGTGCTAGGGGTGCCACATTGAACTGAATAATATTTTTACCTTTCTTGCACTGAGTAGATAACACTTGGTCTACTACCCTACCCGCCATATCATAAATCACAAAACTGAAATTCTGAGCATCTGCTACCGTGAATTCAAAATTCACATATTCCCAAGCTGGAGCTGGGTAAACAGCTGATGTAGGTGCCTTGACAACTGGCGCATCGTCCAAAGCAGTGAAATGAGGAGCTGTAAGACGTGCCATATAGTTACCGTATCTGAAGTCTTTTCTACCAAAGATACCCTCTACCCATATAGCTCCCGGTGAGTCCCAGTCGGGCTGAGAGCCGCTGTAATCGCCCCAGCGTTGCTCGCGACCAGATAGCAGCCTAATGCTATTATCACCAGTTTTTATCTTCAGCATATCAGAGTAACCTGCACCGTCGCAAAACACGGCACCATAGCCGGGGAATGTACGCCTACCTGAGAATTCGTAAGTGATTATAGAAGTATTGAGCCCACCTACATTGCCTGTGTAAGAAATATTGGGGTATCCAAAATCGAGCGTATCAATACTTATGAGTTGAGCACTGACTGTAGGTGTGGTACGGAAATTAGCTATGACGCCATGATAAATAGCAGATGCTCCGTTGGCAGCATTGGTGGTGGTACTTACAAACTGCAATTCATCACCCTTCACAAAACCGCCCAATACCCTGCCATCATTGGTAGCTAGGTCTTTGGTAGTATCGGGTTGCAGCGCATTGGGCGGTACACCATAAGGCAATGCTGATATAAGGGGCGTTATGGTAAGTACAGTATCGGCACTGCCTATAGTATCCGGAACTTTAACCAAAAAAATGGAGTCGTTAGACATATCAAAGTTTCTGTTTGACAAAAAATACTGCTCCTTTTCTTCTAGTGCGGCACCGGGCTTAAGGGGATACAAACACCTTAGCGAGCGGTCGTTGAATTTAATGTTATCCCATATCTGGTAAGTCAGTAGGCTATCGCCATTATAACCCTCTTCTTTACGAATCTGGTAAATTAGGGTTTGCTTAAACCCTGCCTGCCAGCTTTCGTTGTATTTGATTTGGTTGCCAGTGAGGAAAAATTCATTTTTAGTTATAGATATTGCCGGATAATCGAACCATGTAGTATCGGCAAACAAATCGCCGTAAAACTTATAAAAATTCCAGTCGCCCGAAGGATCATTCGTTTTTGAGAACCCTACTACTATCCAGTTATTCTGATTTGTACTGTTGAGCATTACAGAAATAAATCTGTCAGCTTGAGGGTCGTAAATAACTTTTGGGTCGAAGCGATAGTGTACGCCACCACCCACCCCAGGATTATTGAGCCCTACAGCAGCACTGTATGCCATCAGGCTTTTGCGATATTCGTAGGCACCAGTATTGGCATCGTGAATAGCAATGTTTGAGTTCATAACTGCTACTGCTTTATTGCCATTACTTACCGCACAATAGTTATCTGGTGGTATACCGGAAAGCGAATCGGCTATAAACCCAATAGACACTGCTGGCTGCATAACAGCAGATGTTTTTTTGTGCTGCACACCAGTTGTTTTGCGGGGGTACAACTGCTGCATTTTTTCTTTTACTTCTCTCAGTTTCTTTTTGTCGGCATTGTGCTCCACATCGGGCGCTTCCAGGTTTATAACACTGGCATTGTACTTATCATCGGCATTGTGTAGTGCAGCAGTGCCCTGCAGTGTAGCCTGGTGC
Organism: uncultured Flavipsychrobacter sp.; assembly: GCA_964601855.1. Lineage (GTDB taxonomy): Bacteria > Bacteroidota > Bacteroidia > Chitinophagales > Chitinophagaceae > Nemorincola. Next base: position 2,770 of record CAZRPA010000001.1, on the reverse strand, counting down.
CGGGTGACCCTAGCCTGCTGAGCCTGTGTGTGTGAAGCCGACAATAAAGCAAGAAACCATAAAAAGTGAAAACTGCGCATAAAAAAACTTTTGATAAAAATAAGAAAACATCTCCATGCAGGCATGAAGATGTTTTGAGAAATATTGTTTAAGAATAGTGTAAGTACTAGCCCTGCAGTGCTGCAGCACCACTTACTATCTCTGTAAGCTCGGTAGTGATGGCTGCCTGACGAGCACGGTTGTAGCTAATCTTGAGCGACTTCAGCAATTCGTTGGCGTTTTCGCTGGCTTTATCCATAGCAGTCATACGAGCACCATGCTCAGATGCATTGGCATCGAGCACAGATTTATACACCTGAGTATTGAGGATTTTTGGCATCAGCTCTAGCAACAATTCTTCCATTGACGGTTCGAAGATGAAATCTACATTCATTTTCTTGTTAGACTGTTCTACGCGTGGTATGGGCAAATACTGCTCAGATACGAAATTTTGTGTAGCCGCATTTTTAAATTGGCTGTATACTATTTCTATATGGTCATACTCTTTATTGAGGAATGCCTGCTGCGCATACTGAGCTGCTCTGCGCACATTCTCGAAAGAAAGATCAGAGAACGTATCCCAGAAATTTTCAACCAATTTGAAATTGTTGCGCTGAAAAAACTCGTAACCTTTTTTACCGATAGGCAGTATCGTTACATTACCCTTAGCCATCTGAGTAGCATAGTTGGTCTCTATGATTTGGCGGGTAAGTTTGATAACATTGGCATTATATGCACCACACAGACCACGATCGCTGGTAACGGTAATGAATAGAATGCGCTCCAGGGGACGAACCTCAGCGAGCGGCAAACTAACATCTGACGATGCAGCACTAACAATATTGCTAAGCATATCCTGCAACTTGCGCGAGTAAGGACGCATTTGAAGAATGGCATCCTGAGCACGACGCAGCTTTGCGGCACTAACCATCTTCATAGCTTTGGTTATCTGCTGTGTAGACGATACTGACTTTATTCGGTTACGTACCTCTTTAAGTTGACCTGACATATAATGAAAATATGATAATAAAACGGAAAATCGATGCAAAATTACCAAATAAAAAGCAAGAATAAAGTTTTTTTCTGCCTCAGTTGCTAATGTGGAAAACTTAGAGTTTATCCACCATTATCACCTATTGAATTGGTACATTCTAAAACCCAATAACAAAAACCACCTATTTTCTTACTACAAAATGAATCACTTGATGGCTATTACCATACGTAATACTGAGCGAGTACATACCATTTGCCAAATGTTGAGGCAAATGTATAGGAACATTTACGACACCATCTGCCGCAATAGCTGTTACGTCTTCAACTACCTTCCCTAACATATCTGTAACCTGTATATCTACTTTGGAATTTCCAGCCGAATGTAGGCTACCTTTTAAGATGAAGTTACCAGTATTAGGATTAGGCAACAGCATAAAATGACCATTCACCGCTCCCAAGTTTTGAACACCTACATTGTTCACAAAAATCACCTCCGACTTAGTACCTACAATGCCACTGCAAATACCCGATGAAACCACCCTACATGTGACAGTATCAAGATTGGCAAAACCAGAATGCACAAATGTGTTAGTTGTAGCTCCTACAATAGCCATACTGTTGATATACCACTGATAACCAGGTACACTGCCAGCATTAGCTACTACAGCCGTAAATGTCACCTCATCACCGGCATTGATAGTAAACGCTGGTGATGCATTGATAGTAACTGTAGGTACAACGTACGGGAATACGGTCATGGCAATTGGCATACTAAATGCTGTGTCTATGAGTCTGCAACGCTCATCTGATAGCATAACACAAGACACCACATCACCATCGGCAGGCAGGTAAGAATAGGTGGCACCTGTATCTACAAAGCCACCATTGACCAACCAGCGGTAAACAGGCGATGTACCACCACCTGATGCAGCAGCAATAAAGGTGGCTGTAGTAAACTGACATAGAGTATCGTTAGGCAAAGTTGCAACTGAAACTGTAGGTATAACAGTGGGCAACGCTACAGGCAATGTAGTGTCATAAGCAATAGCTGGAACAGCACAACTAGCACTACTAGTGAGCCTGCATGTGACAACATCGCCAGCCATAGGTGCATAAGAATAGGTAGCACCACTACCTACTACTACACCGTTTACCTGCCACTGATAGGTAGGTAAGCTGCCACCCAAATACGTTGCAACTGTATACAACACCGTGCTACCTGCACATACGGTATCGCCCGATGCTGCACTTATGGCTACTGTAGCAGGTCCTATGCTCACAGGATTGACCACAGCAATACCCGGCATAGTGCGCATGCAACCAGTTGTAAGATTCGTAGCCCTAACGGCATAGGTACCCGCAGTAGTGTGTAAACCAAAATTGAGCGCTGCCCCAGTGCCTGTTAGGTAGTCGACAGGTGTAAGTCCATTGTATAGCTGATACCCAAAACCTGTAGCAGAACCGACTAACGAAACCGGCACACCTGTGCTTCCTATACAAAAAGTACCACCACCTGTTAGCAGATATGATACCGGCAACTGATTGACTGTAACAGGATGTGTGACCACACAACCTGTGGGCATACTGTAAGAAATAACGGTAATACCCGGAGCATTACCATGTACTACACCTGACGAAGCAACAGTAGCTACTGCTACAGCACTACTACTCCAGGTACCACCAGCTACAATGTTGGCAAGCAAAACAGAATCACCAGAACATACTGTATTGCTACCTG